>JBJMIH010000050.1:0-31532 GCA_045806985.1 Mycobacteriales bacterium | reverse complement strand
GGCCGGCTGTGGGTGATGGGCGACCACCGGTCCGCTTCCGACGACTCCCGCTGCAAGATCCAGGACGGCGAGTTCGGCACGGTGAGCACCAAGGACGTGATCGGGAAGGCGTTCGTGACGATCTGGCCGCCGAGCCGGTGGCGGACCCTGGGTACCCCGTCCACGTTCCACCGCGTGCCGTCGCCCGGCAGCGCCGAGGCCCTCCTGCCGACGGCGCCGACAGGGCCTGACCCGGTGACGCTCGCCGGCCTGCTGCTCACGCCGGTGCTGTACCGGAAGGGGAGGGCACGGCGGGCGGCCCCAGGGGGGACGGGGCCGCCCGCCGTGTCGGGAGGGAGAATCGGCTAGCTCGCGGCAGCGAGAACGGGCTGCTCGGTACGCGCCCGGTAGGCGGCCATCTTGTAGGCGGTGAGCGCCTGGGAGTACTCGGACTCCAGTCGGTCGATCAGCTTCCGCAGCACGGTGAGTTGGTCAAGGAGCTGCTCGTGGGACAGCTCGGCCACGGGATGCTCACACGATGGGCTCGAACACATGTTCGAATACTAGCCCCTCTGGAGGCGATGGCGGAAGTGTTTCCGGATGGTCCTCGTGGGCCTGCTGGGCCCCGCCGCGACCCGGTAATCGACCGGTACGCCGGTCGCGTGGTGCTGATCGACGCCCGCGATCGGGTGCTGCTGTTCCGCGGTGGCGACCCGGCCGCGCCAGAGCGCGGCACCTGGTGGTGGACGCCGGGCGGCGGGCGGCGCGGCGGGGAGTCGGCAGCCGTGGCGGCCGCCCGCGAGCTGGCAGAGGAGACCGGCCTCCAGGTGGACCCGGCGGAGCTGGGGCCGGTGGTGTGGGAGCGGGTCGCCGAGTTCTCCTACAACGGGCGGCGGTACCGCCAGCACGAGGACTACTTCCGGCTGCGGGTGGACCGGCACGCCGTCGACGTGGCCGGTTTCACCGATCTGGAACGCCGGGTGCTGCACGAGTACCGCTGGTGGAGGCTGGACGACCTGCGCTTGACCAGCGAGATCGTCTATCCGCGGCGGATGGCGGAGCTGCTGCCCCGGCTGCTGGCGGGCCCGTGGACCGGACCACCCGAACGCGTCGGGCCCTGATCCGACTAACCTGAATCGGTCGGGGGACGGTCGTGGGAAGGAGTTCGATGCTGCGGCCCGGGCGCGCGGTGATCCGGCGGGACGCCGGACTCTGGGCGCTGGAGGGCGCCCTGCGCCGCCGTGGTTTCGACCCGATCGCCGGAGTCGACGAGGCCGGCCGGGGCGCGTGCGCCGGTCCGCTGGTGGTGGCCGCCGTGGTGCTGCCAGACGGCAACCGCGGTCAGGTGCCGGAGCTCGCCGACTCCAAGCTGCTCACCCCGCTGGCCCGCGAACGGGTGTATGACCAGGTGCTGCGCAGGGCGGTGGCCTGGACCGCGATCGTGATCCCGCCGGCCGAGGTGGACGAGCGGGGGCTGCACGTCAGCAACGTGGCGGGGATGCGCCGGGCGCTGGCCGCGCTGGCCGCACGCCCCGCGTACGTGCTCACCGACGGCTTCCGGGTGCCGGGGCTGGGCGTGCCGAACCTGGCGGTCTGGAAGGGTGACCAGGTGGCGGCCTGTATCGCGGCGGCGTCGGTGGTGGCGAAGGTCACCAGGGACCGGATCATGACGGCGCTGCACGAGCGGTACCCGGAGTACGATTTCGCGACCCACAAGGGATATGTCACCCCTGATCATCGCGAGGCGCTCAGTCGTCACGGACCGTGTCCGGAACACCGCTACTCCTACGTGACGATCTCCCGATTGGGTGAGACTGTGATCGCGGACGGTGACGACGCTAGGGTCGGGGTTGCCACCGGTCCGGTGGGAGAGAATGAGGCGTTGGAGTTTGCCGTCCCGTCGCCCGACCGACGGTCAGGAGTCATCACCCGATGAGCGCGGAAGACCTCGAGAAGTACGAGACCGAGATGGAGCTGCAGCTCTATCGCGAGTACCGGGACATCGTCCGGCAGTTCGCCTACGTGGTTGAGACCGAGCGCCGGTTCTACCTCGCCAACGAGGTCGACCTGCAGGTCCGCAACGGCGACGGCGAGGTCTACTTCGAAGTGCTGATGCGGGACGCCTGGGTGTGGGACATGTACCGCCCCGCCCGTTTCGTGAAGAACGTGCGTGTCGTCACCTTCAAGGACGTCAACGTCGAGGAGCTGGAGAAGCCCGACATCGAGCTGCCCGGCGTGGGCGGCTGACCGCCCCGACCCCTCTGACCAGCGCCTTCAGGTAAAACCGCAGGACGTTTTCCACATCCCCGGATTTCATCCACAGATTCGGGCCTCGCGCCCCCACCCGCCTCTCCTCTCGGTCACTCTCGTCGTCATGACCGGCGCGACGAGAGGACCTGACCATGGACACCGCACGCCCCCGTGCACCCAAGGACGAGCTCGGCCGGTGGGGCGAAGACCTCGCCACCCGGCACCTGGCCGAGGATGGATTGACCGTGCTCGACCGCAACTGGCGCTGCCAGGACGGCGAGATCGACGTGATCGCCCGCGACCCCGACCGGTTGGTGTTCTGCGAGGTCAAGACCCGCTCCAGCGAGGAGTTCGGGACGCCTGCCGAGGCGGTGACCCCGGCCAAGAAGGCGCGTGTCAGGGCGCTCGCGCGGCGCTGGCTGGACGAGCACGAGGTACGCGCGCCCGAGCTGCGGCTGGACGTGATCAGCGTGCTCGCGCCGCCCGGCGGCCCCGTCCAGCTGGAACACCTCTGCGAGTCGCTCTGATGGGCACGGCGACCCGCGGCCTGGCCAGGGCGTACGCGGTCGGTCTGACGGGGATCTCCGGGGAGGTCGTCGAGGTGGAGGCACACCTGGCAGCGGGGACGCCGGCGTTCGCCGTCACCGGACTGCCCGACACCGCCGTCCGGGAGGCCCGCGACCGCATCAAGGCCGCGATCGTGAACTCCCGCGTCGAGTGGCCCAACCGGCGGATCACCGTCGGCCTCAGCCCCGCCAGCATGCCCAAGCACGGCACCGGGTACGACCTGGCGATGGCCGTCAGCCTGCTGGCCGCGGCCGGCCAGCTGCCAGCCGACCCGCTCGCCAGCTACCTGCTGGTGGGCGAGCTCGGGCTGGACGGGCGGATCCGGTCGCTGCCGGGTGTCCTGCCGATGGTGCACACCGCCGCCAGGGCCGGTCTGCGCACGGTGATGGTGCCGGCGGTGCACGCCGCCGAAGCGGCGCTCGTGCCCGAGGTGCGGGTGTACGGGGTCGGCACCCTGGCGGAGGCCATCGCGCTGCTGCGCGGCGAGGCGACGGTCGAGCCGTTCGTCCGGCCGCCGGCCGGGGCGGACCCGGCCGGCGACCCGCCGGACAGACACGTGGACGGACTCGACCTGGCCGACGTGGTGGGGCAGGAGATCGGCCGGCGGGCGCTGGAGGTGGCCGCCGCGGGCGGGCATCACCTGTTCCTCGTCGGCCCGCCCGGCGCCGGCAAGACGCTGCTGGCCGAGAGGCTGCCGGGGCTGCTGCCGCCGCTGGACGAGGTCCCGCTCACCGCGCAGCCCCGCTCACCGCGCAGCCCCGCTCACCGCGCAGCCCCGCTCACCGCGCAGCCCCGCTCACGGCGGTCCTGCCGACCGCAGCTCTGGCGACCGCAGCCCTGCCGCCTAGTGCCGGCCATCGCAGTGCCGGCCATCGCAGTGCCGGCCATCGCAGCCCCGGCCATGGTGGTCTCGGGGATCGCGGTTTTGGGCGTCGCGGTCTTGGGCGTCGCGGTTGGTCCGGCCAGCCAGGTTGGTCCGGCCACTGGCGAGGCCGGCAATCTGAAGCCGCCAGTACGCAAATGCTCCGTGCCGCGAGCCACGGCTGGCCGGCCCGGCGTACCCATTCCCGTTGCCATGTTGAATTGGGCGGGGGCGCCTCGGTAACTGGGACATCTTCCGGACTGGGGACGATCTACGGTCGACGTGGGCTTGGCGCTGCTACGGCGGGTCGGTTCCGGACCCTTGGCCAGTGCAGGCAGGCATTTCCGGCTGCCGTGGCGGCCCGGTGGCGCTACGCAACCCTGGCCCTCTCGCCTTCTGCGCGGCTGTCAGCACATGTCGGCCGACCGGCGCATCCCTGAGGTTGGGGTAGCCGGGCCTCTGGTGCGGTGTTGCGTGGCCTGGACAGTCCTGTTTCGGCATGGCCCGCACCGTCCGGTTGCGTGGACGGTGCGGCGGACGGCGAACCGTTGGTGGGAGCGGCGGTTGGGCGACGGGTGTGTCCCGTTGGGGTGGTTCTGTCGACGTGGTGGAGGGGTTGTGGGGGCGTGGCTGCTTGACGGGGGAGGGGTGGGGCCGCACGGTCGGGCCATGGGTGAGCGGGTCCGGCGGTCGACGGTCGAGGTGCGGGGCGGGCTGCCGGCGGAACTGGCGGCCGCCGTCGATGGGTTCGAGCGGTACCTGGCGCGCGAGCGGGGCATGGCGGCCCACACGGTTCGCGCGTACGTCGGTGATGTGGTCAGCCTGCTCGACCATGCCACCCGGATGGGGAGGACCGCGCCGGACGGCGTCGACCTCACGGTGCTGCGTAGCTGGCTGGCCCGGTTGCGTACCACCGGAGCGGCCAGAACCACGCTCGCCCGGCGGGCCGCGGCGGCTCGGGTCCTCACCGCCTGGTGGCACCGGACCGGGCTCGCCGCCGCCGACAGCGGCGCGCTACTGGCCAGCCCCAAGCCGCAGCGGCCGCTCCCCGAGGTGCTGTCCGCCGCCGACGTCAGGGCCGTTCTCGACCAGGTCGCCGACGATCCCACCCCGGTCGGGCTCCGCGATCGCTGCCTGCTGGAACTCCTCTACGCCACCGGCGTCAGGGTCAGCGAGCTGTGCGGCCTGGACGTCGACGACGTTGATCGGACACGGAACGTAGTCAAAGTCCTGGGTAAGGGGAGCAAGGAGCGCGCGGTGCCGTTCGGCCAGGCGGCCGCCGCCGCACTGGACAGCTACCTGCGGGACGGCCGGCCCACCCTGGTGACCCACGATTCGGCCGGCGCGTTGTTACTCGGCGTTCGCGGCGGCCGGCTCGACCCGCGCACCGCCCGCAAGATCGTCCACCGCCGCCTCTCGGCCGTCCCCGACCTCGCTGACCTGGGTCCCCATGGGCTGCGGCACACGGTCGCCACCCACCTCCTGGAGGGGGGCGCGGACCTGAGAAGCGTCCAAGAACTGCTCGGTCACGCTACTCTCAGTACTACTCAGATATACACACACGTATCAGTTGAGCGCCTGCGCTCCACCTACCGGAGGGCTCACCCGAGAGCGTGAAGGGGATTACGTGGTCACCGGCGTCAGTGCTGACCAGGACACAGGACAGGACACAGGACATGAGGTCGACGAATCCCTCACCCAGTTGTGGCGAGAGTTCAAGTTCACGGCGGAGGCCACGCTCCGTGAGCGCCTCATCCTCCACTACTCGCCACTGGTCAAGTATGTCGCCGGCCGTGTCGGTGTCGGCCTTCCGCCCCACATCGACCAGGCTGACCTCGTTTCCTACGGCATCTTCGGGCTGATCGACGCGATCGAGCGCTACGACCTCGACCGCGAGATCAAGTTCGAGACCTACGCGATCAGCCGCATCCGCGGCGCCATCCTCGACGAGCTGCGGGCCAGCGACTGGATTCCCCGGTCGGTCCGGCAGAAGGCCCGCGACGTGGAGCGCGCCTACGCCGCCCTCGAAGGCAGGCTCAGCCGTAGCCCCTCGGACCGGGAGGTGGCCGCCGAGCTCGGCATCGGCCTGGCCGACCTGCACCGGATCTTCAGCCAGCTCTCCTTCACCCATGTGCTCGCCCTCGACGAACTGCTGACCACCCCTTCCGATCGTGGGGAGTCCCTCAGCCTGGGTGACACGCTCCCGGACACCGCCGCCGACGATCCGGTGGCGGTCCTTGAGGACAGCGAGACCAAGGCGCTGCTGGCGACCGCGATCGACCAGCTCCCCGAGCGGGAGAAGATCGTGATCACCCTCTACTACTTCGAAGGCCTGACGCTGGCCGAGATCGGCCAGGTACTCGGCGTCACCGAGAGCCGGATCTGCCAGCTTCACACCAAGGCGGTGCTCCAGCTCCGCGGCAAGCTCGCCGACCTCAGGTAGCGGTCACCCCGACCCCACGGGGGCGGGCGGGTGGTGTGGGGGAGCAGGCGTACGTGGGCCCGTCCGAACAGGGCCAGCGGGTCGAGGTAGTCCGCGCCGTGTCGCAGGCCCCAGTGCAGGCACACCAGGGGTGCGACGGCTGAGCAGCCGGGATGTCCCGGCAGGAGCGAACCGACGACGTCGCCGGCCGCGAGGTGCTGGCCGGCGGCCACCAGGACGTCCACCGGCTGGTAGGTGGTACGCAGGCCGCCCTCGTGCTGGACGCTCACCGTGCCCACGCCGGCCACCGGCCCGGCGAAGGCCACCACTCCCGGACCGGCGGCGTGTACCGGGGCGCCCGCCGGGCCGGCCAGGTCCACGCCGCGGTGGCCGGGTCCGTACGGGGTCGACGGCGCTTGGAAGCGCCGCACCACCGGCGGTGGACCGCCGCCGGGACCGTCCAGCGGCCATCGCCATCCGGAGATGACGGCGGCGGTACGGCGGGCGGGCGGCGGAGGCGCGCCGGCGAGGGTCGGTGGCGGGGACAGCAGGGCCACGGCCAGGAGAGCCGCCAGGAGGGTCAGGAGGGTCAGGAGCGGTGGCAGGAGGCGGGTTCGCATGGGGATCAGCCTGGCGGTGGGGGAGGGCGAAAATCGGGCGGGCGTGCGAATCTGTGGACAGAACCTGGGGTTGTGGAAAACGTCCTGGGAGTTTGTGAGGGTCGGCTTCGCCCCGAGTCGCCGTCGCGGAGCCACCCGCGTACACTTGCGCTGGCGGCCCGTGCCCACGGGCCGACTTCACGCGCCCTCCCGGCTCCCCGCCTCGCGGGCAAGGGCGACGGCCTCCTCGGTCCCCTCCAATCCAGGGTTCCTTCCGGCCGACGACCGGGCGCTGGGCACCAACCGAGGAGCGTGCCACCCGGCACGCGGACCGAAAGGAACTACCAGTGGCCGTCGTCACCATGCGACAGCTCCTGGAGAGCGGCGTTCACTTCGGGCACCAGACGCGGCGCTGGAACCCGAAGATGAAGCGCTACATCTTCACGGAGCGTAATGGCATCTACATCATCGACCTGCAGCAGACGCTGTCGTACATCGACACCGCGTACGACTTCGTCAAGCAGACCGTTGCGCACGGCGGGTCGATCCTGTTCATCGGCACCAAGAAGCAGGCCCAGGAAGCCATCCAGAAGGAGGCCAGCCGGGTCGGCATGCCGTACGTGAACCACCGCTGGCTCGGTGGCATGCTCACCAACTTCTCCACGGTCTACAAGCGCCTGCAGCGGCTCAAGGAGCTGGAAGCGCTGGAGCAGACCGGTGACGGCACTGTCCGCACCAAGAAGGAGATGCTGCACCTCAAGCGCGAGCAGACCAAGCTCGAGCGCACTCTCGGCGGCATCCGCGACATGCAGAAGCTGCCCAGCGCGGTGTGGATCGTGGACACCAAGAAGGAGCACATCGCTGTCGACGAGGCCCGCAAGCTGGGCATTCCGGTGGTGGCGATCCTCGACACCAACTGCGACCCGGACGAGGTCGACTACAAGATCCCGGGTAACGACGACGCGATCCGGTCCGTCGCCGTGCTGACCCGCGTGGTGGCCGAGGCCGTCGCCGACGGCCTGATGGCGAGGGCTGGCGCCGCCGGCAAGGGCGAGAGCGACAAGCCGGAGATCGCCGAGGGCGAGCCGCTGGCCGAGTGGGAGCGCGAACTGCTGGTCAGCACCGAGGCCAAGAAGGCCGACAGTGCCGCGCCGGCCGCGGACGCACCGGCGGCAGAGGCTGCCGCCGCGGCGCCCGCCGACGCGCCCGCCGCTCCGGAGGCCCAGCCGGAGGCTCCGGCGGAGCCCCAGGCAGAGGCAGAGGCCCCGGCGGAGCCCCAGGTAGAGGCCCAGCCGGAGGCCCCGGCAGAGGCCCAGCCCGAGACTCCCCAGCCGTAACCACCCGAAATTCGATTCGATCACAGGGAAACCGGACACCATGGCGAACTTTTCCGCCGCGGACGTCAAGCGACTCCGCGAGCTCACCGGCGCCGGAATGCTGGACTGCAAGAAGGCTCTGGAGGAGTCGGAGGGCGACTTCGACAAGGCCGTCGAGATCCTGCGCCTCAAGGGGGCCAAGGACGTCGGCAAGCGCGAGAGCCGCACGGCGTCCAACGGCCTGGTGGCCATCAGGCTCGAGGGCGCCCCGGCGAGCAAGGGCGCGATCCTCGAGCTGAACTGCGAGACCGACTTCGTCGCCAAGGGCGAGCGGTTCCAGCAGCTCGCCGGCCAGCTGGTCGACCTGGTCTTCGAGGGGGAGCCGGCCGACGTGGCCGCCCTGCTGGAGACCGAGACGGGCGGCAGGGCCGTCAAGGACCTGGCGGACGAGGCGGCCGCGGCGCTCGGCGAGAAGCTCGAGGTGCGCCGGTTCGCCGTGCTCAAGGGCGGCTCGTTGGCCTCGTACCTGCACCGCACCGACCCGGCGCTGCCGCCGGCGGTGGGCGTGCTGGTGCAGCTCGACCAGCCGAACGCCGAGGTCGGCAAGGACATCGCGATGCACGTCGCGGCGTCGCCGGCCACCCGGTACCTCAGCCGCGACGAGGTACCGGCCGAGCTGGTCGAGACCGAGCGGCGGCTGGCCGAGCAGATGGCCCGCGACGAGGGCAAGCCGGAGGCGGCGCTGTCCAAGATCGTCGAGGGCCGGGTGAACTCCTACTTCAAGGACGTGGCCCTGCTCGAGCAGGCGTGGGTCAAGGACCCGAAGACCACGATCCGGAAGCTGCTGGACAACGCGGGAGTTGCCGTCACCGGCTTCGTCCGGTACAAGGTCGGGCAGTCCTGACCGATCCGCCCGGAACACCAGACGGACCCCTGATCCGGCCGACGAGGAGGCTGCCAGCCATGACCGACACGATGTCAGCCTCCTCGTCGCCGGATTCCCGGCCGTACCGCCGGATCCTGCTCAAGCTGTCCGGCGAGGTGTTCGCCGGCGATCACGAGCTCGGCATCGACCCGGTGACCGTGCAGGCCATCGCCCGCCAGGTCGCCGACGTGGTGCGGTCGGGCGTGCAGACCGCCCTGGTGGTGGGCGGCGGGAACTACTACCGCGGCGCCGAGCTGTCCCGGTCCGGAATGGACCGCGGGCGCGCCGACTACATGGGCATGCTCGGCACGGTCATGAACTGCCTCGCCCTGCAGGACTTCCTGGAGAAGCAGGGCATCGAGACCAGGGTCCAGACGGCGATCACGATGGGCCAGGTCGCCGAGCCGTACATCCCGCGTCGGGCCATCCGGCACATGGAGAAGGGCCGCGCGGTGATCTTCGGCGGCGGCCTGGGCGCACCGTACTTCTCCACCGACACCTGCGCCGCGCAGCGCGCCCTGGAGATCGGGGCCGACGTGGTGCTCAAGGCGACCCAGGTGGACGGCGTGTACGACGCGGACCCGCGCAAGCACCCGGACGCGGTCAAGTACGACTTCGTCGACTACGACGAGGTCCTGGCCAAGGGCCTGGACGTCATGGATGCCACGGCGATCAGCCTGTGCCGTGACAACATCCTGCCGATCGTCGTCTTCGATCTGCTCCGGGAAGGCAACATCGCCCGGGCCGTCCGGGGTGAGAAGATCGGCACGTTGGTCGGAGCCTCGACGGGCGGGTCCGCCGGTGGGTCCTGACCGACATTCCCGTACTGACAGGAGGCAGCGGCCGTGATCGACGAGACTCTCCTCGAGGCCGAGGAGAAGATGGAGAAGGCCGTCGACTTCGCCAAGGAGGAGCTGGGCGGCATCCGCACCGGCCGTGCCGCTCCGGCGCTGTTCGCGCGCCTGCACGCCGACTACTACGGCGCGCCGACCCCGATCAACCAGCTCTCCTCGATCGCCACCCCGGAGGCGCGGATGGCGGTGCTGAAGCCGTACGACGCGAACGCGCTGCCGGCGATCGAACGGGCGATCCGCGACTCCGACCTCGGTGTGAACCCGACCAACGACGGCACGGTGATCCGCGTGGTCTTCCCGCAGCTCACCGAGGAGCGGCGGCGCGAGCTGATCAAGGTGGCCCGGCACAAGGGCGAGGAGGCCAAGGTGGCCATCCGCAACGTCCGCCGGCACGCCAAGGACGCCCTGGACAAGCTGGTCAAGGACGGGGACTCCGGCGAGGACGAGGTGCGCAGGGCCGAGAAGGAGCTCGAGGACCTGACCCACAAGTACGTGGCGCGGGTCGACGAGGTGCTCAAGCACAAGGAAGCCGAGCTGCTCGAGGTATGACGACCGCAGGCTCGAGCGCCAACTGATGGCCGGCCAGCAGACCGTGTCCCCGCCGTCGCACAGCAGCCATCGGCGCAAGCCCAGTGCCGGCCGCAACCTGCCGGCCGCCATCGGCGTGGGCGTGGTGCTGGGCGGCGCGATCCTGGCCAGCCTGCTGATCTACCGGCCGGCGTTCGTGGCGCTGGCCGCGGCCGCGGTGGTGGTGGCGCTGTGGGAGCTGGGTACGGCGGTGGGCTCGAAGGGCCTGCGCCCGCCGTTCGTGCCGCTGGCCGTGGGCGGCGCCGGGATGCTCGCCGGGGCCTGGTGGTCCGGCATCGAGGCGCTGCTGGTCGGCCTGCTGCTCACGGTGGTCGCGGTGGCGTTGTGGCGGCTCGCGGACGGCCCGGACGGCTACCAGCGGGACGTGACGGTCGGCGCGCTGATGGCGGTGTACGTGCCGTTCCTGGCCGGTTTCGCGGTGCTGACGGTGGCCGAGCACCGCGGTCCACTCCGGATCATCGCGTTCATCGCCACCGTGGTCTGCAACGACACCGGCGGGTACGTGGCCGGTGTGCTGTTCGGCCGGCACCCGATGGCGCCGACGGTGAGCCCGAAGAAGTCCTGGGAGGGCTTTGTCGGCTCGCTGGTGGCGTGCGTGCTCTGCGGGGTGGGCCTGCTGGTCTTCGCCTTCCACGACACCTGGTGGCACGGGGTGGTGTTCGGGTTGGCGGTCGCGGTCACCGCGACCCTCGGCGACCTGGGCGAGTCGATGATCAAGCGGGACCTGGACGTCAAGGACATGAGCAGCCTGCTGCCGGGGCACGGCGGCCTGATGGACCGGCTGGACTCGCTGCTGCCGACCGCGCCGGTCGCGTACCTGCTGCTGCACAGCTTCCTCTCCTAGTCTGGTACCCGAGATGCCTTCCCTTCCGCTGGTTTTCGACGCGCCCCGGCGCGCCATGCCGCCGCGCCACCTGGCCGACCTGGACCCGGCCGGCTGGCGAGCCGCCGCCGTCGAGCTGGGTGAGCGGCCGTTCCGCGCCGACCAGCTGGCCCGGCACTACTTCGTCCGCCTCGCCGACGATCCGGCGGCGATGACCGACCTGCCGGTGGCGACCAGGGCGAAGCTGGTCGAGGCCCTGCTGCCGCCGCTGCTCTCGCCGGTCACGCAGCTGACCTGCGACGGCGGCAACACCCGCAAGACGCTGTGGCGTGCGCACGACGGCACCCGGTTCGAGTCGGTGCTGATGCGGTACCCGGACCGGGTCACGATGTGCGTGTCCAGCCAGGCCGGCTGCGGCATGGCCTGCCCGTTCTGCGCCACCGGCCAGCAGGGGCTGACCCGCAACCTGTCCACCGCCGAGATCGTGGAGCAGGTGGTGGCGGGGGCGCGTGCGCTGGCCGCCGGCGAGGTGCCGGGCGGGCCCGGCCGGGTGTCGAACGTGGTCTTCATGGGCATGGGCGAGCCGCTGGCGAACTACCGGCGGGTGCTGGCGGCGGTACGCCGGCTGGTCGCGCCGGCCCCGTACGGGCTCGGCCTGTCGCAACGCTCGGTCACCGTGTCGACGGTGGGCCTGGTGCCGGCGATCCACAAGCTGGCCGCCGAAGGCCTCAACCTCACGTTGGCAGTGAGCCTGCACGCCCCCGACGACGAGCTGCGGGACACGCTGGTGCCGGTCAACACCCGGTGGAAGGTGGCCGAGGTGCTGGACGCGGCGTGGGAGTACGCGGCGGTGACCGGCCGGCGGGTGTCGATCGAGTACGCGATGATCCGCGACGTCAACGACCATCCGTGGCGGGCCGACCTGCTCGGCGAGCTGCTCGCCGGCCAGCTCGCGCACGTGAACCTGATCCCGCTCAACCCGACCCCGGGCAGCGAGTGGGACGCCAGCCCGAAGCCGGTGGAGGACGAGTTCGTGCGACGCCTCCGCGCCCACGGGGTGTCGACGACGGTGCGTGACACCCGCGGGCGCGAGATCGACGGCGCCTGCGGCCAGCTGGCGGCCACGGCCGCGGGTTAGGCCGCCGCCAGCGGGAGGTCGGCGTCGGGGCGGACCTTGGGCAGGGCGAGTACCAGCAGGAACGTGGCGCCGAAGGCGCCGAGCTGCCAGCCGAGGCCCTGCTGGAGGGTGTGGCTGAAGTCGTGCTTGCGGGCGAGCGTGGCGGCGCGGTCCTGGACGGCGTGGGCGACGGCGGCCTTGGTGGCCGGCGGGGCCGGGCTGGCCGCGACCTGGTGGGCGATCCGCCGGCAGCTCGCGGGCGTGCCGGACGGGTCGTTGAGGTTGGCCTTGTCGTGGAAGCACACCCGGAACGCCTGCTCGATCTGGCCGGCCTGGGGGCCGGTGACGTGCACCGCGGCCAGGTCGGAGCGCAGCCCGGGGACGGCCTGGTCGGCCGACCGGTCGGCGTTGGCGCCGAGCAGCCCGAAGAAGATCACACCCATCACGGCGATCCCGGCGGCCGAGCCGACCTGTTGCAGCGTGGCGAGCGCGCCGGACGCGGCGCCCGCGTCGTCGGAGTGCACGCCGGCCAGGATCACGCTGGTCACCGGGGCGAGGACCAGCCCGCCGCCGGCCCCGGCCACCATCAGCGCCGGCACCAGGTACCAGCCCCTCAGGTCGGTGCCGGCCGCGTGCAGCGTGATCATGACGATGACGACGCCGACCGCGGCCAGCGCGCTGCCCACCGCGAGCGTCCAGGTGCCGAGGCGCCTGACCGCCGCGGTGGACCGGGCCGAGGCGACCGCGACCGTACCGGCGAAGGCCAGCGTGACCGCGCCGGCGCTCACCGCGGAGTACCCGAAGCCGACCTGGAGGGTGAGCAGGAAGGTGAAGAAGAACGAGGGCACCGCGGCGAAGAAGCACAGGCAGAGCAGGATGCCGACGGTGAAGGACCGCTGCCGGAACAGCGCGGTGCGCAGCAGCGGCGAGGCGCCGTCCCGGTGGCTGAGCCGGGCCTCGTACCAGGCGAAGGCGGCGAGCACCGGCACGGACGCGGCCATCATCGCGAACGTCCACGCCGGCCAGCCCTGGTCGCGGCCGATGACCAGGGGGAGTACCAGCAGGAACAGCCCGGTGGTGATCAGCAGCACGCCGGGGATGTCGAGCCGGTCGGCGTCGGGGGAGGTCGACTCGCTCAGCAGGCGCGGCGCGAGTGCCAGGGCGACCAGGCCGATCGGCACGTTGACGAGGAAGATGGCGCGCCAGTCGGCGCCGAACGGGTTCCAGGCGATCAGCGCGCCGCCGAGCACCGGGCCGGTGATCGCGCCGAGGCCGACGGTGGCACCGTAGACGGCGTACGCCCTGCCCTTGTCCCGCGCCGGGATCGACACCTGGATGATGGCCAGAACCTGCGGGAACATCAGGCCCGAGCAGGCGCCCTGGACGATCCGGGCGACCACCAGCGTGCGCGGGTCGGGTGCGGCGCCGCACAGCGCGGAGGCCGCCGTGAAGCCCAGCATTCCGAGCCAGAACAGTCGACGGCGGCCGTGGATGTCGCCGAGCCGGCCCCCGGTGATCAGCATGCAGGCGAACGCCAGCGAGTAGCCGGCGAGCACCAGCTGCACCTCGCCGAACGTGGCGTCCAGCGAGCGCTGGATCGCCGGGACGGCCACCGTGGTGATCGTCGTGTCGAGCATCTGCATGTAAAGCCCGGTGAGGAGCACCACGAGCATCAGCCACTGGCGGCGGCCGCCGCCGCGGGCTGTCGTGCCGCTGAATTCATCGACCGTTGCATTAACCATGTGATGATTTCATCAGACGGCCAACATCGCGTCAACGTGTTGGCCATCACGCGATGAATTACGCCAGGTGAGAGGGCTCAGCGGACGGTGCCGGAGGTGTCCGCCGCGTCCTGGAGCCCGACGACGCGGAGCAGCGCGAGCGCGTCGGCGGTCGGGCTGCCGGGCGCGGCCGCGTACACGATCAGCCGCTGGTCGTGCTCGGGCGTGAAGAGCACCTCGCACTCCAGGTCCAGCGGCCCCACCACCGGATGGTCGACGCGCTTGCGGGCGATCCGGCGCACCGCCACGTCGTGCTGCTCCCACATCGCCGCGAACCGCGGGCTCGCCGCCCGCAGCTCCTCGATCATCCGGGCCAGGTCGGGGTCGTCCGGGTACTGGGCGGCCAGCGCCCGCAGGTCGGCGACGTGTTCCCGGCCCAGCCGGTCCCGCTCGTCCTGAGCGCCGGCGAGCCGGCCCCGCCAGCCCGGCGGCGGGGCGAAGTGCAGCCAGGCGAAGTTGCGGCGGTCCGGCGGCAGCGCGGAGAAGTCGGTGATCAGCGCCGCGGCCAGGGCGTTCCAGGCGAGCACGTCGCCGCGGGCGTTCACCACCAGTGCCGGCACGTCGTCCAGCTTGTCCAGGATCAGCAGCACCCCGGGCCGTACGTGGCTGGTCGGCCGGGCCGCCTCCGGCGGCGGCTCACCGGCCAGCCGGTACAGGTGGTCCCGCCCGTCGTCGTCCAGCCGCAACGCCCTGGCCAGCGCGGCCAGCACCTGCCGGGACGGGCGCGGGCCGCGGGACTGCTCCAGCCGGTTGTAGTAGTCCACGGACATGCCGGCGAGCCTGGCCACCTCCTCGCGGCGCAGGCCCGGCGTGCGGCGCCGCAGCCCGGCCGGCAGGCCCACGTCCGCCGGCTGGATCACGGCCCGCCGGCGGCGCAGGAAGTCGGCCAGCTCCGCCCTGTTCACCCGGCCATTGTCGCCGAGTACCGGGCTGAGCAGGGAGGGACCGCGAGTCCCTGGTTCGGCGGTCCTCTCCCGCCCGGCCGGCGGTCCGGCGAGGGTGGATGGGTCGAACCACGCGAGAGGACAGTGATCATGCGAGTGCTCGTCACCGGAGCCACCGGCCGCGTCGGCAGCCGCCTCGTGCCTCGGCTGCTCACCCACGGCCTGGAGGTCAGGGCGCTGACCAGGGACCCGGAGCGGGGAGCGGCCCTGAAGGCGGCCGGGGCGGAGATCGCCACCGGTGACCTCACCGGGCCGGTCGACCTGGCGGCCGCGTTGGACGGCATCGACGCCGTCGTCCACCTCGCCACCGCCCTACGCAGCGGCGACGCGGACCGCGGCCGTCCGGTGGACGTCGACGGCACGCGCCTGCTGGGCCTGGCCGCCCGCGACGCGGGTGTCCGCCGGTTCGTGTTCACCAGCACCAACCTGGTGTACGGGCCGGGGAGGGGCAGGCCAGCGGTCGAGGATGACGTCCCGGCGCCGGTCGAGTTCGCCCGGAACCCGTACCCGGTGAACAAGGCGGCCGCCGAGGCGGAGCTGGCCGGCATCGACGGCCTCGACCCGCGGGTGCTGCGGCTGCCGTTCGTGTACGGCGACGGCGACCCGCACCTGGCCGAGGTGCTGCGCTGGGCCGTCGGCTGGCCCGCGCACAAGCGTTTCCAGATGGGCCACCACGCCGACATCGCCCAAGGCGTGCTGCGCGCGCTGCGGACCGAGGGCATCGGCGGCCGGACCTACAACATCGCCGATGAGGCGCCGGTCAGCACGCTGGACCTGTTCGCCCTGAACGGCCGGCCGGCCCCGGCCCTGGACGCACCGCTGGAAGATCCCTGGGAGGGTCTGGTCAGCATCGACCGCGCCCGTACCGAGCTGGGCTTCCGCCCGATCTACCCGACCGTGTTCTCAGCCCGCGACGCCGGCGCCCTCTGAGGTGAGCCCTCCGACGAACGTCCGGAAGTCCGGCGCCAGCTCCAGCTCGGTCCCCAGCTCCGTGTCGAACCAGGTGACCGACGGCTCGCCGTGCGGACCGGAAGCCCGGTAGTCCAGGGCGATCCACCAGTGGCCGTCGCCGGTGAGCAGGACGACGGGTTGGGGCAGACCCCACTCCTGGACGAGGTACGGCGTGTCGGTGATCGACAACCCGGACCCGTCGTCGCCGATGCCCATCACGGTGGGGACCGGCACGTGGTCGCGCGCCCACGACGTGGGCTGGCTGATCGGGTACCGCCGCCGCGTCTGGTGAACGCCGCCACCGTTGCGGACGCGGAGCAGGTCGACCAGGGCCGCGGGCAACGTCACTCCGAGGATGCGCTCGGCGGTGCGGACGGCCTCGTCGGTGAGTGGCGGCTGGACGTCGGGGTGACCGCCGTCATCCCAGAACGTGCCGTGAATCAGCGGCGCCAGCCCATCTTGCGGAGCATCCGCTCGCCGATCATGACGGCGAGGATGGCGACGGCGGTGCCGATCGCGAAGACCCACTCGGTGTAGTTCTCGTGGCTGGTGGTGAGCAGGGACACCATGAAGATCGCGGAGAGCACGCCGGCGATCACGAGCTTGCGCGGCTTGAGGTTCTGGCTCTGCAGCTCGTACAGCTTGCGCTTCTCTTCCTCGGTGAGTGCCACGGCGCAATCTTACCGTGCCGCCGGTCAGCCCCTGATGAGCAGGATGACCGCGACGACCGTGCCGACGACGACGATCGTCCAGCGCAGCACCTGCGGCGGGATGCGCCGGCCGTACCGGGCGCCGAGGACGCCGCCGACGATGGACCCGGCCGCGATCAGCGCGGCCGGCGCCCAGGCCACGTGGCTCACGATCACGAACAGCAGCGCGGCGACGCCGTTGGCGAGGGCGGCGAGGACGTTCTTCAGCCCGTTGAGGCGCTGCAGGTCGTCGTCCAGCACCAAGCCGAGCACGCCCATCAGGATGACGCCCTGCGCCGCCCCGAAGTACCCGCCGTACACGCCGGTCAGCCCGACCGCGACAGCCCCGGCCGCGATCCGGTTGTGCGGGTGCACGTTGGCCAGCCGCCGGGCCAGCACCGGCTGGACGGCGACCAGCGCGCAGCCGAACAGCACCAGGAACGGCACCACGTGCTCGAACACCTTGCCGGGCAGGGCCAGCAGCAGGATAGCGCCGGTGAGCGAGCCCACCGCCGTGCACGCGCCGAACATCAGGCACCGGCGGAGCTGGCCCTTCAGCTCCACCCGGTAGCCGACCGCCCCGGACACCGAGCCGAACGTCAGGCCGACCGAGTTGGACACGTTGGCGAGCACCGGCTTGTACCCCACCGCGAGCAGCGTGGGGAAGGTCAGCAGCGAACCGGAGCCGACGATCGCGTTGATCGCCCCGGCGGCGGTTCCGGCGGCGAACACGGCGCCTGCGTCCAGCGGGGTCATCACCGGCCAGCCTACGGTGTGATCACGCAGTAGCGTGGAGGCCGGAGCAGGGGGTGGCAGGCAGGGAGGCCCGATGACTGGAGCACGTCCGTTCTGGTTGGCCGGCAAGCAGGCTTCCGGCAGCGAGTCGGCCGAGGTCACCGACAAGTACACCGGGGAGACGCTGGCCAGGGTGTCGGTGCCGGAGCCGGCACAGGTGGAGGAGGCGGTCGCCGCCGCCGACGCGGTACGGCAGGAGGCCGCCGGCCTGCCCGCGCACGTGCGGGCCGAGGCCCTGGCCCACGTGTCGGCCCGGATCGCCGCCCGCGCCGACGAGTACGCCGCCCTCGTCACCGCCGAGAACGGCAAGCCGCTGAAGTGGTCGCGCGGCGAGGTGACCAGGGCGGTGTCCACGTTCCGGTGGGCGGCCGAGGAGGCCAGGCGGTTCTCCGGGGAGCTGATGCGGCTGGACACCGACCCGGCCGCGACCGGCCGGCTGGCGCTGGCCCGGCGGTTCCCGCGCGGCCCGGTGCTGGGCATCGCGCCGTTCAACTTCCCGCTCAACCTGGTCGCCCACAAGGTCGCCCCGGCGATCGCGGTGGGCGCGCCGATCGTGGTGAAACCCGCGCCGGCCACCCCGCTGTCCGCGCTGCTGCTTGGTGAGCTGCTGGCCGAGACCGACCTGCCGGCCGGCATGATCTCGGTGCTGCCGGTGCCGAACGACCGGATGACGGACCTGGTCGCCGACCCGCGGCTGCCGGTGGTGTCGTTCACCGGCTCGGTGCCGGTGGGCTGGTCGATCCGGGACGCGGTGCCGCGCAAGCACGTGGTGCTGGAGCTGGGCGGCAACGCGGCCGCCCTGGTGTGTCCGGACTGGACGGACCTGGAGTACGCGGCCGGCCGGATCGCGACGTTCTCCAACTACCAGGCCGGCCAGTCCTGCATCTCGGTGCAGCGGGTGCTGGTGGACCGGGCCAGGTACACCGAGTTCGCGGACCTGCTGGTGGCGGCCGTGGAGGGGCAGCGCAACGGCGACCCGCGGGACCCGAACACCGACACCGGCCCGATGATCAGCGAGCAGGCCGCCCGCCGGGTGGAGGAGTGGGTGGCCGAGTCGGTGGCGGCCGGGGCCCAGCTGCGCACGGGCGGCGTGCGGGACGGCGCGGTGTTCGCCCCGACCGTGCTCACCGACGTGCCCCGGGGCGCCAAGGTGTGGACAGAGGAGGTGTTCGGGCCGGTCCTCACGCTCACCCCGTACGACACCCTCGACGAGGCGTTCGCGCTGGTGAACGACTCCCGGTTCGGGTTGCAGGCCGGCGTGTTCACCCGCGAGCTGGGCACCGCCTTCCGCGCCCACCGGGAGCTGGAAGTCGGCGGCGTGATCGTCGGGGACGCGCCGAGCTACCGGGCCGACCAGATGCCGTACGGCGGGGTGAAGGACTCCGGCACCGGCCGGGAGGGCCTGGCCGCCGCCATGCGCGACCTCACCGAGGAGCGCGTCCTCGTCCTGACCGGCCTCGACCTCTGACGTACGCCGCGGGAGGGGCCGGCGGTCGACGCCGGCCCCTCCCGCCGGCTCACCGCTGGACGCCGAGCGTGATCGTGCTCGGGCCGGCGAACTGGGCGTTGAAGGTGGCGCCGGTGACCTTGGAGCCGCGGACGACCACGTCACCCTCGTAGCGGAGCGGGATCGTGGCGGCCAGCCTCATCTGCGCCTCGTCGATGTCGCCCCACATCGCCTGGGCCTTCTTGAAGTCCGGCTGGGCGTACGCGGCGGTGACCTGCCTGTTCACGCCGGGATCGTCCAGCTGGGAGTAGTTCTGGTTGCCCTGCTGGAGGATCTGGCTGCCCTGGAACAGCGGCGGGATCACCGTGGACCCGGCCGGCCAGTCCTGGCCCCAGCCGACCAGCACGATGTCCGGCTCCTGGGCCGGCTGGCCGACGGTCGTGTAGTACACCTTGCGCGCGATCGGCTGCGGGGTGATCTTGAACAGGTTGTCCCGCTCGAAACCGCGTTGCAGCGCCGCGAACGCGTTCGCGACCAGCGGGGTGTTGGAGTAGGCGAACGTCAGCGGCACCGGCGTCTGGACCCCGGCCTGCTGGAGGACCTGCTTGGCCTTGGCAGGGTCGCCGGACGGGGGTGCCGGGTAGAGGTTGAACTTCTTGTACGCCGGGTTGGTCGGGTTGATCACCGTGTACGCGTACCGCCCCGCCGAGGGCACGCCGCCGTAGGCCGCCGTGTAGCCCTGCCGGTCGGCGGCGTACTCCAGCGCCTTGCGCACCGCGAGGTTGGTGATCTTCCTGGTGTTGAGGCCGAGGTACCAGGTGAAGATGTCCAGGCCGGTGATGGTCCGCGACTTGACCGACGGCGTGCGGGTCCGCGGCATCTGGTCGGGGGCGACGTTGCTGTCGATGGTGGTGGCGGACTGGTCCTGGCCCTGGTCGGCGATGAGCCGCTGGGTGAGCGTGGTCAGGTCGAGGTTGAGGTAGTCGACGATCCTGTCCGGCAACGCCGGTCGGTTGAGGTCGGTCTTGCGGCTCCAGTACGGGTTGCGGACCAGGGTGATCTGGGTGCCGCGGTCGTAGCTCTGGATCTTGTACGGGCCGGACGCGACCGGGTGGTTGTCGTAGCCGTCCTTGGCGTCCTTGCTGGCCTCCACCGGCCCGAAGGCCGGGAACGCGACCGTGGAGGAGAAGTCACTCACCGGCTGCTTGAGGTGGAAGATGATGGTCCGGTCGTCCGGTGTCTCGATGGACGTGAGGCCATGGCCGTTGTTGTTGTTGCCGACGTACGGCCCCTGGTAATTGTCGTTGTTGACGAGGTACTGGACGGCGTACTGCGGGCCGTCGGAAATCGTGTCCTGGGCAAAGGTGCGCTCGACCCCGTATTTGATGTCGGTGGACCTGATCGGCGTTCCGTCCTCGAATTTGATCCCCGGCTTGAGGGTGAATTTCCACGTCTTGGCGCCGTCCGAGGGAGTGCCCATGTCGGTGGCCAGGTCCGGCACGATCTTGGTGCCGGACGCGGTGTACATGGTCAGCTGGCGCTCGAACAGCTGGACGAAGTTCAGCGAGTTGGAGACGTAGGCGCGCTGCGGGTCGAGGTGCTCGTAGTCGGACTGTCCGAGCAGGTAGAGGGTGCCGCCGGCCTTGCCGGACGTCGACCTCCTGTTGTTGTTCGACGATGATCCTCCGCACGCGGACGCGGTCAGTGCGACGGTGAGAAAGGTGGTGACAACGAGGCTCGCCTGCCTTGTGCGCCGCCGCGTGCCAGTGCGATCATTGTCCATGGTCGGTCCTGCCTTCGTGGGGCTCTGCGGATTGCCGAAGGTTAGGGCCGGAGGCCGGAAAAAGGACTTGCGGTGGCGGCACGCGATCGAATAGCCACTGAGTTGTGACAGCAGCGTTGCCGAATTCTCGGGGTAATGGCGGCGACTACTTTTCCGGCGGCTGGTAGGGCACGCCGATCATCATCGCCATGTGTGCCAGTTCGGCCTCGAACAGCGGCTCCACGTCGGTCAGCGCGAACTGCATGTGCCCGAAGACCTCCAGGCTGATCAGCCCGTAGACGCGGGCCCAGCAGGACAGCAGCACGGCGAGCGCCGGCAGCGGGATGGTCGCGGAGAAGAAGTCCGCGTACTGCCGGAGCTGCTGCTCCAGCGCCGGCGAGAGCTGGGTGTCGTCGGTGGCGAACGGGCAGAGCGTGTAGAACTCCTGGAACAGGGTCTGGAAGATCCCGCCGAACCGCCGGCACGCCTCGATCACCGGCCCCTCGTCCGGCGTGTCGTACCCGGGCACCGGCGTGCCGAAGACCAGGCCGAACTCGGCCGGGTGGTCGACCGCCCACCGCCGGAGCGCGCGGATCACCGCGAACGTGCGCCGCACCACGTCGCCGTCGGAGACGCTGCCGTCCGGCGCCTTCATCGCCGCCTCGAGCGTGTCGCTGACCTCGTCGAAGATCGTCACGATCAGCGCCGACAGCAGGTCCTCGTGGCTGGCGTAGTAGCGGTAGAGCGCGGGGGCGGTCATCCCCATCTCGCGGGCGACCGCGCGCAGCGCGACCGCCTGGGCTCCCTCGCGGACCAGCAGGTCGCGGGCGACGGTCAGGATCTCCTGGCTGGTCGCCTCGCGGAGCCGCTGCCGGCGGGTGGATGTGGGCGCGCTCACCGTTGTCCTCTCTTGACCCTAGTTAACACCGTCTGTTCTAGTGAACGCTGTAATCCGTTTACGGCGTTAACTGGGGACCCTCCCTGGATGGTACGACCGGAGGATGCCATGTTCGAAGGGCTCGGCAGGCTCGCGTACCGGAGAAGGCGGCTGGTCCTGGCGCTGACCGGGCTGTTCGTCGTGGTGGCGGCGGTGTGGGGGAGCGGCGTCTTCACGGTCGGCAAGGCCGGCGGGTTCGACAACCCGCGGTCCGAGTCCTACCGCGCCGACCAGCGGCTCGCCCCGCTCGGCAAGATCACCCCGGACGTGGTGGCGATCTTCCGTGACCCGCACCGGACCGTCGACGACCCCGGGTTCGCCGGCGCCGTCCAGCGGGCGCTCGCCGCCCTGCCGCACGCCGACGCGGTCAGGGCCACCAGCTTCTACGACAGCCACGACCCGCGGTACGTGTCCACCGACCGGCACGCCACCTACGCCGGCATCGAACTTCGCGCGCCCACCACCGACCAGCAGGCGCAGACCGACCAGTACCTCGCCGTCCGCGACGCGCTGCGCGCCCACGCGAGCGGCCTCGACCTCAGCTTCGCCGGCCAGGCCGCGGTCGCCGACAACATGAACACCCAGACCAGGACCGACATCGAGCGGGCCGAGGGCTACACCCTGCCGATCGTGCTGGTGCTGCTGGTCGTGGTCTTCGGCAGCGTCACCGCCGCCAGCCTGCCGCTCGCCGTCGGCGTCCTCGCCATCCTCGGCGGGTTCTTCCTGGTCAGAACCCTCGCGCTGGTGACGGACGTGTCGGTGTTCTCGCTCAACATCGTCACCATGATCGGGCTGGGCCTGGCCATCGACTACGCGCTGTTCGTGGTCAGCCGGTTCCGCGAGGAGCTGGCCGCCGGCCGGGACGTGCCCGCCGCGCTGGCCAGGACGATGGGCACGGCCGGCCGTACGGTCGCCTTCTCCGGCCTGACCGTGGCGATCTCGCTGTCCGGGCTGATGATGTTCCCGCAGATGTTCCTGCGGTCGATGGGCTTCGGTGGCATGGTCGCCGTGCTGATGGCCATGCTCGGCGCGCTCACCGTGCTGCCGGCGCTGCTCGCCGTGCTCGGGCACCGGGTCAACAGCCTGTCCGTGCGCCGGCTGGTCGGGCGGCGGGCCCACGCGGGCGCGCCGGCCGCCGCGGGCTCGGGCGGGGCGTGGGAGCGGATCGCCCGCAGCGTGATGCGCCGGCCGGTGGCGTACCTGCTGGTACTGGTCGCGGTGCTGGTCGGGATGGGCGTGCCGTTCCTGCGCGCCACCTTCGACATCCCGGACGAGCGGGCGCTGCCGACCAGCGCGCCGGCCCGGCAGGCCACCGAGCAGTTCCGCGCCGACTTCCGCGCGCCCACCACCCAACCGGTCCAGCTCGCCGTCCGCTTCCAGGGCGGGGCCGTCGACCGGCCGGCGCTGGGCGCGTACGTCCAGCGGGTCCAGCAGGTCAGCGGGGTGCGCGGCGCTCAGGTGACCGGGCTGCGCGGGGACGTGGCCAGGGTGACCGTGGACTACGCCGGCAGCCCGGTCTCCGGCCAGGCCCGGGAGCTGGTGAACGAGCTGCGGGACCTGCCGCCGCCCGCGCACGCCTCCGTGCGGGTGGGCGGGTACAGCGCGCAGCTGGTCGACCTGCTCTCCAGCCTCGGCCACCGGCTGCCGTGGATGGCGCTGTTCGTCGGCCTCGTGACGCTGGTGCTGCTGTTCGCCGCGTTCGGCTCGGTGGTGCTGCCGGTGAAGGCCGTACTCACCAACGTCCTGTCGCTGGGCGCGTCGTTCGGCGCGATGGTGTGGATCTTCCAGGACGGGCGGTTCGCCGGGTTCCTCGACTACACCCCGACCGGCGCGCTGAACGCGGCCATGCCGGTGCTGATGCTGTCCATGCTGTTCGGGCTGTCCATGGACTACGAGGTCTTCCTGCTGTCCCGGGTGCGCGAGCAGTACCTGATCACCGGCGACACCACCAACTCGGTCGCCACCGGCCTGCAACGCACCGGCCGCCTCATCACCAGCGCCGCGCTGCTGCTGATGGTGGTCATCGGCGCCTTCGCCACCTCCGGCGTCGCCTTTATGAAGCTGGTCGGCGTCGGCATGGTGATCGCCATCCTGGTCGACGCCACCATCGTCCGCGCCCTCCTGGTACCCGCCGCCATGCGCCTCCTCGGCCGCGTCAACTGGTGGGCCCCCGCACCCCTCCGCCGCCTCCACGACCGCTGGGGCTTCTCGGAATCCGACATCCCCACCGAACCCGCCTCGCGCGAGCCCGCGCCGATTTCCGGGTAGATTTGTGCGCGGGCCAAGAGGAGGCGATCATGACCGTAGCGCTCACGGTGCCGGAGTTCGGCGAGTATCCGCACCTGCTGACGGCGGACGACTTCCTTGCCCTCGACGTCGATCCCAAACTGCACCTGGAACTGATCGACGGGGAACTGATCTTGACACCTTCACCCATGCCCTGGCACAACGAGGTCGCCGACGAGCTGCGTAACATGATCAAGCCTCAGCTTGACAAGCGGTTCAAGGTCTTCACCGACCTCGACATCCGGCTCGACGACGGCAGGGTGATGCGGCCCGATGTCATCGTCGCGACTCGCGACGCATTCGTGGAGAACCGCGCTCACCGGGCGGAAGACGTACGCCTGGTGATCGAGGTCGTGTCGCCAGGGTCGGCGTTCAACGACCGTCGGACGAAGCCGATCCTGTACAAGGAAGCCGAACTCGAGTACTGGCGGATCGAGCGTAAGGGCGACGAACTGGTGCTCTACCAGGACGACGACAACGCCAGCCACGGGGTGCACGAAGGTGCGACGCGGAACGACGGGATCCGGCTGATCGTCGACCTTGTCGAACTCGCGACGTGGCTGACCTGACGCTGCGGGGCGCGCCCAACTTCCGGGATCTGGGTGGGTTGGTCGCGGGGGACGGGCGGCGGGTAGCTACGGGGAAGGTGTTCCGGGCCTCGACGTTGAGCCGGCTCACCGAGGAGGACCTCGGGGTGGTGGCCGGGTTGGGGTTGGCCACGGTGATCGACTTCCGGTCGGCGGGGGAGGTCGAGACCGATGGGCCGGACCGGCTGCCGGACGGGCTCAGGCCGCTGGCGCTGCCGATCTTCGACGCCGAGCACGACATCTACGCGCTGATGGCGGACGCGGTGGCCAGCCGGGACGCCGCCCGGCAGGTCGCGTTCCTGGGGGACGGGCGGGCCGAGCGGCGGATGTGCGACCTGTACCGGTGGCTGGTCACCGGGGCCGGCCCAACCACCCAGTTCGCGGCGGCGCTGCGCCGGCTGGCGGAGCCGGGCGCGGCGCCGGTGCTGTACCACTGCACGGCCGGCAAGGACCGCACCGGCTGGATGAGCGCGGTGCTGCTGACCCTGCTCGGCGTGCCCGGCGACCAGGTGGAGGCCGACTACCTGGAGACCAACGCGCGCAGCCGGCCCGGGCTGGCCAAGCTGACCGCGGCGCTGGTCCGGCGCGGGTACGTGGCCGGCGAGGACCTGCTGCTGCCGCTGCTGGAGGCGCGGCCGGACTACCTGGCCGCGGCGTGGGCGGAGGTCGACGGCGTGTACGGCGGCTTCGACAGGTACCTGACCGCCGGTCTCGGACTGGATGATGCCACGATCGCCGCACTCCGTGAGGCGTTTCTCACGAGATGACGTCATGCGCAACTTACGCAGGTGAACGCGCGTGTGAGAGAGGTGACCCGGGTAGGCGAGAATGGGCTCCATGACCACGCGTGACCACACCCCGAGGCGCATCGTCCTGCTGGGGGCGACCGGCTCGGTGGGCACGCAGGCCGTGGACGTCGTGCGGCGCAACCCCGAACGCTTCCAGGTCGTCGCCGTCGCCGGCGGCGGGGGAAACGTCGAGCTGCTCGCCGAGCAGGCGCTGGAGCTGGGTGTCGAGGCGGTCGGGGTGGCCAGGGCGAGCGCCGCCCAGGATCTCCAGCTGGCCTTCTATGCCGCCGCGCAGCAGCGCGGGTACGACCGCGGCGAGTACCGCATCCCGAAGATCGTCGCCGGCCCGGACGCCGCCAGCGAGCTCGCCAGCTGGCCCGCCGACCTGGTCCTCAACGGCATCACCGGCTCGATCGGGCTGGCGCCCACGCTCGCCGCCCTGCGCGCCGGCCGTACGCTCGCGCTGGCCAACAAGGAGTCCCTGATCGCGGGCGCGCCGCTGGTCAAGGCCATCGCCGCTGCCGATCAGATCGTGCCGGTCGACTCCGAGCACTCCGCGCTCGCCCAGTGCCTGGACGCCTGGCGGCTGCGCGGCGCCCGCGACGGCTACCTGCGCCGGCTGGTGGTCACCGCGTCCGGCGGCCCGTTCCGCGACCGTACCCGCGCCGAGCTGGAGCACGTCACCGCCGCCGAGGCGCTCGCCCATCCCACCTGGGACATGGGGCCGGTGATCACGGTCAACTGCGCCACCCTGGTCAACAAGGGCCTGGAGGTGATCGAGGCGCACGAGCTGTTCGGCCTGCCGTACGACCGGATCGACGTGGTCGTGCACCCGCAGTCGATCATCCACTCGATGGCCGAGTTCGCCGACGGCTCCACGCTCGCCCAGGTCAGCCCGCCGGACATGCGGCTGCCGATCGCGCTCGCGCTCGGCTGGCCGGACCGGGTGCCTGGCGCCGCACCCGGCATGGACTGGACGCGCGCCCAGAGCTGGCAGTTCCTGCCGCTGGACGACGAGGCGTTCCCGGCGGTACGGCTGGCCCGCCAGGTCGGCGAGGCCGGCGGCTGCCTGCCGGCGATCTACAACGCCGCCAATGAGGAGTGCGTGGCGGCGTTCCTGGCCGGACACCTCAGCTTCCCCTCGATCGTTGACACCGTGGCCAGGGTGGTCGGCGAGGCACCCGATTTCGGGGTACCCGGTAGCGTGGAGCAGGTGCTGGCCGCCGAGGACTGGGCTCGCCGGCGGGCCCGCGAGTGCACAGGACTCACCGGCGGACCGGTGACCATGGCAGGAGGAAACCGGTGACGTTCACGCTGGGTGTCATCGTCTTCGCGGTGGGGATCGCCGTGTCGGTCATGTTGCACGAGGCCGGTCACCTGCTGACCGCGAAAAGCTTCCGCATGAAGGTCACCCAGTACTTTGTGGGCTTCGGGCCGACGCTGTGGTCCTTCCGCCGCGGCGAGACCGAGTACGGCGTCAAGGCCATCCCGGCCGGCGGGTTCTGCAAGATCCTCGGCATGACGCCGATGGACGACGACCTGAAGCCGGCCGAGCAGCACCGCGCGTTCTGGCGGTTCCCGGTGTGGAAGCGCACGATCGTGCTGGCCGCCGGCTCCGCCGTGCACTTCCTGGTCGCGTTCCTGCTGCTGTACCTGGCCGTGACCGCGGTCGGCATACCGGACAACCGGGCCAGGGTCGGCCACGTCGACAACTGCGTGTCCACCGACCCCGCCGCCACCGCTTGCCAGGCCGGCAAGGACCCGGCAGCGCCGGCCGCCGCCGCCGGCCTGCGCTCCGGCGACGAGGTCGTGTCGGTCGACGGCGTCCGCACCAAGACCTGGGAGGACCTGGTCGACCAGGTCCGCAAGCGCGGCGGCCGGGATGTCACGCTGGTGGTCAGCCACGACGGCAGGACCCGTACCGTGCACACCACCCCGGTCCCGGTCGCGCGCTACACCTACGACGACGCCAAGCACCCGAAGAAGACCAAGCAGGTCGGGGCGCTCGGCATCCAGGCCAGCACCAGCCGTACCTACGGGCCGGTCGCCGGCGTCGGCGCCTCCGGCCGCCAGTTCGGCTCCATGCTGAGCGCCACCGGCCACGCCATCACTGGCTTCCCGGCCAAGGTCGGCAAGCTGTTCTCCGCGCTGGACGGCAAGCCGCGCGACCCGAACACGCCGATCTCGGTGTACGGCGCCAGCCGCGTCGGCGGCCAGGCCATCGAGGCCAAGCAGTGGGTCTCCACGATCGGCCTGCTCGCCGCGCTGAACATGTTCATCGGGGTCTTCAACCTGCTGCCACTGCTGCCACTCGACGGCGGCCACGTCGCCATCGCCTGGTTCGAGCGCCTGCGGTCCTGGCTGGCCAGCGCTCGCCGTCGCCCGGATCCCGGCCGGGTCGACTACAACAAGCTGCTGCCGATCACGTACGCGGTGATCCTGCTGTTCGGCGGGGTGTCGCTGCTGACGATCACGGCAGACATCGTCAACCCGATCGCCAACCCGTTCCAGTGAGTCCAGTGAGGGGCAAGGACACGTGACGTCGGTTTCGTTGGGGATGCCCGAACTTCCGCCGCCGGCCGTCGCGCAGCGCCGGAGGAGCCGCCAGATCATGGTCGGCTCGGTGCCGGTGGGCGGGGACGCCCCCGTCTCCGTGCAGTCGATGACGACCACGGTCACCGCGGACGTCAACGCCACGCTGCAGCAGATCGCCGAGCTCACCGCGTCCGGCTGCCAGATCGTCCGGGTGGCGGTGCCGAGCCAGGACGACGCCGACGCGCTGCCGGCGATCGCCGCCAAGTCGCAGATCCCGGTCATCGCCGACATCCATTTCCAGCCGAAGTACGTCTTCGCCGCGATCGACGCCGGCTGCGCCGGGGTGCGCGTGAACCCCGGCAACATCAAGAAGTTCGACGACCAGATCGCCGAGATCGCCCGGCGCGCGTCGGCGGCCGGCATCCCGATCCGGATCGGCGTCAACGCCGGCTCGCTGGACCCGCGGCTGCTCGC
Source organism: Mycobacteriales bacterium (assembly GCA_045806985.1). Taxonomy (GTDB): domain Bacteria; phylum Actinomycetota; class Actinomycetes; order Mycobacteriales; family JBJMIH01; genus JBJMIH01. The sequence goes on along the minus strand of JBJMIH010000050.1, from coordinate 3,254 downwards.
CAAGCACGGCAAGGCCACCCCGGAGGCGCTGGTCGAGTCGGCGCTCTGGGAATGCTCGCTGTTCGAGGAGCACGGGTACACCGACCTGAAGATCTCCGTGAAGCACCACGACCCGGTGGTGATGATCCAGGCGTACCGGCTGCTCGCCGAGCGCTGTGAGTACCCGCTGCACCTCGGCGTCACCGAGGCCGGACCGACGTTCCAGGGCACGATCAAGTCGGCGGTGGCCTTCGGCGCGCTGCTCGCCGAGGGGATCGGGGACACCATCCGGGTGTCGCTGTCCGCGCCGCCGGTGGAGGAGGTCAAGGTCGGCATCGCGATCCTCGAGTCGCTGGGCCTGCGCCAGCGCGGCCTCGAGATCGTCTCCTGCCCGTCCTGCGGCCGCGCCCAGGTGGACGTGTACAAGCTGGCCGACGAGGTGACCGCCGGCCTGGAGGGCATGGACGTGCCGCTGCGGGTGGCGGTGATGGGCTGCGTGGTGAACGGCCCCGGCGAGGCGCGGGAGGCCGACCTCGGCGTGGCCTCCGGCAACGGCAAGGGCCAGATCTTCGTCAAGGGCCAGGTCGTGCGGACGGTACCCGAGGCGCAGATCGTGGAGACGCTCATCGACGAGGCCATGCGGCTGGCCGAACAGATGGAGAAGGACGGCGCCGGCTCGGGCACCCCGAAGGTCTCCATCACCGGTTAGTGTGCATACCGACACGGTGCGTAAAGAAACACTGGCTTTCGTTTTCGCCTTCCTGCCACGCTTTGACCCATGGAGCTGGACCGCAGGGAGATACTCGGCATCCTGATGGTGACCGCCGCCGCCAGCATCGGCGTGCCGGTGACCGGGGGCGCCGAGGACGCCGCGGACCGCTGGGAGCGGGCCGCCGAAACGCACGGGGAGCGGTACAACATCACCCCGCCCGTGGACCAACTGCGCGCGGTGGTCGGCGACTACGCCGGCGTGTGCCAGCGGCTCACCCTGCGGGTGCCCTCCGACGACCGCAAGCGGCTGGTCGTCAACGCGGCGCTGCTGGCCGGGCTGGCCGGCAAGAGCCTGAACGACTGCGGCGCGTGGCGGATGGGGCTCGGCTGGCTGCGGTACGCCGCCGACCTGGCCCACGAGCTCGGCGACCAGTCCATGCGTGCCTGGCTGAAGGCCGAGGAGGCGCTGGTCCACGTCAACTGGGCCCATCCCGGCCCGGCCATCGCCGCCGCCAGGGAGGCCCAGGGAATCGGCGGGCCGGGACGGTACGGCACCGCCAAGGCGGCCGGCAACGAGGCCAGGGCGTTGGCGCGGATCGGTGACGCCGAGGGCGCGCGCCGCGCGCTGGACCGGGCGCACGACCTGTTGGGGCGGGTCAACGAGACGCCGCGGAGCGCCTACAACATCGGCGAGCGCACCCTCGCGCTGTACTCCTCGAACGTGTTCAGCGGGATCGGCGACGTGGGCGGCGCGTTCGACGCGTACGACCGGGTGGTGGCGCTCTACCGGCCGGGCGCCGGCTTCGTTCTCGGCTATGCGGCGATCGACCGGGCGTCGTGCCTGGTCAGGGCCGGTGACCTGACGGCGGGATGCCAGTACGCGATCGCCGAGCTGGAGCGGATCGGGCCGGCGCACCGGTCGGCCGTGGTCCGCCGCCACGTCGACGACCTGATCGCCGCGATCCCGGCGGAGTGGCGGGACTGCCGGGACGCCCGCGACCTGCGGGAGATGGTCGCCCGCCGGTAGCGCCGGCGGCCCGCGTGGCCGTTCTCGCCTCGCAGGTCAGAAGCCACTAGGGTTACCCGCCGTGCGGGCACCGACGTTGCTGCGCCGGCCGAGCGTGCGCAGGCTCACCGGCAGGGACCTGCCGGAGGTGTGGGCGTTGCTGGACGCCGCTCCGGTGTCGAACGTGTTCCTCGCCGCCCGGCTGGCCGAGGCCGGGCTGGACCGGTGGCGGCTCGGCGGCGAGATCTGGGGGTACGGCCAGCCCGGCCAGCTCGAGGCGGCCTGCTACGCCGGGGCGAACCTGGTGCCGGTGAGCGCCAACCCGTCCGCCGCCAGGGCGTTCGGCGAGCGGGCCCGCCGGTACGGCCGGCAGTGCTCCTCCATCGTCGGCCCGGCCGAGGCGGTCGAGGGGATGTGGGAGGTGCTGGAGCGGGCGTGGGGGCCGGCCAGGGACTGCCGCTGGCGGCAGCCGGTGCTCGCGCTGGCCGACGATCCCGACGTGGCCGCCGACCCGCGCGTCCGCCGCGTCCGGATGGACGAGCTGGACCTGCTGATGCCGGCGGCGGTGGCGATGTTCACCGAGGAGGTGGGCGTGTCGCCGCTCACCGAGGACGGCGGGCGGCTGTACCGGTCCCGGATGGCCGACCTGGTCCGCACCGGTCGGGCGTACGCCCGCATCGAGGACGGCCGGGTCATCTTCAAGGCCGAGGTCGGCGCCGTCACCTCGAAGGTCTGCCAGGTCCAGGGCGTCTGGACGCACCCCCGCCACCGCGGCCGCGGCATCGCCACCGCCGGCATGTCCGCCGTCGTCCGCCTCGCCCGCCGCTCCCTCGCGCCGATCGTCAGCCTCTATGTCAACGACTACAACCTACCCGCCCGCGCCGCCTACGCCAGAGTCGGCTTCCAGCAGGTCGACACCTTCGCGTCCATAATGTTCTGACCACAGAAGGCTCCTATACCTGCTCTGACCTGGCGCTTTACCCGACGCGGGACGATCCGGGACCGCGCATCTCGGTCCGATAGAATGTTACCGTACAGGACATGCCCGATTCGCCGATGGAGCTGCTCCTCCGATCCTGGCAGCGAGCCCTCCGTGCCCGCGGCCTCAGCCCAGACACTCTCAGCGGCTACACCGACACCGTGAACAACTTCAGACGGTGGCGGGTGAAAGAGGAGCTGCCGCTCGATCCGCAAGCGACCACCCGGGACGAGATCATCGACTGGACGACCTGGCTGCTGGAGACCCGAGCCGCGGGCACCGCGGAGGCGCGCTTCACGGGCTTGAAAGCGTTCTTCACGTGGCTGGCCGCCGAGGGCGAGATCACGGCGAACCCGATGGCGACACTGAAGGCACCCAAGGCACCGGAATCGCCGGTCAATGTTATTCCGGCGGAGGACATTGAGGTTCTGCTGAGGTTCCTGGCCGGCAACGACTTCTACTCCCGCCGGGATCTCGCGCTGATCGCCACCTACATCGACACCGGCGCGCGGCGTCGGGAGCTCGCCCGGCTGACGGTCGACGACGTCGACCTGGACCTGCGGCGCATCGGCATCACGG
>JBJMIH010000049.1:0-5033 GCA_045806985.1 Mycobacteriales bacterium | reverse complement strand
TCAGATGGCTGGACACGAGGACGGCCCTGCCCTGGGCGGCCAGCGATCGCAGGAACCCGCGCATCCACACGATCCCCTCGGGATCGAGGCCGTTGAACGGCTCGTCCAGCATCAGCACCGGTGGATCGCCGAGCAGCGCCGCCGCGATGCCGAGCCGCTGACGCATGCCGAGCGAGTACCCGCCGGCCTTCCGCCGGGCGGCCGTCCGCAGGCCGGTCAGGTCGATCACCTCATCGACCCGCCGGGCCGACAGGCCCTGGGAGTGGGCCAGCCACAACAGGTGGTTGCGGCCGGTCCGGCTGGGTTGCAGCGCGCCGGCGTCCAGCAGCGACCCGACCTGGCTGAGCGGGTTGCGCAGGCTCCGGTACGGCCGGCCGCCGACCAGCGCGTGGCCCTCGTCGACCGCGTCCAGGCCGACGATCACCCGCATGGTGGTGGACTTGCCGGCGCCGTTCGGGCCGACGAAGCCGGTGACCTGCCCCGGCCGCACGGTGAACGACAGCCCGTCCAGGGCCACTGTCGACCCGAACCGCTTCCGCAGCCCGGCGACCTCGATGCTCGTGTCCATGCCGGAAACGCTAGGGATCGGAGCGGTCGGGGTCGTCACGGCGGCGAGCTATCTTGATCGTCCCTGGCGTGGGGGATGCCGCCGGCCGGAGGTCCCTCACGGGAGGGATGGCGCCGTCCCTGACCAAGGGGACGCGCCGGCCGGCCGGCTCGGGCGAGAATGACCCCGTGGGCATCGATGTGGGAAGCGTGGTCGCCGCCGACAGGCTGCGGCGGCTCGTCGTGGACCCACATGCACGGATGGTAGTTGGCACGGTACTGGGTGCGGCGGCGCTGACTGAGGCGTTCGTCCGCGCCTCGGCCATCAACGCGAATACCCAGTTCGCCACCGTCTTCTTCCTGCTCGCCGTGGGCACCACCAGTCCGCTGGTGTTGTTCGGGCCGGTCGGAAACGTGCTGGCCGCGCCGGGGGCGGGCGTCGTGTCGATCCTGTTCTTCCACACGGTGACCGTGGGGGGTGTCGGCGGCCAGGTGATCGCCCTGTACCGGGCCGGCCGCGAGGGCGAGCAGCTGCTGGCGGCGGTGATCGCCATGCCGTACCTGGCGCTGGCCTTCACCGGCACCGTCGGCTCGGAGGCGTGGGTGCTGACGGTGGCGCTGGCGTCGCTGGCGCCGGTCGGCGCGTGGGCCGGGATCGCGGGCCGGGCGCACGAGGAGGCGACCCGGCTCGGCGAGGCGCGGCAGGCCATCGCCGGCACGCTGCTCGAGCACACCGCGCGCGGGGAGCGCGCCCGCATCTCCCGCGAGCTGCACGACGTCGTCGCGCACCACATCTCCATGATCGCCGTGCAGGCCGAGAACACCCGGCTGACCATCCCGGACATGCCGGCCGCCGGGGCGCAGCGCCTGTCCGCGATCGGGGACACCGCGCGATCCGCGCTGACCGAGATGCGCCGGCTGCTCGGCGTGTTGCGGGAAGACGCCGCCGTCGGGCCCGCCGAGCTGCGGCCGCAGCCGGGGCTGCCCCAGCTCAACGAGCTGCTCGACGTGGCGCGGGAGGCGTCCGGGGCGGGTATCCGGCTCATCCTGAGCGGCCCGCCGGCCCCGCTCGACCCCGGTGTCGAGCTGGCCGCGTACCGCATCGTCCAGGAAGCCCTCACCAACTCGCGGCGGCACGCGCCGGGCTGTGCCGTCGACGTCGAGCTGCACTACACCGACGAGACGCTGCGGATACGCGTCCGCGACAACGGTCCGGGGCTGCCGCCGGGGCTGTCTCCGGAGGCGTCACCGGACGGGTCGCCGGCGGAGGGCTGCGGGCACGGGCTGCTCGGGATGCGGGAACGGGCGGCGGCAGTCGGCGGCGAGCTGCGCATGGGGGCCGCCGCCGGTGGCGGGTTCGTGGTGGAGGCGGTCCTGCCGGCGGAGACGGGCGATGCCGGATGACCGCGACGCCGCGCCAGCCCACGCCGTCCTCGCCGGCCGCCCCGCCGGTGACCGGGTCGACGGTCCGGATCGTCGTCGCCGACGACCATCGGGTGGTGCGTGACGGGTTCGCCGGGCTGCTCGCCACCCAGCCGGACTTCGCCGTCGTCGGCACCGCCTCCGACGGGGCCGAGGCGGTGCGGATGTGCGACGAACTGCACCCCGACGTCGTGCTCATGGACGTCCGGATGCCCGGCATGGACGGCATCGAGGCGACCCGGCGGCTCGCCGGCCCTGACGGCGGCGCGTCGCGGGTCCTCATCCTCACCACGTTCGACCTGGACGAGTACGTGTACGACGCGCTCCGCGCCGGGGCCAGCGGCTTCCTGCTCAAGGACGTCACCGCCGAGCGCCTCTTCGACGCGGTGCGGGTGATCGCGGCCGGCGACGCGCTGCTCGCCCCCACCGTGACCCGCCGCCTGATCAGCGAGTTCGCGCTCATCCGTCCCAAGCGGGAGGAGGACACCGCTCCGCTCGCCGCCGTCGCCACCCTCACCCCGCGGGAGACGCAGGTGCTGCGGCTCGTCGCGGAGGGACTGTCCAATCCGGAGATCGCCGCCCGCCTGGTGGTCACCGAGGAGACCGTCAAGACGCACGTGAGCCGCGTACTCGGCAAGCTCGGCCTGCGCGACCGCACCCAGGCCGTCGTCGCCGCGTACGAGTCCGGCCTGGTCGTTCCCCGCTCCCACGACCGCCCCTGACCGGCCGGTGGCGACGGGACCCCGTCGCCGCCGCCCCGACCGCGGTTGCCCGGTGACCGGCAGCCGCCACTCCCACCACCTCTGACGGGGTTCCGGCGGTCACTCCTCGATGGCGCCGCCGGTGCGGCGGAGGTGGCGGCGGAAGGTGTACGTGGGGTCGGCGGCGCGGCGGGCGAGGTAGTGGTCGAAGGCGGTCTGCCGGCGGAGCGTCTCGCCGGCGCGGATCCGGCGGGCCTGCTCGCGCTCGGTGGTCCAGATCTGGCTGGCCGTCGCCAGCACCCGTTCGGCCTCCGCGGCGGCGACGAACAGCACGCCGTCGTCGTCGCCGAACACCACGTCGTCCGCGCTCACCACGTGCGTACCGAACCGGGCGGTGACCAGGGCCTCCGGCTCCCGCTCATCCACCCGCAGCGGCCCCGGCGGGTAGCTGCCGTAGCTGAACACCGGCAGCCCGATCTCCGCCAGTTCCGGCGTGTCCCGGTGCAGGCCCCACACCACCAGGCCGGTCACCCCCGCAGCCTCGGCCTCCAGCACCGCCAGGTCCCCGGCACAGGCCTCGTCCGTCCGGCCGCCGTTGTCGATGACCAGCACATCACCGGCTCCCGCCGCGCCGAACGCCTCCAGGAACACGTCCACGCTGCCGTAGTGCCGCACCGGCAGCGCCCGCCCCGCGACCCGGTGTCCCGGAACGACCGCGCGGATGCCCGGCGGCGCGGCCCGCAGCGGTACCTCCAGGCGGACGCAGGCGTCCGCCACCAGCGGCGTTGACAGGTCGGCGAAGCCCTCCAGCATGGGCGGATACTACGGCGGGCCGGGCCGCCGCGGGCGGCTCAGAAGGTGATGTCGGTCAGGTGCCGCGGCGCGAGGACCCGCGTTCTCAGCTTGAGCGCGCGCACGGCCTGCTCGAGTTCGGTCACCGCGGCGGCGTGGATGGTGTTCGGCAGGTTGGGGTCGTCAAAGCCGGTCACCATGTCGTCGTGGTGACACGGCGTCACGTACGCCGGCCCGCCGAGCACGGTCAGCAGCCGCTCCACGTACCGATCCAGGGCGTTGTGGTACGTCATCGCCACCGCCGCGACGTCGGGACGGATCCCCACGAGCTCGCGCTCCACGAAGTTGGTGCCGCCGAACATCAGCACCGACAGCCGGTCCGGAACGGTCACCAGGTAGGCCATCGTGCCGCCCTCCACGAGGTCGGCGACGTTCGCCGTGCTGGCCGGCTTGGCGGTCAGCGTGCCGGGGTACGCGAAGCCGTAGGTCAACGACTGGCTGTGCAGGCTGCGGATCACCTGGATGGTGTACGCGCCGTCGGCGAAGCTGAACCGCTCTCCGCCGGAGACCTCCACCACCGGCCCGCCGTAACCCATGCTGTCCAGCAGGTGCCGGTGCGTCTCGGTACCCAGCACGTGGATGGTCGCGTCGTGCCACTGCTGGCGGTTGAGCAGGTACGGGACATCGTTGAGGTGGTCGTAGTGGCCGTGGCTGACCATGATCACCTCCGGCGGGCCGGTCAGCCGGCCGGTGGACAGCAGGCCCTCGATGACGTCGGCGCGGACCTGCCGGGCGCCCCCGTCGGCGGCCGGGTCGAAGCGGCTCAGGTAGGGGTCGAACCACAGCACGTGCCCGTCGAAGGCCAGCTCCCAGCCGGCGACGCCCAGCCAGCGCATGGTGACCCCGGTGGAGCCGAGCGGTTTCGCCGCGCCCCGAGGTTTCGTGGCGGCGCGGGCCCCGGACGGCGCGGCGAGCACCGCCCCGCCCACCATCGCCGCGCCGAGAACGTTCCGCCGCCTGATCCGACCGTCGAATGACATCGCGTACTCCCGTGACCTGTCGACACCGACACGTCGACCTGATCACGGGCACGTGCCGGCGGTCCAAGACCAGATCCCGCACTGTGCGATAGCCCTACGGCTATCGCCGCCGGTTATCGTCACGATGTGAATCTGATGCTGCACCTGCGCTACTTCCTCGTGGTGCCTAAGCATCTCCTAGTGCACACTTGACCGCTATGGGTACTGTTCCGCGCAGGTCACGGGGTCGGACGTTGATCGAACGTGACCCCAACCAGCTAGTTTGGATCTTGTCGGCGCGCGAGTCGGACGACCGCGAAGAACAGGTCAACAATCAGCTTGCTGACCTCCGGGAATTCGTCAAGGGCATTGGCGGTCGTGTTGCCCGCGAGGTGCCGGAGAACGACGTTTCGTCGTTCAAGAAGAAGCGGGTTCAACTGCCGGACGGCACCTACGGCTATCGGGTGATCCGGCCGGACTGGGAGAGCATTCTCACCGATCTACGGCGGGGTACGGCGAACGCGCTTGCGGTGCCGGACATCGATCGCGCGAC
>JBJMIH010000048.1:0-2433 GCA_045806985.1 Mycobacteriales bacterium | reverse complement strand
TGGGGTCTGGGTCGTGTGGGGTCTGGGTCGTGTGGGGTCTGGGTCGTGTGGGGTCTGGGTCGTGTGGGGTCTGGCCCGTGCGGGGTCTGGCCCGTGCGGGGTCTGGCCCGTGCGGGGTCTGGCCCGTGCGGGGTCTGGCCCGTGCGGGGTCTGGCCCGTGCGGGGTCTGGCCCGTGCGGGGTCTGGGTCGTGCGGGGTCTGGGTCGTGCGGGGTCTGGGTCGTGCGGGGTCTGGGTCGTGCGGGGTCTGGGTCGTGCGGGGTCTGGGTCGTGCGGGCCCAGCGGTACGGCGTTGAGGAGGTCGGGTGAGCGACGCGCGGTGGCGGATGTTCGTGGCCGTGGACCTGGCGCCGGCCGCCACGGCCTCGCTGGCGGCCGTGCTCGACGGTATCGGCGACCTGCCGGCCGCCCGCTGGTTGGAGCGCTCTACCTGGCACCTCACCATGGCGTTCCTGGGTGACGTGCCGACCGGCCGGGTGGCCCGGCTGGATCGGGGCTTCGCGGCGGTGGCGGCCGCCACCGAGCCGTTCCCGCTGCGGGTGGCCGGCGGCGGCACGTTCCCGGAGCGGGGCGCTCCCCGGCTGCTGTGGGCCGGAGTGGACGGTGACGGTGGAGCGCTCCAACAGCTCGCCACCGCCGTCGGCAGGGCGGCCCGCGCCGGCCACCTGCGGCTGGAGCGGCGGCCGTTCACCCCGCACCTGACGCTGGCCCGGTTCCGGAACGCGCCCCACGGGGCGGCCGACCCGGCGCTGGCCGCGCTCGCCGGCTACACCGGCCCGACCTGCCTGGTCCGGGAGTTCGCGCTGGTCCGCAGCGAGCTCGGGCCGCCGCTGGTGCACACCCCGGTGCACACCTACCGGTTGGGCGAACCGACCAACCCCGCCACCAGCTGAGCCACCCCGTCCCTGACCCGCTCGGCGCCCAGCTCGGCCAGGGCGGCGGCGACCAGGTCGGCGTCGAGCGCGCCGAGCACCGCGTGCGCGAGGTAGTCCGCGTCTGCCGTGTCCGGCCGCGCCTCAGCCAGCAGCAGCGCCACGTGCCGGTGCCAGAACCGGTACGCGCCGATCCGGTACCGCGCGCCCGGCGCGGCCGTCTCCGACATCCGGAGCAGGTCGAGGTGGTCGAGCACGTAGTCAAGGTACGCATCGGCGAACGCGCGCAGCCGCTCCGCCGCCGGCGCGCCGGGCCCGAGCGGCGGCTGTCCACTGAGGATGTCCGATTGGAGCGCTCTCTCGCGCTCGTCGAGCAGCGCCGTCGCCAGCCCGGACTTGTCCCCGAACCGCCGGAACAGCGTCCCCTTGCCGACGCCGGCGGCCGCCGCCACCGCGTCCATCGACACCGCGTCCACGCCCTGCTCGCGGAACAGCCGGGCCGCCGCCGCCAGCAGCCGGGCGCGGTTGCGCGCCGCGTCCGCCCGCTCCCGCGGCGGGCCGGTCCTCAGCAGTTCCAGCGGCTCGCCGTCCACCCGCGTCCCCCTCCCGGCCGCCGCTCCCGTCCGTCCCGGGACACCTCGCACGGAAGTGTCCCGGGACGGTTGGAGCGCGCCAACAGCGTCCTACCAGGCGTACGCCTCCGGGGCGGTCCCGCCCGGGCCCGGCCAGATCTCGTCCAGCTTGGCCAACGTGCCGGAGTCCAGCGTGAACTCCAGCGCCTCCAGCGCGGAGGTGAGCTGCTCGGGGGTGCGCGGCCCGATGATCGGCGCGGTCACCGCCGGCTGGTGCAGGAGCCACGCCAGCGCCACGATCGCCGGCTGCGCGCCGAGCTCACCACAGAACTTCTCGTACTCCTCCACCCGCGGCCGGACCTTCTCCAGGCCGTCCTGGGCGTGCGAGTCGGCGGACCGGCCACCACTGACGTCCCGACGCAGGATGCCGCTGAGCACGCCGCCGGCCAGCGGGCTCCACGGAATGACGCCCATCCCGTAGTCCTGGGCCGCCGGCAGCACCTCCAGCTCCGCGGTCCGCTCGGCCAGGTTGTACAGCGACTGCTCGCTCACCAGGCCGAAGGAGTTCCTGGCCTTCGCCGTCTCGTTCGCCTTGGCCAGGTGCCAGCCGGCGAAGTTGGAGGAACCGACGTAGACGATCTTGCCCTGCTGGCGCAGGACGTCCATCGCCTCCCAGATCTCCTCGAACGGCGTGTCCCGGTCGACGTGGTGCATCTGGTACAGGTCGATGTAGTCGGTCTGGAGGCGGCGCAGCGACGCGTCGCAGGCCAGCCGGATGCTGCGGGCCGACAGGCGGGAGTCGTTGGGCCAGTCGGTCATCTCGCCGTACACCTTGGTGGCCAGCACCACCTTCTCCCGGCGGCCGCCGCCCTGGGCGAACCACCGGCCGATGATCTCCTCGGTCAGGCCCTTGCCCAGCCACCAGCCGTAGACGTTCGCGGTGTCGAAGAAGTTCAGTCCCTGCTCCAGCGCGGCGTCCATGATGGCGTG
>JBJMIH010000047.1:0-3675 GCA_045806985.1 Mycobacteriales bacterium | reverse complement strand
GGCTCGTGCTGGAGGTTGCGGAACTTCTGCCGGGTCTTCGTGTGGGTGATCCGCACCCGCTCGCCGTCCCACACGAACCACATCACGCTGCTCTGCGGCGCGCCGTCCGGACGGACCGTGGCGAGATGGCAGAAGAGAGCGCGCTCCAGCAGGTCAGCGTGGCTTTCGGGGACAGTTGACGACGGCATCCTCGCTCCTCTCGGCTCGACAAGCCCCAGGCTACGAGGTGGTGCCGGTCGCCGCCCGCGCCGCGTCGGAATGCTTGCGTGCGATGTCGGCGAGCGCGGCGCGCCGGTCGGCGTCCCTGGCGTAGTCCTCCCGCCGATTCCGCACCACCCTGGCCGGCACGCCCACCGCGACCGAGTACGCCGGGATGTCGGAATTCACCAGGCAGTGCGCCGCGACCACCGACCCCTCCCCGATGGTGACTCCGCGCAGCACGCTGGCCTTCACGCCGATCCACACGTCCGGCCCGACCCGTACCGGCGATTTCGCGATGCCCTGGTCCTTGATCGGCACGGTCACGTCGGCGAAGACGTGGTCGAAGTCACACACGTACACCCAGTCCGCGACGATGGTCGCCGCCCCGAACTCGATGTCCAGGTGGCAGTTGACGGTGTTGTCCTTGCCGAACACGCACTTGTCGCCGATGCGCAGCGTTCCCTCGTGGGCACGGAGGGCATTCCCGGCGCCGATGTGCACCCAGCGGCCGAGGATCAGCCGCCCGTACCCGCGCCGGGCGTACAGCTCGACGCCCCTGCCGAGGAACACGAACCCCTCGGTGACGATGTGCGGGTGGCGCACCTTCAGCCAGAAGAACCGCCAGTACCGGATGAGGTACCACGGCGTCCACGCCCGGTGGCGGACCACCCAGCGCAGCGACGCCCATGTCAGGAAGCGGGCTTGGCGCGGGTCGCGGGTCATGGCACTGGACGGTAGCTCCAGCCGGCGGGCCGGTTTTTGCCGGGTCGGCGGACCCGTGGTACCCCGGAACCAGGTGGGCTGCTGCGGTCGCCGTCCACCGTCGAAGACGGACAGGGTGCTCCTGTCCTGGTTGGGGTCGGGTCTGGGGCGGGTGATACGGCACCCGCCCCGGACCGTGTTCACGATCCGTCATGAATTCGGTGTCACGGATGCGCCGGGTGAGCGTCTCAAGGGTGGGACCCCCCGTCGAAGGACACCACGCGATGACCGCACCATCGTCCGCCAGCTCCTCGACCTCCGCGGAGGTCGATCCCTGCTGGCGCCGGCTGTACGCGATCCGCCGGCACGCGCACCGTGGCGACACGCTGACCCTCGCCTCGCTCGCCCGCGAGGACATCCCGCTGCTGGTCGGGACCGTGACCACGGTGCTGGCCCTGCACCAGCCCATCCGCCCGCTCGGCGAGGTCGAGCGCTGCGCCGAGGACGGCCAGGTGTTTCCCTGCCGTACCCGGCTGGCGGCGGCCCGGCGGCTGGCCGGTGACGGCTGCTGAGCGACCGGCGGCAAACTTTGCCCGAGAGACCTTGCGGGTTCCGCAATGTGCGAGATCCGTGATCGCCAGCCGGTTGACCACGAACTACCGTGCCAACTATGAGCTGGGAGCGGGGACTTCCGTACGCCGAAAACGGGTGGATCGATCCAGCAGCGTGGCGGATGCTCCGTTTCTTCGGGCACCGGCCGCACGAGCCGTTCGCGGCCGCCGCGGCCTGGCTCCGCGCGGCGGACTACCTGAGCGAGGTGGAGCAGCTGCTGGCGGCGACGTCGTTCCGGTTCAATCCGGACTTCGACCCGGACCACGACGAGGCCACCGGGCCGTACCAGCTCACGCTGTTCCTCGATGAACTCGGGCTGCGCGAGCTGGCCGCCCGGAAGAACCGGTGCGGCCGGCGGACCCTGCCGGCGGACCCGGCTCCGACCTCCACTCACCGTGGACCGTCGTCGCGATCAGGTCGAACAGCACCGTAAGGCGCCGGCCCGGCGATTCAGGACTTGAGGCCGGTCACCAGGGCGTTGTAGAAGAGCCCGGCCGGCACGACCCTGCTGAGCACCTTCTCGTCCACCGTGGACAGCACCGTCCAGGTCCGGTACGCGAACCGCGCCCAGTTCCAGCCCAGCCGCTCCCGGGGTACCGCGCACTCGAACGTCCGCACCGGCCAGCCGAACCAGGACGCGGTCAGCTCCTCGGTCTTCACCACCACGTCGGTGGCACCGGCCGCCTCGGCGAGCGCCCGCAGCTCGGCGGGAGCGAACGTGTGCAGGTCCACCACGGCCTCCAGGGCGGCGGCCCGGGAGGATTCGTCCAGCTCCGGCTGCGGCCGGCGCCAGCCGCGCAGCGGCGGGGCCTTGGTGACGTTGGTGGTCGCCCACCAGGTGAGCCGGGACAGCCGCCGGGCCACGAAGTCGCCGTGCCGGGTCGGCTCGCCGGCGAACACGAACCGGCCGCCCGGCTTGAGCACCCGCAGCACCTCGCGCAGCGCCCGGTCCACGTCCGGGATGTGGTGCAGCACCGCGTGCCCCACCACCAGGTCCATCGACGCGTCCGGGTACGGGATCGACTCGGCGTCGGCGACCCGCCCCTCGACGTCCAACCCGAGCTGGCGCGCGTTGCGCAACGCCACGTCCACCATGCCGGCGCTGATGTCGGTGACGTACCCCTTCGTCGCCACCCCGGCCTGCATGAGGTTGAGCAGGAAGAACCCGGTGCCGCTGCCCAGCTCCAGCGCGGTCGGGTACGGCCAGCCCTCGTCGCCGGCCACGTGCGTGAAGCGGTCGCGGGCGTAGTTGACGCAGCGCTCGTCGTAGGAGATCGACCACTTCTCGTCGTAGGTGGCCGCCTCCCAGTCGTGGTACAGCACGTTGGCCAGCTTCGGGTCGTCCCAGGCCGCCTCGACCTGGTCCGGGGTGGCGTTCATCAGCGCCCCACGAACTGGGCCTTGCCGGGCCCGTTGGCCACGAACGACTCCATGCCGATCGTCTTGTCCTCGGTGGCGAACAGCGCCGCGAACAGGTGCGACTCCAGCCGCAGCCCGGAGGCGAGGTCGACGTCCAGGCCGCCGTCGATGGCGGCCTTCGCGGCCCGCAGCGCCTGCGCCGCCGCGCCGGTGAACCGGCTCGCCATCTCCACGGCGGCGGTGTACACGTCGTCGGGCGGCACCACCTTGTCCACCAGCCCGATCCGCAGCGCTTCCTCGGCGTCCACGAACCGGCCGGTGTACACCAGCTCCTTCGCCCGGGACGGCCCGATCAGCCGCGGCAGCCGCTGGGTGCCGCCGGCGCCGGGGATGATGCCGAGCAGGATCTCCGGCTGGCCGAGCTTGGCGTTGTCGCCGCAGATCCGGAAGTCGGCGGTGAGTGCCAGCTCGCAGCCGCCGCCGAGGGCGTACCCGGTGACGGCGGCGACCACCGGCTTGCCGATCCTGGCGACCGTGTCGAACGAGCTGGACAGGTTCTGCGCGCGGTCGGCCATGTCGGCGTAGCTCATGCCGACCATCTCCTTGATGTCCGCGCCGGCCGCGAACACCTTGGGGCCGCCGTACAGCACGACCGCGCGGACGTCGGCGCGCTCGGCGGCGGCCAGCGCGGCGGCCCGCAGCTCCTCCTGGACCTGGGTGTTGAGCGCGTTCATCGGCGGGCGGTCGAGCCTGATCGTGCCGACACCCGCCTCGACCTCGAGCCGTACGAACTCGCCGTCC
>JBJMIH010000046.1:0-29815 GCA_045806985.1 Mycobacteriales bacterium | reverse complement strand
GGTGGCCCCCAACGCCATACTCACATCCGAGCTCAACCCGCATCACAAAGCGACCGGCGTCCCGGACGAACACCCCACCATTTTCCCGCCACCACGGCGGCCACAGCACAGCGGCCCGGGTCACTCACATGAAAATGCGGCCACAACTCCTTGATCGTGACGAGAAGGCGGGCGGGCTGGCGGATTTCAGACCCGGCGGCCACTTCGAGACACGGCCTGGCCGCCCCGGGAGTCCGCTTTTCCGCGCCACCCAGGTGGCGCGGAAAAGCGGAGCCGGGCGGGCAGTAGGGTCGGAGCGTGCGGACGCGGACGGTAGGCAGGTGGGGCCGGGAGATCTCCGAGGTCGGGCTGGGCGCGTGGCAGCTCGGCGCGGACTGGGGCGAGGTGGCGGAGGACGACGCGCTCGCCACCCTGCACGGCGCGGTGGACGCCGGGGTCACGTTCCTGGACACCGCGGACGTGTACGGCGACGGCCGCAGCGAGCGGATCATCGGCCGGCTGCTGGCCGAGCGGCCGGACGCCGGCCTGACCGTCGCCACCAAGATGGGCCGGCGGGTGCCGCAGGACCCGGCCGCCTACACGCTGGACAACTTCCGCGCCTGGACCGACCGGTCCCGGCGCAACCTCGGCGTGGACACCCTCGACCTGGTCCAGCTGCACTGCCCGCCGACACCGGTGTACTCCACCGACGCGGTGTTCGACGCGCTGGACACGCTGGTCGCCGAGGGCCGGGTGGCCGCGTACGGGGTGAGCGTGGAGACCTGCGCGGAGGCGCTGACCGCGATCGCGCGGCCCGGCGTCGTGACCGTGCAGATCATCTTCAACGCGTTCCGGCACAAGCCGGCCCGCGAGGTGCTGCCGGCGGCGGCAGCCGCCGGGGTCGGCATCATCGCCAGGGTGCCGCTGGCCAGCGGGTTGCTGTCCGGCCGGTACGACGAGCACACGGTGTTCGGCGCCGACGACCACCGCGCGTACAACCGGCACGGCGAGGCGTTCGACGTGGGCGAGACGTTCTCCGGCGTGGATTACGACACCGGCCTGGGGGCGGTCCGCCGGCTCACCCCGCTGGTGCCGGACGGCGCCACGACCGCGCAGTTCGCGCTGCGCTGGATCCTCGACCACCCCGAGGTCAGCACGGTCATCCCGGGCGCGCGGAACGCGGCGCAGGCGGCGGCCAACGCCGCGGCGGCCGACCTGGCGCCGCTGCCGGCGGCGGCGCACGCCGAGGTCAGGGCCGTGTACGACGCGCTGCTCCGGGACCGGGTCGAGCCGCGCTGGTAGCCGGTCAGGACGGGTCGCCGCCGGTGGTGCGCTGGGCGAGGTTGGACGCCCCGCCGGTGTAGTAGGCGCGCACCCGGTAGCTGGCCCGCTTCTCGTCCGGCAACGTCACCAGGCCGGCGGAGTTCACGTCGCGGTCGAAGACCGCCACCTCGGCGAAGTCCGGCTGGCCGGCCGGCCGCACCTCCAGCAGGTATCCCTGCTCGTCGCCGGCGTGGTCGGTCCAGGTGAACCGGATGCCGTTGGGGTCCATCACCTGGCCGCGCAGGTCGGTGGGGGCGGCCGCGGCGGTGCGGACGGGCGCGGTGGACACCGGCGTGGCCGGCGGGACGGTGCGCGGCCGCGCCCAGTCCTGGTCGCCGGGGTCGTTCTCGTTGAAGTCGCCGGGCGGCAGCGCGACGTCGACCTGGCTGGACGCAGGCCCGTAGAACGGCCGCACCCGGTAGTAGAACGGCGTGTGCGGCATCAGCTTCGGGTGCGTGTAGCTGGTCTGGCCGGCCGGCAGGAAGCCGAGGATCGTGTACGGGCCGCGCCGCGCGGTGGCGAACTCGACCAGGTGGCCGGCGGCGGGCGGGCCGTGGTCGACCCAGCGCAGCGTGATGTCGACCGGCGAGTCGAGGGTGGCGGTGAGCCGGATCGCCGGCGGCGGCCCGCCCGTCGCCCGCCGGTCCGACCCGTGCGAGCAGCCGGCGGCCAGCGTCGCGGCGAGCGCGGCGGCGAGGAGCGGGGCGGGGATGCGGGTCATGGCGGCCTCGGCGGGGGAGTGGCGGGGCCCGTCCCGGTGGCGCCGGGGCGGGCCCACGGCTGTCACTTGTACCAGAACTGGATGTTGCTCCACTGCACGGTGATGGGTCCCTTGCCGCTGCCGGTCCGGTACGTCCCGAACTTGTCGTAGAAGCTGCCGCTCGGGCTGGAGACGGTGTCCTTCAGCGAGCCGTTGATGTAGACCTTGTGCGTCTTGCCGACCACGTGCACGGTGTTCACCCGCACCGTGGTGCCGACGGTGGCGCCGGTGGCGATCGTGTTGCCGCCGTGCACCGCGTACAGCCGGCCGCCGTTCTCGACCGCGAGCATGAAGTACGGCCCGGTGGTCTTGAACGTCTGCTTGAGACAGATGCGGCTGCCGCCCATGCTGGTGATCTTGAAGTAGCCCTCGAACTGGCGCGAGCCGCTGCTGTACGTGGCGTACCGCCGCTCGGCCCGCTGGTCCCCGCTCCCGGTGGAGCAGGTCAGCTGGAACGTCAGGCCGTCGGCCTTGCCGCAGCCCCGCTGCTGCAGGGTGTAGGAGGGCGAGTAGGAGTTCCAGCCTCCCGGCTCGACCTCGGCGGAGGCGGCCTTGGGCACGGTCAGGGCACCACCGATGACGGTCGCCACCGCGAGCACGCGCAGCGCGGTGGATTTGTGCGACGCCATGCGCAACCTCCTTTCCTGGTGTTGGAAGCGCTCCCGGAAAGCGCTTCGCCGACGCTGCAAACGTTTGCAGCAATCGGTGACTTTAGGAGAGTTGGGACAAAGTGTCAATAATCAGACACGAGATTCATCAGATGTCTGAGGCAGGAGCGGAACGCCGCGTCCGACGGGGCGCCGTAGCCGATCACCAGCGCCCGCGGGTGCGGGTCCGCCGGCCGGTGCCAGTACCGCCCCAGCCCGGCCAGCGCCACCCCGCGCTCCTCGGCGCGAACCAGCAGGTCAGCCTCTTCCGGCCCGCCGTCCGGCAGCGGCAGCAGCGCGTGCAGCCCGGCGGCGATGCCGGTGAGCCGCCACGGCCGGTCCAGCGCGGCGAGCGCGTCGCGGAGCTGGTCCCGGCGTGAGCGGTAGGACAACCTCATCCGGCGCAGGTGCCGGTCGAACCCGCCGGAGCCGATCAGCTCGGCGAGGGTGAGCTGGTCGGGCACGCCGGTACCCCGGTCGACCAGGCCCTTGTGCTCCACCAGCTCGTCCAGCAGCGCCGGCGGCGCGGCCAGCCAGCCCAGCCGCAGGCCGGGCGCGAGCGTCTTGCTGGTGGTGCCGGTGTAGGCGACCCGGTCCGGGTCCAGCGGCTGCAGCGCGCCGACCGGGTGCCGGTCGTACCGGAACTCGCCGTCGTAGTCGTCCTCGATGACCAGGCCGTCCCGCTCCCGCGCCCAGCCGACCAGCGCGGTACGGCGGTCCGCGGCGAGGGTGCCGCCCAGCGGGTACTGGTGGGCCGGCGTCACCAGCACCGCCCTGGCCGGGGTGCCGGCCAGCAGGTCGACGCGGAGGCCGTCGCCGTCGCACGGCACCGGGCACACCGCCAGCCCGGCGCTCTCCGCGATCCGGCGGTGGTTCGGCGAGCACGGGTCCTCCATGGCCAGCGCCGTGTGCCCGCGGGCCCGCAGCACCTGGCAGGTCAGGTACAGCGCCTGCCGGAATCCGCCGCAGACCAGCAGGTTCCCTGGCTCGGTGGTGACGCCGCGGGCGCGGCCCAGGTAGCCGGCGAGGGTCTCCCGGAGCAGCCGGTGACCGCGCACGTCGCCGTACCCGAACGCCGCGTCCGGGGCCAGCCGCAGCGCCTGCCGGGCGGCGCGGGTCCACGCGAGCCGGGGGAAGCTGCTCGGCGCGGGATGGCCGGGCCGCAGGTCGGCGCGGGGCGTGTCGGCGTGCTCCGGCGCGGTGGCGGCGGGCCGGGCCGGCGCCGAGTAGGCGACCCGCACCGGCGCGCCCTGCCGGCAGTCCAGGTACCCCTCGGCGGCGAGCTGCTGGTACGCGGCGAGCACGGTACGCCGCGCCACCCCCAGGTCGGCGGCGAGCGTGCGGGTGGACGGCAGCGCCGCGCCGACCGCGAGCCGGCCCTGGCCGATGGCCTCGCGCAGGGCGTCCTCGATGCCCGCCCGCAACCCGCCGGCCCGCGCGGCCCGGCCCCGGTCGAGGGCCAGGAACAGGTCGCGGCCGGCCGAACTGGTGCACTCCTCCGGCATCGAACTGGAGCATAGCAACGCACCAGTTCGGACCTATGGTCAGGACATGAGCCTTCGCCCCGCTGACCTGCCCGGCACCCGGGTCCGCCGCAAGCCGGACCGCGCCAGCTACCACTTCGCCGCCGTCGCCGCCGTCTTCGACACGGCCCCGCTGGTCCACGTGGCCACCGTCCGCGACGGCTGCCCGGTGGTGCTGCCGATGGTGCACGGCCGCCTCGCCGACCAGCTGGTCCTGCACGGCTCGCCGGCCGCCGGGCTGTTCCGGGACTTCCGGCGGGGCAGCCCGGTGTGCGTCACCGCCACCCTGTACGACGGCGTCGTGCTCGCCCGGTCCGCCCGCCGCCACTCCGTCAACTACCGGTCCGCCGTCGCGTACGGCGTGCCCAGCCCGGTCACCGACCCGGACGCGCTGCGGGCCGCCCTGCGCGCGCTGGTCGACCACATCGTCCCCGGCCGGTGGGCGGCGGTCCGGGAGCCGGACGACGAGGAGGTCCGCGACATCCAGGTGTGGCGGGTCCCGCTCGACCACGCCTCGGTCAAGGTGCGCGCGGCCGGTCCGAACGACCTGGACAGCGACCGCGACCTGCCGGTCTGGGCCGGTCACCTGCCGGCCCGGCTGGAGTACGGGACACCCGTGCCGGCCGCCGACCTGCCGCGCGGCCTCGACGCGCCCGCGGTCCGGCCCGACCCCGGTCTCTGGTTCGACAGCCCGGAATGTCCCGCGTGCCCAGCGTGATCCCGGTGACTGTCCTGGATGTGCGAATGCATGCGACCGCCACCACCGACCCCGGCGCGACCAGCACCGCTGGGTCACTTTCGAGATCCCCGACGCGGCCCACGCGGTCGGCCTGATGCTGTCCTCCTACCCCGGCCGCACCTGGGCCTGGCGGCTGTGATGATGGTGGCCGACGGCGCTACGGCACGGCCGAGGGGGAGCGATGGCCAAGGGCGGCAAGGGCGGTAAGGGCGAGAGCACGTCGTCGGTGCCCGACAAGGCCTACCGGAAGGAGCTGCGCCGGCTGCAGGCCGAGCTGGTGAAGGCCCAGCAGTGGCTGCGCCAGGAACAGGCCAGGCTGGTGGTGATCTTCGAAGGCCGCGACGCGGCCGGCAAGGGCGGCACCATCAAGCGGGTCACCCAGTACCTCAACCCCCGGTTCGCCCAGATCGTCGCGCTGCCGGCGCCCACCGAGCGCGACCGCACCCAGTGGTACTTCCAGCGCTACGTCGAGCACCTGCCGGCCGCCGGCCACGCCGTCCTGTTCGACCGGTCCTGGTACAACCGGGCCGGCGTCGAGCACGTGATGGGGTACTGCACGCCGACCGAATACCGCCGGTTCCTCCAGCAGTGCCCGATTTTCGAGCGGCTGCTGGTGGGCGACGGGGTGCTCCTGCGCAAGTACTGGTTCAGCGTGAGCGACACCGAGCAGCAGCGGCGGTTCCGGTCCCGGCTCGAGGACCCGATGCGGCGGTGGAAGCTGTCGGCGATGGACCTGGAGTCGGTCACCCGCTGGGAGGACTACTCGCGGGCCAAGGACGAGATGTTCGTGCACACCGACATCCCCGAGGCGCCCTGGTACGTCGTGGAGAGCGACGACAAGCACCGCGCCCACCTCAACATGATCGCCCACCTGCTGTCGACGCTGCCGTA
This sequence comes from Mycobacteriales bacterium, assembly GCA_045806985.1. Classification (GTDB taxonomy): domain Bacteria; phylum Actinomycetota; class Actinomycetes; order Mycobacteriales; family JBJMIH01; genus JBJMIH01. The sequence goes on along the minus strand of JBJMIH010000046.1, from coordinate 23,953 downwards.
CCGCGAGGTCGCCCCGCCCGAGCTCACCCTGCCGCACCGGCCGGCGGCGCGCGGCTACCAGCGCCCGCCGCGGGACACCCAGACCTACGTCCCCGACCACGCCGCCACCCTGCTCGGCTGAGTCGGCCCGGCCGGGTCAGCCCGGCCGAACCTCGGCGAGGGCGAGGTGCTCGTCGCCGCCCCTGACGGTCCTGTCGTCGACCAGGCCGGTGCCCCGGCGGTAGGTCTTGTGCTCCTCGACGTCGGGTTCGAGCGGGCTCCACTCGCGGGTCACGACCTCGGCGCCGGAGGCGGTCAGCACCTGGAAGAAGTCCTCGGCGTGGCCGCGGTAGTACTCCTGCCGGTGCCGCTCGCCGGCCGTGGGAGCGGCCGGCATGAACACGCCGGGCAGCGCGCCGTTCCGGCCGGTCCGCCAGGTGCCCTCCCGGCTGGTCACCTTGCCGTGCTTGTCCAGTTCGGCGGTGTCCTCGCCGAAGTACCAGACCGTGCCGTGGCTGTCCTGGGTGTAGTAGTCCCGGGTGTCCTCGGTGAGCACGCCCCGGACGTACACCTGGTCGCGCACCACCCGGCACGGCACGCCACCGATCGTGACCGTCTCGGTGGTGGCGGTGACGTTGTCCACCTCCGTCCTGCCGCCGTCCTCGCCCCGGTACACCTGGGTGGTGCCGGGCCTGAGCGGGAACCAGGGGTTGGTCACGTCGGCCGTGAAATCGGCGGGCTGGTAACTCACCGTGTACTTCGGGGCGGGCCTGCTGGACCCGTGGTGCTTGCCGGTCGAGCAGCCGGCGGCGGCCGCGAGCGCGGCGGCGGCCGTGACGACCGTGATCAGGTGCCGTGTCATGGGCCTGACCCTGCCCGCCGGCCGATAAGAGGACGATGAGAGCGCCGTTCTCAGCGCACGCTTATCCGGCCGGTCCTACTGTCCGTACATGCGGGTACTCGTGGTCGAGGACGAGCCGAAGATGGCCGCCCTGCTCGGGCGCGGCCTGCGCGAGCACGGGTTCGCGGTGGACGTGGCCGGCCGCGGCGACGACGCGGTCTGGTACGGCACCGAGAACGACTACGACGCGATCGTGCTCGACCTGATGCTGCCCGGCCGGGACGGCTTCGCGGTGCTGGCCGAGCTGCGCGCGGCCGGCCGGTGGGCGCCGGTGCTGGTGCTGACCGCCCGGGACGCGGTCGCCGACCGGGTGCGCGGGCTCGACGGCGGCGCCGACGACTACCTGACCAAGCCGTTCGCCTTCCCCGAGCTGCTGGCCCGGCTGCGGGCGCTGATGCGGCGCGGCCCCGGGCGGCGACCGGCGGTGCTGTCGGCCGGCGACCTCACGCTCGACCCGGCGACCCGCGAGGTGTGCCGGGCCGGCAGGCCGGTCACGCTGACCGCGAAGGAGTTCGCGCTGCTGGAGTACTTCCTGCGCCGGCCGGGTCAGGTGCTGTCCCGCACCGAGCTGATCGCGCACGTCTGGGACTTCGCCTTCGACACCGACAGCAACGTGGTGGAGGTCTACGTGGGATACCTGCGGCAGAAGATCGACAAGCCCTTCGGCCGGAACTCGCTGGAGACCGTGCGCGGGGCTGGCTACCGGCTGCGCGCAGATGAACCGGCCTGACCTGCGGGGAATCCCGCTGCGGTGGCGGCTGACGCTGGCGTCCGCCGGTGGCATGGCGGTCGTCATCGCCGGGTTCGGCGCGTTCCTGTACCTGCGTACCGGCGCGGAGCTGCTGCGCGGCGTCGACATGGACCTGCGGGCGCGGGCCGCGGTGGTGGTCACCGCGCTGCGCGAGGGCCGGCCGGCGCCGCTGGACGCGGGGCGCGGGCTGATCGACCCGGACGAGTCGTTCGCGCAGGTCCTCGACGGCGGCGACGGGCGGGTGGTGACGACGACGGCGGCGGTGGCGGGCGCGCCGATGCTGGACCGCGGCACGGTGGCGGCGGTACGCGGGCCGGCGTTCCGGTCCCGGCGGGTGCGCGGCGTGGACGACCCGGCGCGGCTGCTCGCCGTGCCGACCCGGGACGTGGCCGGCCGGCGGCTGGTCGTGGTGGTCGGCGCGCCGCTCGGCGACCGTGCCGAGGCGCTGTCCCGGCTGCGCTGGTCGATGCTGCTCGGCGGGCCGGCCGCCTTGGCGCTGGTGTCGGCGGCGGGCTGGTTGCTGGCGGGCGCGGCGCTGCGGCCGGTCGAGCGGATGCGCCGGGAGGCGGCCGCGATCTCGGCCTCCGAGCCGGGCCGCCGGCTGGCCGTCCCCGGCACCGGCGACGAGCTGACCAGGCTCGCCCGTACCCTCAACGACCTGCTCGACCGGCTCGGCGAGGCACTGGGCCGGGAACGGAGGTTCGTCGACGACGCCAGCCACGAGCTGCGTACGCCGCTCGCCATCCTCAAGGTCGAGCTGGACCTGGCGCTCAGCCGGCCGCGCGAGGCCGGCGAGCTGGTCGACACGGTGCGGTCGGCGTCCGAGGAGACCGACCGGCTGGTACGGCTCGCCGAGGACCTGCTGGTGCTGGCCCGCAGCCGGCCCGGCCGGCTGCCGCTGCGCCGTACCCCGGTGTCCCTGCCCGACCTGCTCGGCCAGGCGGTGTCCGGGTACCCGGCCACGGTCGCCGCCGAGGACGTCACCGTCACCGTCGACCCGGTGGGTGTCCGGCAGGCCGTGCACAACCTGGTCGACAACGCGTACCGGCACGGCGGTGGCGCCCCGGCGGTCACCGTGACCGTCACCGGGCGGACCGTCGGCGGCGTGCTGCGGATCGACGTGCAGGACGACGGGCCCGGCATCCCGCCGGAGTTCCTGGACCTGGTGTTCGAGCCGTTCGCCAGGGGCCGGCAGGGCGAGCCCGGCGACGCTGTCGACACCGGCGCCGGTCTCGGCCTGGCGATCGTCAGGGCCGTCGCCGAGGCACACGGTGGACAGGCCACTGTGGACAATCTGGACGGCCGCGGTGCCCGGGCCACGCTGCTGCTCGCGCTCGCCCCGTGACGGCGCGGAACCCGCCGCCCTCCCGCCGCACCGCCGGGCCAGCACACGGGGACGGTGCGACGGGCCGTGGCGGCGGCGCGGGCGGTGCTGCTCGGCGTGCCGCCGCTGACCGGCCGGCTGAGCCTGCGGCATCGGTGTCGCCAACGGCGCTTCCGGCGTGCGGCGCCAGGCGGTCCGGCCCGGCGACTCACCCGGCGTGCTGCCGCCCGCGGCCGGCGCGGGCTGACCAGGGACGGCGCCACCGAGACGCGGGTCGCCGGCACGGCGGCGGACCTCGAGGCGCAGCTCCCGCCGGGCGCGGTCCCGGCGACAGCCTGGAGTACGCGGTGTACCGGGCCACGAAGGACGACCCGCGGACCAGCCGGCCGGCCGGCGAGGTGCTGTACGTCCGCGGCACGGTCGGCGACAGGTCCGGCCTGCTGGCGCTGCTCCACGGGCGGGCCGACGCGGCGGTGGCGGCGACGAGGCTCGGTACGGCGTCGGGGCCAGGAGGCGGGTGGTGGCGGGCGGGGGTGGAGCAGGTGGGGGATGGCGGCGGTGGCTGCCACTGCCGCCAGGGTTCCGGCGGCCGCGGGGCGGCTCGGGCCGGTGGCGGAGTTGGCGGCCATCAGGATGAGGGCGGCTGCCGTGACGCGGGCGCCCAGGCCGGTCAGGAAGGCGCGTGTTCGGCACGGTGGGCGACCCTCGACCGGGTTGCGCCGGCCGCGGGGCGGGGTGGGGGCTCGGTACGGCCGCCGCCGCGCGGCTGGGCCAGGTGGCGGCGGCCACCGGCGGCCAGGCCTTCGACGTGCACGGGCGGTCGCTGGCGGACGTGGTCGCGGCGATCCGCGGGTGCCAGTAGCCTGCTGTCTGAGGAATCTCGTCCCTTTTCACCTGCCTCGGGGACGTTTGTAGCGTTACGGGCATTGAGTCCGGTCCAAAATTGGTATAGACGTATGACGAATAAGAAGCTGAAAAGCTTTTCAGGAGGAGGTAGGGGTGAAACTCAGGACCAAGGGACTGGCCGGGCTCGCGGCCGCCGCCGCGGTCGCGCTGGCGATCGCCGGCGTCGGCCTCGCGCGCGGCTCCGTCAGCCCGGCCGCTGACTCGCTGCTCTCGCAGGGCAAGCCGGTCGTCGCCTCGTCGGCGGGCGGGTGCTGTCCGGCTTCCAACGCGGTGGACGGCGACACGTCCACGCGCTGGGCCAGCGCGGCCAACGTCGACCCCTCGTGGATCTACGTGGACCTCGGCGCCACCTTCAGCATCCACCGCGTCCAGCTCACCTGGGACGCGTCCTGCGCGACCGCGTACCAGGTGCAGACCTCGCCCGACCACAGCACCTGGACGGACATCGCCAGCACCACGACGGGTGACGGCGGCGTCGACAACCTGACCGGCCTGACCGGCAGCGGCCGCTACGTGCGGGTCAACGGCACCCACCGGTGCCGCACGGACGCCACCAAGGGGTACTCGCTGGATGAGTTCCAGGTGTACGGCAGCAGCGGCGGCGACCCCGTCCCGCCCACCCCGCCGGGCACGCCCACGCTGGTCAGCGACACCGCCAGCAGCGTGACGATCCAGTGGACCGCCTCCACCGACAACGTCGGCGTCACCGGGTACGACATCTACCACGACGGGCAGCTCTGCGACTCGGTCGACGGCAACACGCTCACCGGCACCTGCGACGGTCTCAGCCCGGAGACCCAGTACGGCTTCTACGTCAACGCCAAGGACGCGGCTGGAAACGTTTCCCAGCCGAGCGGCACCCTGAACGTCAAGACGCCGCCGTCCGACGACCACACCCCGCCGACCTCGCCGTCCGACGTGCACACCACCTCGGTGACCAGCACCAGCATCGCGCTGGCCTGGACCGCCTCCACCGACAACGTCGGCGTCACCGGCTACACGGTGTACAACGTGGTCAACGGCACGCGGACCAAGATCGGGGCGTCCAGCGGCAACTCGCCCAAGGCGACGCTGAACGCGCTCACCCCGAAGACCACCTACAACCTGCAGGTGACCGCGTCCGACGCGAACAAGAACGAGAGCGACCCGGCGCCGGCCACCCCGCTGGCGGTGACGACCCAGCCCGGCGACTGCACCCAGCCCGTCTGTGCGGTCACCCAGGTCGGGACCGACGACGACGTGGTGTGGGGGCTGGTGACGCTGCCGGACGGCACGATCCTGTTCAACGAGCGGGACGCGCACGACATCGTGCACCTTGACCCGAAGACCGGCTCGAAGAAGTCCATCGGCACGGTGCCGAACGTGCAGAGCACCGACGGTGAGGGCGGCCTGACCGGCCTGGAGATCAACCCGGTCAGCTACTCGTCCGACCACTGGCTCTACATCATGCACACCTCGTCGAGCGACAACCGGATCGTGCGGATCAAGTACGACCCGGCGAAGGACTCGCTGACCACCAGCACCGAGCAGGTGCTCGTCACCGGCATCGCCCGCAACAAGTTCCACAACGGCGGCCGGCTGCGGTTCAGCCCGGACGGCAGGTACCTGTTCGCCGGCACCGGCGATGCCCAGAACGGCGACAACGCGCAGAACACCAGCAGCCTCAACGGCAAGGTGCTGCGGATCAACCCGGACGGCTCCATCCCGTCCGACAACCCCTTCCACAACGCGGTCTGGAGCTACGGCCACCGCAACGTGCAGGGCCTGGCGTTCGACTCCCAGGGCCGGCTGTGGGAGCAGGAGTTCGGCAACAGCGTCATGGACGAGACCAACCTGATCCAGAAGGGCGGCAACTACGGCTGGCCGTCCTGCGAGGGCACCTCGGGCACCTGCGGCACCAAGGGCTTCATCGCCCCGAAGCACACCTACCCGGTGGCGCAGGGCTCGTGCAGCGGGATCGCCATCATCCGCGACGTGCTCTACGTGGCCTGCCAGCGCGGCGAACGGCTGTACCGGGAGGTCATCAGCGGGTCCAGCCTGACCAACGTGACGCAGTTGTTCAACGGCACGTACGGCCGGCTGCGCACGGTGGAGCCGGCGCCGGACGGCGGCATGTGGATGGCCACCTCCGTCGACGGCGACAAGGACAGCACGCCGCACAACAGCCACAACAAGATCTTCCACGTCAGTCTCGGCTCGTAGTCCCGGTCACCGGATGCCCCGCCCCCCGCACCGTCGGGCGGGGCATCCGGCTGTCCGGGGTCTCCGCGGCGGCGCGCCGGGCCAGCTCGGCGGCCAGCACGTGCTTGCAGGGACCGCGGCCGCCCTGGTGCTTGCCCCACCACGGGCAGGTGCAGCGGTGCCGGCCGTCGGGGGAGAAGCGGACCCGGTGCTCGACGTCGCCGGACCGGACCAGGGCGCCGTCGCCGCCGGCCAGCGTCACCGCGCCCGCGTCCAGCAGCGCGCGGGCAGCCGGCAGCCGGGGATGCAGGGCCGCCAGCGCGGCCGGGTCGTACGGCAGCTCGCGGTGGAAGTACCCGCCCTCGGCCAGGTCGTAGCCGACCCGGCCGGCCACGCCGAGCCGGGTGAGGGCGGCCGCGGCCCTGCCGGCGGGCATGCCAGCCGCGGCCGCCAGCCGGTCCAGGTCCACCCGCGGCTCCCAGCCCAGCAGCACCCCGACGAGGTCGGCGTCCTCGGCCGGCACGCCGGCCAGGTCGGTCAGCACCCCGCCCTCGCCGGAGAAGCCGCGGCTCGCCTCCGGGCTGAGCACCACGGTGAGCCGCGCGTCCGCACAGGCCAGCTCCCACGCGCTCGCGGTCGGCCCCGGGCCGTCCGCGCCGTACACCCGCAGCCGGGTGGCGAACCGGAGCAGCGGCTCCAGCACCCGCAGCCGCTCCGGCCCGGACAGGCAGGCGGCGCCGGGCGCCGGCCGGGGCGACAGCCGCAGCCCCCGCCCGGCCGGCACCGCCCACAGTGGACCGCGGGCGCTCCTGGGCAGGCCGCGCAGGAAGCGCCGCGCCTCCACCGCCGGCAGCTCGGCCCGCGGGCTCATCCCGGCGGCGGCGACCTGCACCTCGCCGAACCCCTTCAGCCACCGTTCCGGCAGCGCCACCTTCCGCTCGGTGGCCTCCGCGTCCAGCGTCCGCACGGTCACCTCGTCGGCGCCGACCCGCAGGTGCACCGGCTCGCCGCCGCCCACCTTCGCCAGCGCGTCCCGCATCGGCGCGTTCATGTCCACGTTGGTGGTGCCGCACGCCACCGCCGGGCTGCCCAGCGTCACGTCGTAGCGCGCGTACACCCCGCAGCAGGACGAGAACGACTCGAACCGCAGCCGGTCGCCGTTGCTGGTCACCACCGGGTCCAGCAGCCGGACCGACGCGGCGGGCATGAAGTACCGGCTCCTGGCCACCTTCGCCACCGCGAGCAGCGCCACCGCGGCCTGCTCGGGATGGTCGAGGAAGCCGTCGTAGAAGTACGGGTGCGCGACCGGCCGGTCGTCCACCACGCCACCGGACGTGGCCAGCAGCAGCTCGCCGTCCGGCCCCACCGTGGAACCACCGGCGTACCGGTACGCGTGCTCGATCGTCGCCATGCGGCCACGCTAGCCGGCGGGTCCGACAAAACCGCGCGAGCAGCGGGGATGCCGAACTGTCGGGCCTCCGGCGTAAGGTCCGCGTCCGTGGCAACCCTTCCCGACACACCCCTGCACCGGGCGCTGGTCGCCGGCGACCCGGACCAGGTCGTCGCCGTGCTCGACGGCGCGACCGAGGCCGAGCGGCGGGCCTGCGCGGACATGATCGCGCACTGGACGCAGCTGCGCGCCCAGCGCCCGTACTCCGCCGACCTGGACAGCGCCGACGTGGCGCTCGCGCTGGCCGTCCTCGGCACCGCCTCGACCGCCCGCAAGGCGGCCGGCATCTTCGGCGGCCCGGTGCTGTGGCTCTCGCTGCGCCGGCCGGAGGACTGCGCCGCCGCCATCCGCGTGCTCGCCGCCCGCCGCCCGCGCTGGCTGCCGGACTTCCCGGCGGCCCTGTTCGCGGGCAGGGTCGGGATGGAGACCACCTGGAAGCTCGTGCGCGGCCTCGTCCGGGCCGGCCTGGCACAGCTCGCCCCCGACGACCCGCGCTACCTGCGCTGCATGCCGATCGGGCTCGGCTGGATCGACTTCCGCGACACCACCACGCTGCGCGACCGCCTGCTCGACGACCCGGACCTGCTCACCGACGAGGTGTACCGGCTGTTCGACCACGTCGAATGCGTCACCGCGATCGCCAGCCACGACCGGTGGGTCACGACGGCGACACGCCTGCCCGGCGACGTGGCGCCGGCGGAGCGGTCCTGGCGGCACACGCTGGCCCGGCTCGTCGCCGAGGGGCGCCTCGACCGCGACCGGCTGCTGGACCGGTGCCTGGACGGGCTCACCCGCGACTACCCGGCGGACCGGCTGAGCTGGCTCGGCGCGTTCCTGGCCGAGCTCGATCCGGCGATCGGGGAGGTCGCCGCGCGGGAGGCGGCGTACCGGGGGTTGCTGCGGGCGGCGGCGTCGGCGCCGGTGGGGGTCGGCCAGCGCGCGCTGGGGGCGCTCCGGAAGGCCGGCCGGCTGGACGTGGCGGCGTTCGTGGCCGCGTCGGTCGCGCCGCTGGCTCGTACCGAGAAGAAGCTGGTGACGGCCCAGCTCGACCTGCTCGACCGGATCGCGCGGGCGGACCCGGGCTACGCCGGGGAGGTCGGGCGTGCCGCCGCGGTCGCGCTCGGCCACCCGCGGGTCGACGTGCAGGAGGCGGCGCTGGCCGTGGTGCGCCGGCACTGCCCGGAGGCGCTCACCGCCGAGGTGGTCGAGGACCTCGCGCCCGCGCTGCGGGCCACCCTCGCCCCGCCGCCGGCCACGCCGGCCGCCGCGACGGTCGAGGTACGGGTGCCGCCGCCGGCCGACCCGCCCACCGGCCCGGGAGCCCCGGCGCCCGATCCGGTCACCGACCCGGACGAGCTGATCGACCTGTTCGGCCGGCTGCTGCACCGGATCGACGACCCGCTGGACGCCGAGCGGGCCCTCGCCGGCGCCGTCCGGCTCGCCTCTCTCCCGGTCGAGGACCGGAAGGTGCTCGCCAAGCCGGTGCTCGCGCACGCCGGCGCGCTGGACCGGAGCGGCCTCGTCGGGCACTCCATCCGCGACGACCTGGCGATGGTGCTGTACTGCTGGGCGACGCCGTCGCGCATCCCGCCGCTGCCGCGCCGGTACGCGCCGGACGTGGTGTCGCTGCACTACGGCGTGGACCACGAGTACCGGCCGGTGACGCTGACCGGCCTGTTCTCGGCGCGGGCGGTGGAGGCGATCCACTTGATCTCGTCGTTCCGGCCGGCCGTCCTGCTGTCCGAGCCCACCACCCGGCGGGGCGCGCTCGACCCGGCGGTGTTCCTGGCGCGGGTGGCCGGCCGCGCCGACGCGGGGCCGGTGGACGCCGCGCAGGCGGCGCTGCGCCTCCCGCCCGAGGTGGACGGTGACGACAGCTTCTGGCGGGAACTCGCGGCGCTGGAGCCGGGAACCGTCCCGGCCCTGCGCGGGCTGCTGGAACTCCGGCGGCGGGTGCCGGACCTGACCGTCCGGGTCGGCACGCCGACCAGGCTCGGACCGCCGATGCTGTACTGGCAGGGCGCCGGGGCGGACGGGCCGCCACGCCTGCGCTACGACCGGTACTCGATGCCGCTCGAGCCGACGGTGGTGCTCGCCGGGTACGACGGCGAGAACCCGGACCGGCACGACGACCCGTGGGGCCTGTGGCACGGGCTCGGCGACCCGCACGCCGGGTACCTGCGGATGGCCGGCCGGGCCGGGATGCGCTCCGACGGCTCCGGCTGGTGGCCGGTGGCCGCGCCCTGGCACCCGGAGGTCGTCGCCGCCCACCTGCTCCGGCCGCTGTCGCGGAGCCTGCACGGCAACGAGCCGCAGGCCCGGACGGCGCTCTCCGCACTGTCCGATCCGGACACCGCACTTGGCCCGGTGGCGTGCGCGGCGCTCGCGGTCGGGCTGGTCAGCGGCGACGCCGTGGTCCGCGCCGCGGCCGTGGACCTGTTGATCGCCGCCGCCGGCGACGGCCGGCTGGTGCCGGAGCGGCTGGCCACCGCGCTGGTCACCCTCGGCGGCGGCGGGCTGGTCAGGGCCAACCGGCTGGCCGAGGGGCTCCAGGCCGCCGCCGGCGAGCCACTGCCGGCGTACCGGGTGGCGGAGACGCTGTGGCTGGCCCTGCCGGGCCTGCACGCCGCCGGCGTGAGCCAGCTCCACCTGCTGCTGGCGCTGGCCGCCGACCTGGCCGCCCGGGTACACGTGCCCGGCGACCCGCCGCTCGCCGACCTCGCCGCCCGCAAGGCCGGCACCCGCCTGGCCACCGAGGCCCGCCGCCTGCACGCCACCCGCCCCGCCACCCTCGCCGAAACCGAGCGGGCCGCGCGGGCCGCCGCGGCCGTCGGACCGGCACGAGGCGCGGGTGCGGAGCGGCGAGGCGCCGAGCGGGGTGCGGACGTGCGGGACGGTGTCGGCGTGCCGGCTGGCGGTGGCGGCTGACATCCCGGTGAGCCGGACCAGCTCGTGCGCGCCGCACCCCGGAGATCGTTGGCGGGGAGGCACGGCAGGGCGGGCCCTGCTCGACGGCCCTCCAGGGACTACGAATCGCACCCGGTCAGTGACATCACGAGTTGGTCCGGGTGGGGTGTAACGCCAGCGAGGGGTCCGACGCCTCTTGAGTTGAGCGCCGCCCCGCCGGGTTCCCCCGTGCTCGGCGGGACGGTGCTCGCCATTTCCTATGCCTGGAACCTGGCGTGCAGGGCCGTCACGGTGGCCCAGTTGCGGGCGGTGCCGGCGAGTCCGGTCTCCTTCTTCGCCCCGATCTTGCTCAGCGCGGCGCCGAGCTCGCTGCGCCCGAAACCGTCCGGCGTGTGCAGGTAGAGCGCCTTCCCGACGATCCGCGCCGTGTCGCGGCTGCCCTTCGCGGCGGCGGTGGCCCGGGCCGCGTCCACCCGCTCGGCCAGGTCGGCGCCGGGGTCCTCGCTCAGGAAGACCGCGTGCAGCGCCTTCGGGTTGGGCTCGTCCGGGTACGGGTTGTCGCGCACCACCCGCGCCAGCTCCGCCCCGGACACCACCACGACCCGTAGCCGCAGGTCGAGAGCCTTGGCGATGGCCCGCTCGAAGTCGGCGGCCAGCGCCTCGGTCGCGGCGCCGGCGGCGTCCGGCGCGGCGGTGAAGATCACGTTCCCGCTCCGCAGGTACGTGGTCACCTCGGTGTGTCCCAGGTCGGCAACCAGCGCCCGCAGGTCCGCCATGGCGACCTGGTTGTGGCTGCCGACGTTGATCCCGCGGAGCAGGGCGACATGGGTGGGCACGCCGGCAAACTACCCGACCCGCCGCACCACCCCGGCTAGGGTGGGGCCAGGAGGCACGCCCGATGCGGTGGTTCGACGCACCCGACTACTGGTTCGCCCGGATCGCCCTGCAGCGTGGCCTGGCCGCCGTCTACCTGATCGCCTTCGTGGTCGCGGCCCGGCAGTTCCGGGCCCTGGTCGGGACCCGCGGGCTGTCGCCCATCCCGGCCTTCACCCGGCGGGCGCCGTTCCTCCGCACCCCGAGCCTGTTCCACCTGTACTACTCGGACCGGTTCTTCGCCGCGCTGGCCTGGGCCGGCGCGGCCCTCGCCGCCGCCGTCCTGGCCGGGCTGGCCGACGTGGTCCCGCTGTGGGCGACCTTCCCGCTGTGGGCGGTGCTGTGGGCGGTGTACCTGTCGATCGTGAACGTCGGCCAGGTGTGGTGGGGGTACGGCTGGGAGACGCTGCTGCTGGAGGCCGGTTTCCTGGCGATCTTCCTGGGCAACGGCGACGTCGCCCCGGCCGCGCCGCTCGTCTGGCTGCCGCGGTGGCTGCTGTTCCGGGTCGAGTTCGGGGCCGGCCTGATCAAGCTGCGCGGCGACCGGTGCTGGCGCGACCTCACCTGCCTGCGCTACCACCACGAGACCCAGCCGATGCCCGGACCGCTGAGCTGGTACTTCCACCACCTGCCGGATCCGCTGCACCGGGTGGAGGTGGCCGCCAACCACGTCGCCCAGCTGGTGGTGCCGTTCCTGCTGTTCGCGCCGCAGCCGGTGGCGAGCGTGGCGGCGGCGGTGATCGTGGTGACCCAGCTCTGGCTGGTGCTGTCCGGCAACTTCTCCTGGCTGAACTGGCTGACGATCGTCCTCGGCCTGTCCGTGCTGGGCGGCCGGGTGGCCACCGGCGTGTTCGGCCTGCACGGCACGCCGCGCTACGGCCCGACGCCGCACTGGTACCAGGCGGTGGTGCTCGCCGTCACCGCGCTGGTCGTCGCGCTCAGCTACCGGCCGGCCCGCAACCTGGTCTCCCGCCGGCAGGTCATGAACACCAGCTTCGACCCGCTGCACCTGGTCAACACGTACGGCGCGTTCGGCGCCATCACCCGCGAGCGGCACGAGATCGTCATCGAGGGCACCCTCGACCCGCACCCCGGCGACGGCGCGGAGTGGCGGGAGTACGAGTTCAGGGGAAAGCCCGGCGACCCGCGCCGCCGGCCGCGCCAGTTCGCCCCGTACCACCTGCGGCTGGACTGGCAGCTGTGGTTCGCCGCGCTGTACCCGCGCTTCCCCGAGCCGTGGGTCAGCCGGCTACTGGCGAAGCTGCTGGTCAACGACCGGGACACGGTACGGTTGCTGCGCCGCGACCCGTTCCCGGACCGGCCGCCCGCGGTGCTGCGGGCGCGGGTGTACCGGTACTCCTACACCGGCTGGCGGGAGCGGCGGGAGACCGGCGCCTGGTGGCGGCGGACCCTGGTCGGCGACTACCTGCCCGCAGTGTCACTGACCCCGCCGGACTGAGGCGTGTCAAGCGCGGCCGGTGAAATCGGCCCGCTGGAGGGAATTCGCCGGATTCGCCGTGCCCGCCCGGCGAGTCGTGCTGTTACCGGTACGGGCGCTGGGAACAAGGCCGGGGACCGTACGAGGGCATGATGAGGACGCGCTGTGTCGAAAGTCGTTCCGCCAGGGCCGCGGGGCGGCCGGCGCGACGGCGACGCGCGGGCGCCCGCGGACCGGCGCCGGTGGCTGCTGCCGTCCGGGTTCCGCACCTTGCGTGACCTGATGGCGTACCTGCTGGGCGCCGCGATGGTCGTCCACGAGGTCTTCATGGCCAGGACCATGGACTACAAGGTCGTCGCGATTGGAGCAGGACTGATGGGGATCCCGTTGGCCATCGGCCGGGGAGGCCGGTCATGACCGGCGCGGCCGATCCCGAGGCCGAGCTCGAACCCGGTCCGGGGACCGACCCGCTGCCGCTGCTCCAGTTCCGCGAGCGGCTGCGGCGGATCTCCGGCCTGTCGCTGGTGATGCTGCTGGTGTTCGGCGTGTTCGCCGGGTTCTACACCTCGCAGCAGAACGGCCAGCGGCTGGACGACGCGCTCCACCAGCTCACCGAGAGCGACAAGCAGCGGGCCGCCAGCGACGCCGACCGCAAGAAGCTGCTGATCCTGGTCAACGCGCAGAACAACGCCATCGCCGCGCTCCAGGACCAGCTCCGCCGGCTCGGCGTGGTACCGGTCGTGCCGGGTGCGCCGACCACGCCGACCAGCCCCGGCCCGACCCCGCCGGGCGCGCCCCCGAGCGGCGGCCCGGCCAGCCCGCACGGCGGCAGCGGCGGCGGCCTCCCCGGCCCCGGCGGCGGGGGAGGCGTCCGCACGGTACCCAGCCCCTCGCCGTTCCCGGTCCCCTCTCCGGTGCCCGTGCCGAGCCCCGTCCACGGGCCGGTCACCGGCCTGCTCTGCACCCTGACCAACGTCTGCGTGACCCTCTGACCGACCGCCGCGGTCCGGACGCGGGCAGAATGCTTGTCCGTGACGGACACGGGCGAGCGGAGGCGTGCGGTGGGGTTCGGCAAGGGGGACGTGCGGTTGATCGCCGGGTGTGCGCTGGCGCTGGTGGCGGCCGGTGTCACCCGGTACGTCGGGGCCGGCGAGGTGGTGCCGTTCGTGGTGTCGGCGATCGCCCTGGCGGTACTGGCCAGCCTGGTCGGGCGCAGCGTGGAGGCGCTCGGCGACCGGCTCGGCGCGGGCGCGACCGGCGTGGTGCAGAGCGCGCTGGGCAACCTGCCGGAACTGATGGTGTCGCTGTTCGCGCTGCACGCCGGCCTGTACAGCGTGGTACGCGCCTCGATCGTCGGCTCGGTGCTGGCCAACGTGCTGCTGGTGCTCGGCCTGTCGTTCGTGGTCGGCGGCCTGCGGCACGGCAACCAGCGGTTCGGCGCCGAGGCGGCGCGAACGCTCAGCCTGTTGCTGGTGCTGGCTGTGCTCGCCCTGCTGGTGCCGTCGCTGACCGCGTCCCTGCACACGCCGGCCAACGGGCACGAGAAGGCCCTGTCGGTGGTGGTGTCGGTCGTGCTGCTGGCGCTGTTCGCGCTGTCCCTGCCGGCCTCGATCCGCCGCCAGCGGGGCGGCGGGACGGCCGAGCCCGCCGCCGCGCCGGCCGAACACGGCGGCGCGGACTGGTCGCTGCCGGTGGCGCTGGGCATGTTGGCCGCGACCGGCGTGGGCGCGGCGCTGGTATCGGACTGGTTCGTGCACGCCCTCGAGCCGGCCATGAAGTCGCTGGGCATCAGCCAGGCCTTCGCCGGCCTGGTGATCGTCGCCATCGCCGGCAACGCGGTGGAGAACGTCGTCGGCGTGCAGCTCGCCGCCAAGAACCAGGCCGACTACGCGCTCCAGGTGATCATGCAGAGCCCGCTGCAGATCGCGCTGGTCGTCGCGCCGGTGCTGGTGCTCGTCGCGCCGCTGGTGGGCGCGTCGTTCACGCTGGTCCTGCCGCCGCTGCTGATCGCCGCGCTGCTGATGGCGGTGCTCGTCACCGTGCTGGTGGTGCTGGACGGCGAGTCGAACTGGCTGGAGGGTGCCACCCTGATCGCCCTGTACGCGGTCATCGCCACCGCCTTCTGGTGGGGTTAGTACCGACGCGGGCCGCCGGCCGGACCGCGTGACCTGAGCCGGCTGTCGGGGATCTGACAGGAACCGCGGAAGGCGCGCCGTTCCCGGCTGCGGGCGGCCACAATGGACGCCGGCACCCGAGGAGGACAGCACATGACCGCGCCCGTGGCCCAGGCCGCGACCAGGGTCCTGGACGCCGGCTACGACCTCAGCGCCGCGCTCGCCGCCGGCCACGATCCGGAGGCGGCGGCCGACCGGCTCGCCGCCGCGATCGAAGCCAGCATGACCACCTTCGACGGCGCGGTCCAGGGCTTCGCCGCGGATGCCGCGGATGCCGCGGACGCCGGCCGGCCGCCCGCGCCGGAGGCCGCCGAGGACCTGCTGGCCGTCGCCGTCGGCCAGCTCTGGGTCGCCAACGTCGCGCTCGGCGCCGGCGGCGCGGTCGGCGAGCAGAGCGGCGGCGGGCCCGGCGATCTGGACGCGGCGCTGGCGGCCTTCGCGGCGACCGCCGGGAAGGTCGAGCCGCCGCCGGACGGCCAGCGGTTCGGGTTCACCGGGCCGGACGCGCCACCGGCCGACCTGGCGACCAGCGTCACGATGCTCCGCGACCGGGCCGGCGCCACCCTGGACGCGGTCGCGTCCGGCACCGCCGAGGTGCTCACCAAGGCCGTCACCGCCGTCCGCGACCACGGTCCCGCCGTCGTCGCCAAGGCATGGGAGCAGCTGGACAAGCGCCTCGACCTCGACGGGTTCGGCGGGCGGCTGGTGCGGCTCGGCCTGCGCGCGGTGGCCGCCGCGCTGGACGCCCTGCACCGGCTGGTACCGGCCGCGCGGCTGCTCGCGCTGCGGGACCGGATCCGTGAACTGGCGGACGGCCTGGCCGCCGGCCGCCCCGCGACCGCGCTGGCCCGCTGGGCGCTGGGCATCGACGGCGCGACCGCCGCGGTCGAGGCCGACCTCGGGCGGGAGGGCCTGCAACCCGGCCGGCTCGTGCTCGCCGCCGCCGCGCTGGAGCAGCTGGCCGCCCGGCACGCGAGGCTGGTCCGGCTGGCCGGCGGCGCCACCGTGGCAATCGTCGGCGTGGGCAGCGCGGCCGGGCTGCTGCACCTCGCGATGCCGCACCTGGCGGTGGCGATCGCCGCCGCGCAGCTGCTGGTCGTCGGCGCGGCGCTGGCGATCGGCCGGGACTTCGTGGACGCACGGGCCGGCACCGGCTGGGTACGCGGGGTGCGGGTGATCGTGCGGGCGGCGGTCGAGCCGGCGTGACGGTTCCCGACCCCGCCGTCGTGCTGGTCGCGCAGGTGGCCGAGGTACGCGCCGACCTCGCGCGGGTCGAGCGGGTGCTCGGCGACGCGACCGTCGCCGATCCCGGTCAGCGGGCCGTCCGGGACCGCTTCCAGGTGCTGGCCCACCGGGTCGCCACCGACCTGGCCCGGATCGACGCGCAGGCCCGGCTGCCGGGTGCGGCCCCCGGCCTGTGGCCGCGGCTGGCGGCCAGTCGCGGCGAGGTCGCCCGGATCAGCCGGGAGGCGCTGGCGTTCCTGCAGGGCGTGCTGCTCCGGGCCAGCGGCCTGGACGACGGGGTCGGCGCGGTGGCGGACCGGATGCTGGCCGGCCTCACCGCCCGTACCGGGGTGGACCGGTCGGTGCTGACCGCCGTGGACGACCGGGAGTTCCTCGACCACACGGTCAGCATGGTCCGGCTCCGCTTCCCCGACACCTCCGTGTGGGGGCTGCCGATCGTCGCCCACGAGCTGGGTCACCACGTGGCCATCGCCCTCGTCGACGCCGACCCGGCCCTGCGGGCGGCCGGCGCGCCACCGGTGCTGTCCTACCTGATCGGCGCGACCACCGCGGAGGTCGC
This sequence comes from Mycobacteriales bacterium, assembly GCA_045806985.1. Lineage (GTDB taxonomy): Bacteria > Actinomycetota > Actinomycetes > Mycobacteriales > JBJMIH01 > JBJMIH01. The sequence continues at coordinate 7,265 of JBJMIH010000046.1, read as the reverse complement.
GGCCGGCGCGGACCGTACGCAGGCCAAGGCGTGGCTGCACGAGCTGTTCGCCGACGTGTACGCCACCTACGCGCTCGGCGCCGCCTACCCGCTCGCCGTGCTGACCCTCCGCGCCGCCCCCGACCAGTACGCCGACGCCACCCCCACCCACCCGTCCTGGCGGCGGCGGGTGACCACGATGGTCGGCGCGCTGGAGGCGATGGGCTCGGCCGCGCCGGACCCCGCCAGGGCGCGGGCGTACCGGCTGCTGGTCGAGCGCCGGGTGGTGCCGGTGTGGCGGCTGATGAGCGGCGACGGCATCCCGGCCGGTCCGGCTGCCGGCACGGCGCGGCGGCAGGCCGCCGAGATGGTCGACCTGCTGGCCCGGCACGCCCCGGACCGGCTCCGGTACGACCCGACCGCGCCGGTCGAGCGCCTGGTCGCCCTGCTGGACGCGGCCGCCGCCGACCCGTACCGGCGCCGCGGCCAGCCGCCGGACCTGCCCGCCGGCACCGCCGTCCCGCACGTTCTCAACGCCGCGTGGCGCTGGCGCGTGGAACACTGGAACGCCGACCGGGCCGCCATCGACAGGGTCAGCGGGGCCGCGCTCGACTGCTGCCTGGTCGCCGAGGCGTGAGGGGGTGGACTGATGGGTAACCGGCGGCTCCTCGCCATGCGCCTCGAGGAACTCGGCCAGGACGTCGCCAAGGTGGGCCGCGCGGTGGAGATGGCGGCCAACCGGCACCAACTCGTGCAGGAACTGAACTCCTACATCGGCGCGCTCGGCCAGCACACCGTGGCCAAGCCGCTGAGCAAGGCGAAGACGGCGGTGGAGAAGCTGCCGGAGGTGCTCGACAGCGCCGCCCCCGAGATGCTCGACGTGCTCGAGGAGTACGGCATCGACCTGGAGCGTGCCGTACTCGACCTGAAGGAGGTGCAGGCCGGGCTGCTGAAGGCGCAGCGCGCGCTGCACGCGGCCGGCGCGGCGGTGGTGCTCGACAGGCCGACCACCGAGGCGCTGAAGCGGAACCTGACCGAGTGCGAGAGCCTCCGCTGGAAGATCAAGGACCTGCAGGACCAGCTGGAGACCGGGGCCGACGTCACGGCGTTGTGGGCGGCCTTCGACGAGCTGCGCGGTGGGCGCTGTGAGACGCTGTTCGCCGACTACGTGGACTTCCTCGGTGGCCTGACGCTGCGCGACAACCACCTGGACGAGCGGGTCGGCGACCTCACCGACGCGTTCCTCGCCGAGCTCGGCGCGCTCCGGCTGGCCGTCCCGTCCCGCGGCCCCGCCCGGGCGAGCGTGCTGGACGTCCTGATGAAACTCGGATTCCCGGAATGGACGCTGTGGGATGTGCCGATGGCGGCGTACGAGGTCGCGAAGGCGCAGGAGAGCGACTCGCCGGTGGCGTCGCGGCTGCTGCCGCTCCGGCTGTCCGGGCGGCCGGAGGAGGCGGAGGAGGTGCTGTTCGCGGACGCCTGGGCCGCGTACGCGGTCGGCCCCGCCTACGCCTGTTCGGCGGTCCTGCTGTCGCTGCGCCCGGACCGGCCGGCCGACGTCGACCGCGCCCACGTCATCTTCGAGCTGCTGGCCAGGATCCAGCCCGACGGTGACTTCGCCGTCGACGTCGCCGAGGTCCAGGAATGCTGGGCGGACGCCGCGTGCGAGCTGCGCGGCTCGGCCCGCCCGGACGGCGCGGAGGCACTGGACCGCTTCGTGGAGGAGGTCCACCGCCGGCTCTCCGACACCGCGACCGCCTGCTTCAACCCGGCCCGCTGGGAGGACGCGATCGGCCGGCTCCGGCCGTCCTTCGAACCCGGCTCCGAGGCCGGCGTCCACACCGGCCCCGTGCTCGACCTGCTGAACGCCGCCTGGTCGGCCCGGCTGCGCCAACCCGCGGCGGCCGAGGACATCGAACGCCGCGTCCTCGCCTCCTGGGCCGGCCCCGCCCAGCCGACCGGCCGCCTCGGCGCCGGCCGCACCGGCTACGCCCCGATCCGGGAGGGACGCCATGGCCGGTAGGAGGATCCCCGGCGAGCCGCACTCGGCGATGATGCCCAGCCTCCCGCCCCCCGGGGTCACCGTGACCGGCGCCACCCCGCCGGCGGCGGGTCCGTTCCCGCTGATGGAGGAGGCGGTCACCCAGCTGACGACGGCTCGCGAGCTGTACCGGCAGGGCGACCTGGAGCAGGCTCGGCGGACCGCGGCCAGGGCCGAGAAGGCGGCACGGAGGCTGGCCGACCTGCCACCGTCCGGCCGTGCCTCGTTGCCGGCGCCCGCCGGCCTGGCCGGCGGCGCCGCGGTCATCGTCGGCTTGTGCCAGGCCGCGCTGGGCAAGCACCGGGCCGCGTCGCAGGCGTTCGAGCGCGCCGCGGGGGCACTGCGCACGCTCGACCCGCAGCCGTCACGAAACCGGCAGCAGGCCGTCGACCTCGGTATCGCGCTGGCGCACAGCCGCCGCCGGGAGGACCTCGAGCTGGCCGTGTCGCTGCTGGAAGACGTCGTCCTCGCGCGGTACGACCATCCCGACCCGCTCAGGGAACTCGGCCGGAGCCTGCTGGCGCTGCACCGGCCCGAGGAGGCGGTCGGACCGTTGCGCGCGGCGGTCGATGCCGCGCCGGGGGACTGGCAGGCGGCGGAGTTGTACGCCACCGCGGTGCGACGGACGGCCGACTCCGGGGCCGCCGCGGCGGCGTGGGTCACCGCCGCCGAGACGGCGGGCCGCGCCGGCCTGGACGAGTTCGCGCTGCGGGCGGCCGAGCTCGCCGCCAAGCTGGACCCCGGGAACGTCGAGGCCGTCACCCTGCTGTGCCGGCTGCTCGACGCGGCCGGCAGGGAAGAGGAGGCGATCCAGGCCGCCCGCGCCGCCGACGAGGCCAGGCCGTCCGGCGCGGTGAAGTCGCTGATCGCCCGGCTGCTCGCTGACCAGTCCCAGCTGGAGGACGCTCTCGCCGTCGTGGACGCCGGGCTGGCCACCGACCCGACCCACCGGGCGCTGTTGACCGGCAAGGCGGAGATCCTGCTGGACGCGGGCCGTCCCGCCGAGGCGGTCGGCATCGCCGCCCAGCTGGCCAGGTCGCACCCTGACGACGCGTACGCCCTCCAGCTACACGGGAGGGCGCTGCGGGAACTGGCGGACTACCCCGGGGCGGTGACGGCCTTCGAGGCCGAGGTCGCGCTGGACCCCGAGAACGCGGGTGCCCGCGCCCGGCTCGGCCACGCGCTCGCGCTCGCCGGCGACCTCGCGGCTGCCCGGCAGTACCTGGACAGGGCGCTCCAGCTGTCCGAAGACGACACCTACGCCCTGGCCTGGCGGGCGATGGTGCGGGCGGAGCTGGCGGACTACGCCGGGGCGGCCGTCGACGCGGCCAGGGTGGTGGAGCTGGCGCCCGACGACGCCGACTCCTGGGACCTGCTCGCGCGGCTACGCGTCCAGCTTGGCGACCACGCCGGCGCGGAGGCCGCCTACCAGCGGCTGACCGCGCTGGCACCCGACTACGCGCCCGGCTGGCTCGGGTACGGGTACGCGCTGCTGCTCAGCGACCGGTACGGCGAGGCCAGGGACGCCTACCGCCGCGCCGCCGAGCTCACGTCGGGATCCGCGGCAGCGCTCGCGGGGCAGGCCGAGGCCACCGTCTACCTCGACGACCCGGACCTTGTCCCGGAGGCCGAGGAGCTGGCCAGGCGCGTGATCGCCCTCGGCGACCCGGACGTGCCCGGCCACACCCAGCTCGGCCTGGCGCTGCACCGGCAGGGACGGCACGCGGAGGCGCTGGCCGCCCTGGACGCGGCGCTCGCGGCGGACCCGGCGGACGTGCTCGCGCTGGCCACCCGGGGCGAGGTGCTGCTCGCGCTGGACCGGCCGGCCGAGGCGGTCGAGGTGCTGTCCCGCGCCGCCGGGTACGCCCCCGACCAGGTCGGGGTCCAGACCCGGCTGGTCGACGCCGGTGTCCGGCTGCTGGACGAGTCGCCAGCGGCCGACCAGCCTGAGCTGTGGCGGCGGCTGCTGGAGCCGCTCGACGCGGTGGCCGCGCTCGTGCCCGGCGATGACCCGGACTACTACGGCTACTTCGCCCTGCTCGGGCAGGCCAGGCTCGAGACCGGCGATTTCGACGGCGCCGAGCACGCGGTGCGCAGGGCGTTGCGCGCCGTGCCCGGCGACCCGGACGTGCTGACCGTGCTCGGCGACGTGCGGCAGGTCCAGGACCGCTACGACGAGGCCGGTGACCTCTACCGCCAGGTGCTGGACGCGGTTCCCGGCCATGCCGGCGCGCTGATCGGCCTCGCCAACGTGCGGTACCTCGCCGGCCGGTACGACGAGGCCGTGGCCCTGCTCGAGCCGGTCGCCGACGGCGCGTCCGACCTTGCCGACCTGCACAACATCCTCGGCGCGTCGTACCAGGCACTCGGCCGGCGGGAAGCGGCGCGGCGGGAGATGGACCGGGCGGTGGCCGTGGCCGAGCTGCCCGTCGCCCTCGTCAACCGCGCGGGGCTCCTGCTCGAGCTGGGGGAACCGACGTCGGCGCTGGCGGACGCGGAGCGCGCGATGGAGCTGGATCCGCGCGACGCGTCAGCCCGCGACCAGTGGCGGATCGCGCTGATGGCGCTGGGCCGGCAGGACGAGGCCGTGGACCGGCTCACCGCGCTGGCCGAGCGGTTCCCCGACGATCCCTCGTTGCGGATCGAGCTGGCCGACGCGCTCCGGGTCGCCGGCCGGACCGAGCGGGCGGTGGCCGCGATCGAGCAGGTGCTGTGGGACCGACCGGACGATCCGTGGGCGTTGCGGGTGGCGGCCGGAGCGCTGCTCGCCGCCGGCCGGAACGAGGAGGCGGTGGCGTCGCTGGAGCGCGCGGCCACCATCGCCGGGGATGCCGCCACCTGGGTGGACCTCGCCGAGGTCCAGATCTCGACGGGCCAGCTGGCCGGAGGGTTGGCGTCGCTGGACGCCTCGCTCGCGGCGGGCCCGACCCGCAGGGCGCTGGTCGCCAAGGGCTGGTTGCTCTGCGAGGTGGCCGACTACCGCGGTGCGGCCGAGGCGGGCCGCGCCGCGCTGGCGCTGCCGCCCCTCGACGTGTCCGCTCCGGGCCTGCTCGGCTGGGCGCTGGATCACGGCGGCGGTGACCTGGACGAGTACCTCGCGCTGACCGAGCGGGCGGTGGAACTGGACCGGAGCGACCCGTGGATTCGCAAGCAGCACGGGAACGCGCTGTGGCTGCGCGGCGATCCGGCGGCCGCGGCGCCGTCGTACCAGCGGGCGATCGAGCTGGTCGACGCGGCCGGCGGCGAGGACGGCGGCACCCGGGGCTGGTGCCTGCTCCGGCTCGGCCGGCACGAGGAGGCCACCGAGGCGCTGCGCGGCATGCTCGGCCGGGTGACCGACCCGGTGCCGGTGCTGTTCGACCTCGGTCTGACCGCGCTGGAGAGCGGCAACGCGGAGCGGGCGGAGGACGCCTACCGGCGCGGCCTGGACCAGTTGGCCAGGGCGAGCAGCCCACGCGCCCGCGGGACGCTGGCGGTGGGCGCCGACGACCTGCGCAGGTCGATCGAGCGCGGGCTGGTCGCGGACGCCGAGCAGGGCGGGGCGGTGCTGCGGCGGCTCGAGGAGGCGTTCGAGGCGTCGCCGACATTGTGAGCGTTCTGAGGACATTGATGGTACTTTGCGTTCAGTTACCGGTTGACACCACTTTGTGACGCGTTTACCGTCTGTGGATCGAGGAAATCGATTTCTCGGGGGTTTTCCATGATCAGGTCCCTGAGCGTCCTCGGCGTGCTGCTGGCGGCGGCGGGCACGGTGGCGACCGCCGGGTGCGGCGGTGGCGGGTCCGGTGGCGCGAACTCGGTGACGGTGTTCGTGGACGGCGACACCAACGTCCGCGACCTGTGGCAGAAACACCTCATCCCGGAGTACCGGAAGGCCGTCAAGGGCGCGCACGTCAAGCTGATCTACGCGCAGAACGCCGGCTCGATCTCGGGCATGTACTCCCGGCTGGCCGCCGCGGCCAAGACCCACCAGAACCCGGGTGTCGACGTGCTGGCCTCCTCGATCATCCAGAACGCCAGCCAGGCCGACCTGCTGGCCAAGCCGGACCGGAAGTCGGTGCCCAACCTGTCCAGGGTGGACAGTTCGCTGCTGGCGCCGCTGCACGGCAACGCGGTGCCGTACCGCGGCTCGTCGGTGGTGCTGGCCTACAACAGCGCCGTCGTGCCGAAGCCGCCGGACACGGTGGACGCGCTGATCGCCTGGGCGAAGGCGCATCCCGGCCGGTTCACCTACACGGTGCCGGACGCCGGGCTGGCCGGCACCGGCTGGCTCCAGGCGGTGCTGGACAAGTACGTGCCCGCGGCCGACAGCGCGAGGATGAAGCTCGACTACGTGCCGGACCGCGAGGGTTCCTGGGACCGGGGTTTCCGCGCGCTCAAGGACCTGGACGGCTCGATCTACCGCAACGGCGTGTACCCGCCCACCGACCAGGCCGCCCTCGACCTGCTGTCCCACCACGAGGTCGACATCACCACGCTCTGGTCCGACCAGGGGCTGAGCGGCAAGAAGAGCGGCCAGCTGCCGTCCACCACCCAGTTCGGACAGCTCAACCCGCCGTTCCTCGGCGGCCCCAGCTACCTGGCGGTGCCGGTGTCCAGCAAGCACAAGGACGCGGCCTTCAAGCTGATCAACTGGACGCTCACCACGCCGGCCCAGCGCACGGTCGTCACCACGATCTGGGGCTACCCCGGCGTCGAGTCGCGGTTCCTGCCGGCCGATCTGCAGCAGCAGTTCCGCGGCCTGACGCTGAAGGTGAGCCTGGGGTACTCGCCGAAGATGTTCAACGACGCCAGCCACACCTGGCACCAGCGCATTCCCTGAGGGGAGGGGAATTGGCCGGATCCAGGTTTCCGCTGCCAAGGCGGAGCGGCGCGCCGCGTGCGTTCTTGGCACGCAAGCGTCGCGACAACGCCGGCAGCGGGAAGCTGGGCCGGCCAATGCGGCTGCGCGGGTTCCTGCTCGCCCTGCCCCCGGTGCTGGTCATCGCCGTGTTCATCGGCGTGCCGATCGTGGCGGCGCTGGCCTACAGCCTCGGCCACACCGGCGGGCCGAACTCGGTGGTCGCCTCGATCGCCCAGGACCAGCACGTCTCCCACGGCGGGGCCGGCACGCTGGGCGCGTACCGGGCGGTGTTCGGCGACCACAGCTTCCGCCGCGACCTGTGGGTCACCGTGTGGGTGAGCGCGGCCACCGTGGTGCTGGTGCTGCTGCTGGCCTGGGGCGTGGCGCTGTACCAGCGGCTGT
>JBJMIH010000045.1:0-8642 GCA_045806985.1 Mycobacteriales bacterium | reverse complement strand
GGCTGCGCTGGTCGGCGGTTGACGCGGCCGAGGTCGACAACCCGCGCGCGTACCTGATCCGCACGGTCACCAACCTGTCGCTCAACCGGCTGCGCTCGGCCCAGGTGCGGCGCGAGTCCTACGTCGGCCCGTGGCTGCCGGAACCGCTGCTGACCTCGCCCGACGTCGCGGAGGAGGCGGAGATGGCCGAGACGCTGTCGATGGCCATGCTCGTCGTCCTGGAGACGCTTTCGCCGCTGGAACGGGCGGTGTTCATGCTGCGCGAGGTGTTCGGGTACTCCTACGCCGAGATCGCCGACACGCTGGACCGGCAGGAGGCCACGATCCGGCAGACCGCGCACCGGGCCCGCGAGCACGTGCAGGCGCGCCGGCCCCGCTTCGACGCCGACTCCGAGCAGCGCGAACAGGTGACCGAGCTGTTCAGGGCGGCCTGCGAGGGCGGCGACCTGAACGGGATGATGGAGCTGCTCGCCCCCGACGTGACGCTCTGGTCGGACGGCGGCGGCAAGGTCACCGCCGCCCGCCGGCCGCTGCACGGCGCCGACCACGTGGCCCGCTGGCTGCTCGGCACGCTCAACAAGCCGGTGTCCGCCGGCGTGGTGCTGGAGGTGGTGGAGCTGAACGGCCAGCCCGGCATCGTGGCCCGGTTCGGCCCCGGCGGGCCGTTCGCGGGCGCGATGCTGCTGGAGGTCGCCGCCGGCGGCCAGGTCAGCGGGGTCCGGATGGTGGTGAATCCGGACAAGTTCGGCGGCCTGGAACCCCGGGGGTAGCTCACGTTTCGTCCTGATGACGCCCGTACTGGGCTGAGTTACCGTTAAGTCGGAAAACTTGCGACCGAAGACGCTCGCACCAGCAGAATTTTCACCCCACGGGGGGAGAGCGTCATGGTCACCGGCAACGGTCTGCCCCGCCTGCTCGCCGCCGAGTTCGAGCCCTCGGTACAGCGCCGCGAGTACGACGGTGGGCTGCCGCAGGGGGCGTACGGCAGTGACGGCGTCGCGACCTTCGCCGGCACGCTGCGGCTGTCCAGCCTGCTCGCCGAGACCATCGTGGTCACCGACAACCAGCTGCTGGACGGCTGCCTGTTCCTCCGCTGCGGCCCGCGCGGCCTGCACCGGCTGATCGGCCGGTCCGACCCGGACGGCTCGCACCTCACCCTGCCGATCGAGGTGCGCAGCCGGCAGGGCTCGCTGGCCGACGCGCTGGCCACGTTCCTGGAGCCGCAGCGCGACGACCCGCCCGACCGGCTGCGCTGGTACGAGTTCTTCTGCCTGGACCGCGACGACAGGGGCCGGATCGAGATCGCCGACCGGATCGCCACCGTCAAGCTGGACGACCTGCGGCGGCGGGTACGCCGGCACGGCCCGGTCGCCGCCGTCACCGGCCTGCTGGTGGACGAGTGCGGGGTGTCGCGGGCCGAGGCGGACCGGCTCGGCGCGGCGTGGCAGGCCTGGATCGACGCGGCCGGGCGCGACGAGTTCGCGGTGGTGCGGATCGGCGGGCCGGCCAACCTGGCCCGCGCGTTCGCCGTCGACCGGGAGGACGCGCTCGGCCGCGACCTGAAGGGGGACGCCGGCCGGAAGGCCCTCGGCGAGGTCAAGGACCGGGCGCTGCGGGGCGCCACCCGCAGCCAGATCCGCCGGTACCTGTACGAGGCGCTGCCGCTGGGCGTGCCCGACACCGACCACGACCGCGCGGTGATCGACTCCTGGTTCAGCGCGTGCATCTCCCGGGCCAACGCGTTCCAGCACGACGCCGAGCACATCGAGTTCGTGCTCGGCCGGCGCGAGGAGTGGCCCTCCCGGGAGCGGATCTTCCGCCGCGGCGAGCAGCCGGCCCAGGGCGTCAGCCGTACCGTCAAGCTGCCCGAGGACATGCTGCGCGAGCTGGGCACGATGCCGCGGCCGGTGTTCGAGACGGCCCGGTACCAGGCCCGCGGGGCGCTGCGGGCGTGGTGGTCCGGCGGCGGGGCCAAGCACCTGCGGCGGGTCACGTACTGCCTGCTCCAGTCCGTCGACCAGCCCGACCCGGACGGGCTGTGGAAGCGCACCGCGACCAAGCTGTTCCTGATCGCCCTCACCGCCACCCTGGCCCAGCTGTTCACCGGGGTGTACTGGGCGGTGAAGGTGCTGGTGCTGGCCGCCGCGCTCGGGGCCACCAGCGCCGACGACCTGCTGCGGATGGCGCGGCTGCGCCGCGACCGGCTCGGCGCCGTGATCGACTTGCGCAGCGACTAATCTCGGGGCTATGACCTTCGGTTTCGAGACGCTCGCGATCCACGCCGGCCAGCAGCCGGACCCGGTGACCGGCGCGGTGATCACTCCGATCTACGCCACCTCCACGTACGCGCAGGACGGCGTGGGCGGGACGCGGGGCGGGTACGAGTACAGCCGTACCGCCAACCCCACCCGCACCGCGCTGGAGGAGTGCCTGGCAGCGCTGGAGCAGGGCAGCCGCGGGTTCGCGTTCGCGTCCGGCATGGCGGCCGAGGACACTCTGCTGCGCGCGGTCTGCCGGCCCGGGGACCACGTGGTGATCCCGAACGACGCGTACGGCGGCACGTTCCGGCTGATCAGCAAGGTGCTGGAGCGCTGGGGGCTGGCCTGGACGGCCACGCCGCTCGGCGACCTGGCCGCCGTGCGGGCCGCGATCCGCCCGGAGACGAAGGTCATCTGGTGCGAGACGCCGACCAACCCGCTGCTCGGCATCGCCGACATCGCGGCGCTGGCCGGCCTGGCCAACGAGGCGGACGCGCTGCTGGTCGTCGACAACACGTTCGCCTCGTCCTACCTCCAGCAGCCGCTCGCCCACGGCGCGCACGTGGTCGTCCACTCCACCACCAAGTACGCCGGCGGCCACTCCGACGTGGTGGGCGGGGCGCTGGTGGTGCGGGACAACGAGCTGGCCGACACGATCGCCTTCCACCAGAACGCGACCGGGGCGGTGCCGGGCCCGTTCGACTCCTGGCTGGTGCTGCGTGGCCTGAAGACGCTCGGCGTGCGGATGGACCGGCACAGCGAGAACGCCGAGCGAGTGGTCGCCCTGCTGACCGCCCACCCCAAGGTGACCCGCGTGTACTACCCCGGCCTGCCCGACCACCCCGGCCACGAGACCGCCGCCAAGCAGATGCGCGCGTTCGGCGGCATGGTCTCCTTCCAGGTGGCCGGCGGCGAGGCCGCCGCCATCGAGGTGGTCAACCGTGCCCGTCTCTTCACCCTCGGCGAGTCCCTCGGCGGCGTCGAGTCCCTCATCGAACACCCCGGCCGGATGACGCACGCCTCCGCCGCCGGCTCCCCGCTCGAGGTCCCCGCCGACCTGATCCGCCTCTCCGTCGGCATCGAATCCGCCGAGGATCTGTTGGCCGACCTCACCCAGGCCCTCGCCTGACCGCGTCAATGGGAGAGGCGGGGTACCAGGGTCTTCGCCAGGTTCTGGGCGGCCCTGGCCTCGCGGCCGGCGTTGGGGCCGTCCCGGTAGGCGTGCCGGTCGACCGTGACCTGCGTCTCGTAGTAGCGGCCGGCGGTGGCGAAGTACACGGAGGAGTTGCCGCCGTCGCTCCTGTTCTTCCGCAGCAGTGCCTTGTCGCCGATCCCGCGCAGCGGGGTGAGGACGGTGTCCGGGTCAGGGGTGCTCACCCGCTCGAACCGCGCGGCGCTGAGCTCCCGGACGTCCGCGTAGGAGCGGTGGGTACCCCACGTGCAGCCCCAGACCGGTGTGCCGTCCTCGGCGGGATCCTCGTGCGCGCCGGTGAACGGCCCGGGAGTGCCCACGATGGCGGCCACCTGGTCGGACGTCAGCATCGTGCACGCGTCGGCCGGGCGCGGTCCATGTCCGCCGACCGGCAGGCCGGACGAGCTCTGGTGGGTCGAGCAGCCGACAAGGGCGACAGCGACCAGGGCGAGTACCGGGCGGCTCGTACGGCTGAACTCCATGGGCTCACGGTGGCACCGGCCGGCCGGGACCCCTCCCGGCGTGGGTCAGCCGACGGGGGTGACCCTGCGCCACATGCCGATGTGGGGGCCGATGGGGGGTTGCTCCCAGACCTCGCCGTGGGGTTGGAAGCCGGCCCGCTGGTAGAAGGGGACGGCGGGGGTGCGGGCGTTGCACCAGAGGATGGCGCCGTCCGGGCCGGCCGCCGCGGCGACGTGGGCGATCACCGCGTCCAGGACGCGGGCGCCGACGCCGAGGCCGCGCAGGCCGTCGGCGGTGGCCATGCCGCGCAGCCGCCAGCTCGGCTCGCCGGGCCGCCACGGGCACTCCTGCGGCAGCACGATCGCCGTGCCGATCACGGTGCCGTCGTCGTCGAAGGCGGCGTACGCGCCGGTGGCAGGGTCGTCGTCGGCGGCCAGCCGCATCTCCTCCAGCGACTGGTGCGGGCGCAGCACCCGCTGCCGCAGCGGCAGCGTGACCTCGGGATCGACCCGGGAGACCGTGACATTCACGGCCCAACCCTAAACAACTAGCCTCTGTGCCATGGAGGTCGCGCCGGAGGACCAGCCGATCGACCAGCTGTTGCGTACCGCGGGGCAGCTCGCGGCGCTGTACTGGCTGCGTCAGGTGGAGCGGGCCGGCCTGTCACCGGCCGGCTTCGCCGTGCTGGAGCAGCTCGAAGCGCTCGACGAGAGCGCCGGCGACGTCGGGCTCAGCCCGCAGCGGCTGGCCCGCGGCTCCTGGGTCAGCCCGACCACCATGGCGGGCGTGCTGGAGACGCTGGAGGGCGACGGCCTGGTGCGCTGGCGCACGGACCGCGCCGACCGCCGCCGCAACCAGCTGTACCTGACACCGCTGGGCCGCCACCGGCTGGCCGAGGCGCGGGCGGCCGTCGGGGACGTGTACGCCGGCCGCTGGGAGCACCTCGACCCTGCCGACGAGCGGGTGGTACGCCGCTTCCTGATCGACGCGGTACGGGTCTTCGACGCGGTGCCGGACCGCGACCCGGTCACCGGCGGGTCGGTCAGCGGTGGATCAGGATCTCGCTGAGCGGCTTCTTCGGGATCGCCGGCACCACCGCGTTGTCCGCCGGGTAGCCGACCGGGACGATCGCGTACGGCCGCTCGCCCGCCGGCCGGTCCAGGATCTCGTTCAGCGTGCGCGGGCTGGGGCCGTGGACGAGCGTGGCCAGCCCGGCGTGGTGCAGGGCGGCCAGCAGGAATCCGACGGCGATGCCGACCGACTCCGCGCCGTGGTGCGGCCGCGCCCCCTCCCTCTGGAGGATCTCGAACACCACGATCAGGTACGGCGCGGTCTCCAGGTACGGCTTGCCGGCGAGCGCGCCCTCCTCGGCCTCCGCGCCGGCCCGGACGGCGCGCTTGAGGTCCGGGTCGGCGACGACCACGAACCGCCACGGCTGGAGGTTGTAGTCGCTCGGCGCGCTGCCGGCGACGGCGATGGCCTGCTCGATCAGGTGGGTGGGGACCGGCCGGGAGGAGAACTGCCTGATGCTGCGCCGGGTGCTCATCGTCTCGGTGAACCCGGCCAGCCGCGCGGTGCCCTGCCCGGTCGTGACGTCGTACCGAGGAGCAGGAATCGACGGATACCGGGTCATATAGGTAATTCTGCCTGTATCGGGCGTCAGGACACCAGTGCGCGCAACGAGTACAGGACGGGAAGGGTGCTGTTGCTCAGGTGGAAACGGTACCGGCCGTCGGGATCGGGCCGCAGAAGGCCCCTCCCGTCATGGTCCGCGTCCAGGTGCTCGCCCAGCCAGTCGATCCGGAACCCGGCCCGCGCCGCCGCGGTGACGATCTCGCCGAGGCTGTGCGGGTAGCCGACCGACTCGTTCGCGGTGGTGGCCAGCTCGGGATCGGCGTAGGAGCCGGACGACTCGTACCGCATCGGCTGGCCGCCGCCGTAGGGCCAGTCCAGGTTCAGCGGCTCCACGGTGTCGGCCATGATGTACACCGGGTGGAAGTCGGCCAGCACCAGCCGGCCGCCGTCGCGCCGCAGCGCCCGGTGGGCGCCGGCGAACCAGGCATCGATGTCGGCGATCCAGCCCAGCACGCCGTACGTGGCCACGACGAGGTCGAACCGTCCGTCCAGGGTGGACGGCAGGGCCTGGGTGTCGGCCTCGACGAACTCCGCGGCGTCGGGGGCGAAGCCGGCCTCGGCGGCCAGCGCGCGGGCCCGCTCGACCGCCACCGCCGAGAAGTCCACCCCGGTGACCCGGGCCCCGCGCCGCGCCCAGTTCAGCGTGTCCATGCCGAAGTGGCACTGGAGGTGCAGCAGGTCCAGCCCGGCCACGTCGCCGGCCAGGCCCAGCTCGGGCTCGCGCAGCGTGTCGGCGCCGGCCAGGAAGCCGGCCACGTCGTAGATCCGGTCCCGGGGAGAGGTGCCGTGCAGCCTGGCCCGCTCGTCCCAGAGTGCCCGGTTGAGCGCGCGCGCTTCCTCGGCGTCGGTCACGCGCTGGAGTCTAGGTGGGGTGGTAGAACATCAGGAACAGAATTACCAGGTACATGAGCGCCACGACGCCGCCCACCGCGACGATCCGGCGCTCGTACACCTTCGGGTCCGCGCTCTCCTCCAGCTTGGCGATGGCCAGCCGCTGGTCGCGGTACACCAGCGCGTACACCAGCACGGTCGCCACGATGAACAGCGTCATCGACGCCGACAGCCAGATCTTGTCGAGCAGGTGCCGGCCCCTGGCCAGGCCGAACACGAAGACGGCCAGCGAGCCGGTGGCGTAGACGAACGTCGACCGGCGCAGGAACCGGAGCACCGCCACGTCACGGGTGCGGATGTACCGGGGCGTCGCCGACATCATGACCACCAGCGGCCCGAGCAGGAAGATGGCACTCGCGACGTGAAGGAACAGCAGGAACTGATCCATGATCCGACAGTACTGCCGATCGCCCCGCCCGGCCCGCTGCCCCCGCCGGGGCGGAATGCATGTCATGATGATCAGGTGAGATCCGTACTGGTCAGGCTGGTCGTGAACGCCGTCGCGCTGTGGGTGGCGGCCGCGGTCGTGCACGGGGTGGACCTGCTCAACAAGGGGTTCTGGAACAAGGCGCTGACGCTGATCGCGGTCGCCGCAGTGTTCGGCATCGTGAACACCATCATCAGGCCGGTGGTGAAGCTGTTCTCGCTGCCCCTCTACATCCTCACCCTCGGCCTGGTCATCTTCCTCATCAACGCGCTCATGCTGTGGATCACCGGCGGCATCTCGCACGGCCTCGGCCTGGCCTTCTCCGTACACGGGTTCTGGGCCTCGATCTTCGGCGCCGTCATCGTCAGCATCGTCTCGTGGGCCCTCAACGCGGTGCTTCCCGACGACACCAAGAAGTGACCCGCTGGTCGCTGGAGCAGGCGTACGACGCCTACCCGCGGATCGAGGAGGAGTTCTCGGCCGCGCTGGATGAGAGCCTGCACCCGCGCGGCCCGGACGTGCTGTACGACCTGGTCGCCGGCATGGGCCTGCCGCCGGGCGCGGTCGCGCTCGACGTGGGCTGCGGCGAGGGCGGGCAGGCGCTGGCCCTGCGCCAGCGGTTCCGGTTCCGGGTCACCGGGATCGACCCGGTACCCCGGCACCTCGAGGTCGCCCGAGCCGCCGCCGGTGCGGACGGCCCGACCTTCACCGCCGGGACGGCGGAGGACCTGCCGGCCGGCGACGGCACCGCCGACCTGGTCTGGTGCCGTGACGTGCTGGTCCACGTCGCCGACCTGCCGCGCGCCTACGCCGAGTTCCGGCGCGTGCTCCGGCCGGGCGGCCGGGTGCTGGTGTACCAGGTGTTCGGCACCGACCTGCTGGAGCCGCGCGAGGCGGCCTGGCTGTTCGACGTGATGGGCGTCGTGCCCACCAGCGCCGATCCGGCCCGCACCGACGCGGCGATCGCCGCGGCCGGCCTGGTGACCGACCAGTGCCTCCACATCGGCACCGAGTGGGGCGAGTGGGCCGAGGAACACCGCCACCACGTCGGCCGCAAGCTCCTGCACGCCGCTCGCCTGCGCCGCGACCCCGCCCGCTACCGCGACCGCTTCGGCGGGGCCGCCTACGACATGATGCTCGGCGACTGCCTCTGGCACGTCTACGCGCTGCTCGGCAAGCTCACCCGCCGCGCGTACCTCCTCACCGTGCCCTAGCGACGGGCGCGGCGGCCCCGGCGGGCGTTGAGGTAGTCGCTGACGACGTAGTCGCCGAGCCGGTCGGGGCCGGGGGAGAAGACGCGGCCGCCGTTGCGGCGGGCGACCTCTTCGACGAAGGCGACCAGGCGTACGTCGTCGTCGAGCATGAAGACGTTGAGGGTGGCGCCGAGGCGGGTGCAGCGGTCGACCTCGGCGAGGGTGAGTTCGAGCGTTTCCGGGAGCGGGGGCCAGCAGAAGCGGGCCTGGCCGTCCGGGGTGAGGTGGGTGGTCGGCTCACCGTCGGTGACCACCAGCACCACCGGCTCGGCCTCCGGGAACCGGGACAGGTGCCGGTGCGCGAGCATCAGCCCGTGTTGCAGGTTGGTGCCCTGCACCATGTCCCAGCTCAGGCCGGCCAGCTCGGCGGGCTGGAGCAGCCTGGCGTACTCGGAGAACCCGATGATCTCCAGCCGGTCCTGCGGGAACTGGGTGGTGATCAGGTGGTGCAGGGCCAGCGCGGTGGACTTGGCGATGCCCCAGGTGCCGCGCAGCGCCATCGAGTACGACAGGTCGACCAGCAG
>JBJMIH010000044.1:0-60347 GCA_045806985.1 Mycobacteriales bacterium | reverse complement strand
GAGCGCTATTCGCCGGGGCCGTATTTGGAATTGTTCGCCCGGCGGAAGCGGCCCGGTTGGCATGTATGGGGTAATGAGGTGGATTGCGACGTGGCGTTGTGAATACTACGTCTTTACATGGCGTGAACAATTGTCCACGCTAAAACGCGTGACGTGTGGACAATTGTTCACACGCGGCAATGGTTGCAGTCTATAGATACCGGTGGGTGGAAACCGTTCGTTGAAGGATAAGTAAAGGAGGGTAGTGCTATGTCAAAGAAGCGGCGCATTGTGGTTGTCGGCAAGCAGCGGAAGGTGTTGGATGCTGGCCTGATGGCCCACGTCATTCTGGCGTTAGCCAAGCAGATGCAAGGCGAACGGCAGGCGGAGATCAGTCGGAAGCGGTCGCGGCGTGGCACTGCGCCGCAATCCGACGCGCCCAAGGAGCGGTCCTGATGCTCCTTGCCCTCGCTGTATTCGGCGCCGGTCTCAGCGTGCTGCTGGTCATCGTGCTCGCCCGCGTGCTCGATGCCTGGTCCTGGTGCCGGAATGTGGCTCCCTTCCGGTTGCAGGTGCCGGCGACGCTCAGCGCCGGGGACCTGGCTGGCTGGCTGAACCTCATCGCGGCCAGCTCGCATCCGCCGCGTTGGTCGCTATTGCCCAAGTCCGTGCTCGGCCTGGAGATCACCAGCACGCGGGAGGGCATCGCCTTCTACCTGCTGGTGTCCGGTGAGCAGGCTGAGGCCACCCTGCTCAGCAGCCTGCGCGCGGCCCTGCCTGGCGCCCGGCTGACCGCAGCGCCCGAGTACCTGACCGCACGCCCGCGGTTCCGAGCCGCCGCCGAGGCGACGCTGACAACCTTCAACCGCCCGCTGGCGACCAAACGTCCAACGAGTGCCGGCCTGTTGGCCGCCTTGCAGCCGGTCGGTGGCCACGAGGTCATCTGCGTCCAGTGGCTATTCACCTCGGCCGGCACGCCACGGCCGGTGCACACGGCTGCTTCCGGCAAGGATGCCTGGTGGTCGGCCTACCTGTTGGAAGGCGAGGTACCGACCGATGCCGAAGCGGTGCGAGCACTCAGGCTCAAGCGGCAAGAAGGGCCGCTTCTGCGCGCCGTTGTACGGGTCGGCGTCAGCGCATCGAGTACCGCCCGCGCCTGGCACCTGTTTGGCCGGGCTTTCTCGCCCCTGCATGCCTCCAACTCCGTTGGTGTCCGGCTGGCACGGCGATGGCTGCCGGCGTGGGTCGTATCGGCGCGGCTGACTCGCCGGGCGCTGCCGGTCACCAGTTGGCCACTGCTGCTCAACACGGCTGAGCTGGTCGGGCTGCTTGGGCTGCCGGTGGACGGCGTGCACCTGCCTGGCCTGGCAATGCACGGCGCACGCCAACTGCCCCCTGCGCCGTCCATGCCGACGCGCGGCGCGGTGGTCGCTGTCTCGAACTACCCCGGCATGACAAGCCGGCAGCTCGCCTTGCATGACACCGATCGTCTCCGGCACCTGTGGATCACCGGACCCACTGGTACCGGCAAGTCGACCTTGCTGGCCCGGCTGGCCTTGGCCGACATCGCGGCTGGCCACGGCGTGGTGGTGGTCGATCCCAAGAACGACCTGGTGGACGACATTTTGCAGCGCATTCCCGGCGGGCGGATCGACGATGTGATCGTCCTCGATCCAGCCAAACTGGACTATCCGGTCGGCTTCAACCTGCTCCGTGCCAACGCCGGTGAGCATGGCCGCGAGCTGGCGGTGGACCACGTGGTCGGAACGTTCGCCGAGCTCTGGAAGTCGTCTTGGGGGGCGCGCACTTCGGACGTACTGCGCAACACCTTGCTAACGCTCGCACACTCGTCCACAGTGGACGGCTCTGCCTACACCCTCGCGGAGGTCGCGCCGCTGCTCACCCAGCCGGTCCTCCGGCACTTCGTCACGGCGCAGCCCAGCGTGCCCGAGACTGTGCGGGGTTTCTGGGCATGGTACGAGGCGATCTCGGACGCTGAGCGCGCCCAAGTCATCGGGCCTAGCCTGAACAAGCTCCGCGCCCTAACCACAAGATCATCGCTGCGTTTGATGCTGGGCCAGAGCGACGGTATAGACCTCAGCGCGGTCTTCCGCGAACGCAAGGTGCTACTCGTCCCCTTGTCCAAGGGCACCGTCGGGGCCGAGACAGCGCAACTGGTCGGCGCCCTGCTAGTGGCGTCGCTGTGGCAGGCGGCGTTGGCCCGTACCGCTGTGCCGCGTGAGCGACGCTGGCCGGTGTTTGGCTACCTCGACGAGTTCAGCGACATCGTGAAGCTGCCCGTGCCGCTGGCCGACCTGCTCAGCCAGGCGCGTGGGCTCAAGCTCTCGCTCAACTTGGCCAACCAGTACGCCGCCCAACTTCCCGAGTCCATCCGGGCCGCAGTCCTCAGCCAAACCCGTACCCAGATCGCCTTCCAGCTCGACTACGACGATGCCCGGTTGCTGGCCCGTCGGTTCGCACCGCTGACGGTCGAAGACCTCACCGGGTTGGATACCTACGAGGTCGCCATCCGCCCGGCAGTGAATGGCCGGACGCTCAGCCCAGTGACCGGCACCACCTTGCCGTTGCCTGAGCCGATCCGCGACGGCCGCGCGTTGGCCGCCGCGAGCCGGCAACGCTGGGGTACGCCCCGGAGGGAGGTGGAAGACAGCTTGCGGGCCCGCTTGGAGGGCAAGCGTCCGCGCATCGGCCGGATCAAGCGGCAAGCGCAAGGAGGCGATGCGTGAGCCTCCTGCCACCAGAACTGCGCAACACCATCCTGGTCGGCGACGCCCGCCACCAGCTCGCGACCGTGCCGACCGCCAGCGTTGACTGCGTCATCACCAGCCCGCCGTACTTCGGGCTGCGCGACTACGGCCAGGCCAGCCAGCTCGGCCTGGAGTACTCGGTCGACGAGTGGGTGCGTGGGCTGCGCGCGGTGTGCCGAGAGGTGGCGCGGGTCTTGAAGCCCACCGGCTCTTTCTGGCTGAACATCGGCGACGGGTTCAGCGCCCACCCACGTGAAGGCGCGCCGGTCAAGAGCCTGCTGCTCGGCCCCCAGCGGCTGGCTATCGGGTTGGTGGAGGACGACTGGGCCATCCGTAACCAGGTCATCTGGGCCAAGACTAACGCGATGCCTTCCAGCGTCGGCGACCGGCTGAGCTGCACCTACGAGATCGTGCTGCTGTTGGTACGTTCCCGCCGCTACTTCTTCGACCTGGACGCCATCCGCACGCCTCTTGCGAGCCCGGCAGAGAAACCGCGCCGCACCGTGGGGACCACCCAGTACCCGCCGCCGGAGGCTGCTCCGATCCGCGATGGCGTCGATGCCAACCGCGGCTTGCGCCGTCTGAAGCTGACCGGGCGGGTTGGCCATCCACTCGGCCGGAACCCCGGCGATGTCTGGCGGCTATCGACCGCCGGCTTCCGTGGCGGCCACTTCGCGGTCTTCCCGCCTGCCCTGGTCGAACGGCCCCTGCTCGCGACCTGCCCGCAACGGGTCTGTACCAGCTGCGAACAGCCGTGGCGACGCGGCGCCGCCCAAAAGCATGGGGAGGTCACTGTCCTCGGCGCGCTGCGCCCAAGCCGCACCTGTGCTGCCGAGACCGTTCCTGGGGTAGTGCTCGATCCCTTCCTCGGCAGCGGCACCGTCGCGGTCGTGGCTGAGCGGCATGGTCGGCACTGGCTCGGCGTCGAGCTGAACCCGGACTACGCCCGCATGGCCCTGGAACGAGTGGCGGAGGCGCGGAGGAGGCCGACGTGAACATGGTGATGTCGTGGCCCTGCGGTGTTGTCTTCGCTGTTTCGGTCGCGCCGGGCTCTGATCCGCAACTTCGCTGTTCTAGCCGCTACTCCGGCCGTTTAACGCCAACGGCTCTCTACATTGCAGAGGTACGGCCGTGAGACGGCGGCGGGTCGGTGCTGGCTACGTTGAGTGGCTCGCTGAGGAGCTGTCCGAGCGGGACCGGGCGGTCGTCAGGGCTGTCGTCCGGGTCCGGGTGTTGACCGGCCAGCAAATCGAGCGCCTGCTCTTCACCAACCTGGAGCAGCCCAGCCGGAGCGTGGTACGACGCCGTGTCCTGGCCCGCCTGGTCGCGCAGCGCCTGCTGACCACCCTCGAACGGCAGATCGGCGGCACCGGTGGCGGCTCCGCCGGCCTGATCTTCGCTCTCGATAGCGCCGGCCGGCAGCTGCTGCGCCGCTGGGACGGCCAACGCGGCGGCGGGCGCGTCCGGCGGCCGTGGACGCCGAGCTCGCTGTTCCTGAAGCACACGTTGGCGATCAGCGAGGTATACGTGCGGCTGGTCGAGGCGTCACGGGCGGAGCGCTTCACCGTTGAGACCTTCCGCACCGAGCCGGCGTCTTGGCAGGCCGACGGCTTCGGCGGCTGGCTGAAGCCGGATGCCTACGTGGTGCTGGCCACGCGCACGGCCGCCGAGGCGAGCTGGCTGGAGGTCGACCGGGGCACCGAGTCGATCCCGGCCCTCCGCCGCAAGCTGCGCGCCTACCTCGACTTCGTCGTCCGCGGACAGACCGGTCCGGACGGGGTGGTGCCGCGGGTCGCCATCACGGTGCCGGATGAACAGCGGTACGACGCAGTGGCCGCGTGCGTCGCCCAGCTCGGCGAGACACCGGCTGGCCTGTTCGCTGTCGTCGAGTACGGCCAGGCCGTAGCGCATCTGGTCGGCCAGCTTCTCGCTCCGGATGAACCGAGCTGAGGTGGCCGAGCCGACGAAAGCCCCGCCGTCCGCTGGTCGGGACTGGTGGGTGTTCGGAGGGATGACCATCACCGCGGTCAGTGCGGCCGTGTCCAGCTTCGCCGGGCTGCGGTCGCTGGCCGTGGCGACCGGCTGGCCGGTGCAGCTCGCGCCGCTGCTGCCCTTCACCGTCGACGCCTACGCGGCGACTGCGACGCGGGTGTGGCTGTCTCGAAGCACCGCATCGAAGCGCACCCGCCGGTTCGCCCGCTGGAACGCCATCGGCGCCATCGGGCTGTCGCTGGCGGGCAACGCGATCTGGCACCTGCTCGCTGCGCAGGTCATCGCCGTGAGCTGGCTGATCGTCGTGGCCGTGGGTGCCGTCCCGCCGACTGTCCTGGGCCTGCTGTCGCACTTGGCCGTCCTGCGCACGCACGTCGATGCCGGCCTCAGTCCGGACCCGGACACCGGCAGGCCCGTCGCCGGGGGCCGCACCGATCCGGCGGGCCGGACCGGGTCCGGCCGGCAGCGGACTGGGGCCGAACTCTTGGACGCGGCACGAGCCGCAGATGCGGCGTACCGCCGGACGCATGGCGGTCGGCCGATCAGCCGCGATGCGCTGCGGCAGGAGTTGCGGATTAGCGGGAGCCGAGCAAGTGCGTTGGTACGGCAGGTAAAGGCGGAATATCGCAATGGGCAGGCAGATAGTAATCCGACAGATGAGAGTGTTGTTAATTCTACTGTGGACAATTGACCACGCTAATGAAACAATGGCATGTTGTAAGGAGTAATGCACTGCTGTGAACGATGACTTCACTGAACCAGACCACATAACGCTTGGCCGGTACATTCGCGAGAATCGTGAACGGCGTGGCATGTCATTGCGCGGCTTGGCCAAGGCGATCGACAATGACCCGAAGTACCTCAGCCGCATCGAACGCGACCACTACAAGCGACCAAATGCGAATGTCTTACATCGTATTGCTGACGTACTCGACCTGTCGTATGCCGACTTACTCCTGCTCACCGGCCAGGAACCGCCGGAGGACTTGCCGTCCCTCGCCGTCTACTTGAGCCGGAAATATGGCTTGGACGACGCCACGGCCGGCAAGCTGGCCCGGCAGTTCAAGCAGATCCTCAGTGAACAACCGCCTGGCCGGCGGGTGTCGGAGGACACCACCTAAGCATCGTTCCCGTGCGGGTACGGACTGGTGGGGACGCTCGCACGCTCGTGATACAAACCAACGCTTCAATACAAAGGGAGGAGGAAGCAATGGCATCACCAACACATATCATCACCGAGCTGCGACGGCTGATCCCCAGCCAGCCGCTCAGCTTGGAGCAAGGCATCGAGCTGGCCGAGCAACAAGCTATCCGGTTGCGGGAATTGCTCGGCAGCAGCCAACCGCTCGTCGAGTTGCGGTCGCTGACCCAGCTACCGGACATTGACTTCCGGCTCGTACCCGATCTGGCGGTGGCCGGCATGAGCGAGTGCGTGGGCGGGAGCTGGCTCATCGTGCTGCGCGGCCGGGACGATCTCATCACTCGCCGGTTCATGCTGGCCAGAGAGTTCTGGCGCGTGGTCATGGGCGGCGAGGCGGCGTTCGATGCAGACGAGCGCATGGGGCCGCAATGGACAGCGCGGGCTGCCGAACACTTCGCGGCCAGTCTGCTCATGCCCCGGGCCCACGTGTACGAAGCCTGGGCGCGCGGCATGCGGCAGGTGTCGTACTTGGCGGGATGCTTCTTGGTGAGCCGCGACATGATGCGGCGACGCTTAGAAACGCTTGGGTTACAACGGGTCCGCGATAGCCGAGATGGGGCCGCGTTTTGCAGCCCTCCGATTGCGTGGTGCTTGGCTTGAGTGCAATTGGGAGCAATAATGGAGGAGTCATGAATAGCGTACCAGAACGTGGACCACCCTCACCAAGGTTAGTTGTATACCTGGACCGATAACTAACGCTTGAGGAAACATCTATGGAGGAATCAACCAAGACTAAACAGGCCGTGCTGTTCGTGCGGGTGAACCACCACGGAGTGGGTGACTCCGATGCAGCGGAGCGGCTGATTCACGAGCAACGAATCAGTGGCCATGAGCTTGCTGAACGCGTGAATGCCACGGTCGTTCGCGAGTACATTGAGCGTGGCGGTGCGGTCGAGCTCGGACAGCGCGGCACACTACTGACCATGCTGGGCGACCTGATATTGCACAAAGACATTGACTACGTCATCGCCCAAGACATTTCCCGTATCAGTCGGAAGATAGAGGATGTCTTCACCGTCAGGCACATCATCGGCGACAATGGGGCCTGGCTCGTTACGACCAAGTCCGTCGAATTCCTGCCGGAAGAAGCGTTGAACCGGGAAATCGAGCAGGCTGCGAACGAAGTCATGAAGCGGTTTGCGCCAGACGTTCCCGACGCGTTCGGGGAGCTGCTGTCCAAGGTCAGGCAGATCGTGGAAACGTACATCGGGCGGCAGGGAACTATCGCGATACAGCGGAGCCGGCAGAAGCGAAAGGTAAGCGCGAAGAAAGGGGGTCGGTAATGGGACGAAAGAAACAGTGGCCGCAGGAGACCACGCCCAGTTCAACGAAGCGGGCGCTGCTCCTGCTGCGGGTCTCTGACCCGAAACAACTCCGCAAGGACGTGTCAATCCCGGCTCAGCGAGCGGCTGGCCAGGCGAAAGCCAAGGAACTCGGCGCGGTGATCGCGGACGAGTACATCGAGCCGGGCTACTCCGGCCGCGACATCGAGAAGCGGCCGATCTTTCGCAAGATGATCGGCCGCATCAAGGCCGAGCGGGACGTCGATTACGTGATCGTTTACGCCTTCTCCCGCTTCGCCCGCAACGTCTACGACCACTCGGTCATGAAGACCACCCTGGAGCGGCTCGGCGTGAAGGTGGTGTCCTGCACCGAGAACATCCAGGGCGACAAGCCCAGCGACCGGGCCATGGAGAACATGATCGCCGTCTTCAACGAGTTCCGCTCGCTCGTCGACGGCGAGGACATCAAGTACAAGATGAACGAGAAGGCCAAGAGCGGCGGCACCACCTACTGCGCCCCGATCGGCTACCTCAACGCCCGCAAGAAGACCGAGCACGGCGACACCTCGATCATCACCCTCGATCCCGAGCGCGCCCCGCTGGTGAAGCTGGCCTTCGAGCTGTACGCCACCGGCCGCTACACGCTCGACAGCCTGGAGGAGAAGATGGAGGAGCTGGGGCTGCGCACCCGCGGCAACCGGCGCTACTCCTCCCGCCCGGTGTCCCGGAGCAAGCTCGGCGTCATGCTGCGCGACCGTTACTACATCGGCTACGTCCGGTGGCGCAGTGTCGACTACCGGGGCACACACGAACCGCTCATCTCCGTCGACCTGTTCGAGCGAGTGCAACGGGTCATGGACAGCCAGGCTGGGGCCGGCATCCGACGCCGCCAGCACCACCATTACTTGAAGGGTCTGCTGTGGTGCCAGCGCTGTCAGCGCCGGTTTGTGCTGATTCCGGGCCGGGGCAACGGCGGGGAGTACTTCTACTTCTTCTGTCGGGGGCGGCAAGACCATGAGTGCGACATGCCCTACCTGCGGGTGGAGCGGATCGAACAGGCGGTGCTGGAGCACTACGCCACGGTGGTGTTCTCCGAGGAGTTCCGGGCCGAGGTGGCTGCCAAGCTCGATGAGGAGATGGCAGCGGATCTGGCGAACACGGCCAAGGCCCGCAAGGCGCTCGCCACCCGGCTGGTCGAACTGGAGCGCAAGGAAGACGAGTACTTCAGCCTGGTGGGCAATCCGGCCTGGCCCAGGGAGAAGCTGACCGCCAAGATGACCGAGGTCCAGGAGGAACGGGACCGGGTCGCCGCTGACTTGGCCAAGCTGGAGGGCGAAGTACAGGTTGCCCGGGACATCTTCCTCAGTGCACTGGAGCTGCTGCGCCGGCCGCAGGAGCTGTACGCCCGGCTGGAGCCACCGGAGCGGCGACTGCTGACGCAGTTGCTGTTCGTGAGGTTGAAGCTCGACGAGACCGGCGTCGTCGATGAGGAGCTGAACGAGCCGTTCGAGGCGATTGTGCCGATCGGGCGGGTGTACGAGGCGGAGCGGCGGCGCGTGGAAGGCGACGACGAGGCGGGTGTCGACGACGGCCCACGGAACGGCGGTGAGAAGCAACAGGCCGAGCCTGACCTGGTGCGGACGCTGCCTGCTCTGCGGTGCGCTGAAACGGCAAACGGCGTCTCCTGGACCGAAGACGCCGTTGTAGTTGCCGGTGGAACCCCTGATCGGGGAACCCACAGTGCCTTACTTGGGGTGGGTGCCCCCCGGGGGGAGCACGGTTCAAATAAGGCACTGATGGTGCGGGAGGGGGGATTTGAACCCCCACGTCCGTGAGGACACTGGATCCTAAGTCCAGCGCGGCTGCCGTTACGCCACTCCCGCTTGGGGGTTGGGGTCAGAGGTCCAGGGTGCGGCGGAGTTTGGCTACGTGGCCGGTGGCTTTGACGTTGTACTGGGCTTCGGCGATGGTGAGGTCGGGGTCGATGATGAAAGTGGAGCGGATGACTCCGATGGTGGTTTTGCCGTAGAGCTTCTTCTCGCCGTAGGCGCCGTAGGCGGTGAGGGTGGTCTTGTCGGGGTCGGAGGCGAGGGGGAAGGTGAGGCCTTCGGTGGCCCGGAACTTGGCGAGCTTCTCCGGCTTGTCCGGGGAGAGGCCGATGACCTGGTACCCGGCGGCGTGGAGGGCGTCGAGGGAGTCGCGGAAGTCGCAGGCCTGCTTGGTGCAGCCCGGGGTCATCGCGGCGGGGTAGACGTAGAGGATGACGCGCTGGCCCTTGTAGTCGGACAGCTTGATCCGCTCGCCGGTGTCGCTCGCCAGGTCGAAGTCGGGGGCCGGGTCGCCCGGCTGGAGGCGTACCGCGGCTTCCGTGGAGTCGGTCATGGGCGTCACCGTATCAACCCGGACCGGGCGGGCCGGGCGGTTCCCGTGTGGCCGGTGGGACCGCCACCACTCGGCCAGTACGGCGCCGGCGGCCAGCCCGACGGTGCCGGCGACGCACCACCGTGACCAGGTGGTTGACCACGGCACCGGCCCGACCGCGTGGTGGAGGACGCCGATCCTGGGCAGCCCGGCGAGCACGGCGACGCACGCGCCGGCGAGCCCCACGGTGAAGGGCGCGATGGAGGATCTACGGAGGTACAGCACCAGCGCGGCGACGGCCCCGGCCCAGGTCACGGTGGGGTACGGGTGGTGGGCGAGCAGGCCACCCAGCACGCCCGGCCCGGCGTAGCCGAAGTCGATCACCTGGCCGGTGGAGTCCACGACGGACAGCGCTACGGCGGCGGCGAGGGCGACGGGAGCGGCCCAGCGGAGGCGTAGCCGGCCGCCGAGCAGGGCCACCGCGGCGGCCGCCGCCAGGGCGAGCGCCCACCAGGCCTGCCAGCTGGGCGGCGGCAGGTACGTGAGCGTGCCGGTGACCGTCACCGGTGTCGACCCGGCGACCATCCGCACCGTCCACGGCAGGCCGATCGCGTGCGCGTGCCCGGGGTCGGCGGCGACGAGGGGCGGCTTCTGCGGGCTCATCCAGTGCGTACGGTGGTCGTGCCAGCGCACCCGGTCGCCGCCGCTGACCTTCCGCCACGCGACGCCCCTGTTGTCGGCCCTGGCCGGTACCGGATCCGTGCCGGAGATCGTGCGGTTCGTGTACGTCGCCACCGACCGGGTGTTCTCCCAGACCCCGCCCGCGCCGCCGACCTTGAGGTACGGCTCGCCCGCGTACCCGAGCACGGTCACGTCCCGCCCGGTGTGGTTCACCACCTGCAACCGGCTGCCGGTCTCGATCACCCGCACCGACAGCCCGGGTACCGCCGGCCGCACCGAGGCGATCCGCGACCGGTAGTCGGTGGCGGTCACCGCGTCGGCCGCGTGGGCGGACGCGGGCGTGGCGGTCACTGGTACCAGCACCGCCGCGACGGCGACCAGCGCGGCGACCAGCGCGGCGAGCCGGGGCGCGGTTCTCACCTGCCGTTGGCCTTGTCCACCGCGGCCTTGATGTCGGCGAACGACGGCACGGTGTCCTGCCCCAGCGCTTTCCCGTTGACCTTGATCGTCGGCGTCCCGTGCACGCCGCTCGCGTACGCCTCGTCGCTCACCTTGGCCGCCCAGTCGCGGTACCGCTTCGCCGTCACGCACCGCGTGAACACGGCCACGTCCATCCCGGCGACCTGGCCGCCCAGCCGGGCCAGCTCCGCGTCGCTCGGCCCGGCGCTCCGCTCCGCCGGTTGGTGGGCGAACAGCAGCGCCCTGTACGCCAGGAACTTGCCCTGGTCGATCGCGCAGCCGGCCGCCGCCAGCGCCCGCGTCGAGTACTTCGTCGTCGAGAACTCGTCGAGGATGGCGACCGGGTGGTACACCACCCGCGCCGTGCCGCCGGCCGCGAGCTGCGCCACGTCCGGCCCCACGACCTGCTCGAACCGCTCGCAGATCGGGCAGATGAAGTCCTCGTACACCGCCACGGTCGCCTTCGCCGACGGCCCCGGCGTGCCCGCCAGCACTCCCGAGCCGTCCACCAGCCCGCGCGGCGTGACCGCCGACGTCGGCACCGACGGGCGGTCGGACCGCACCGCCGCCCACCCGATCAGCCCCGCGCACGCCAGCACCAGCACCACACCCGCCGCCACCCAGATCGTGGCCTGCCTGCGCCGCCGGACAGCCTCGGCGCCGACCCGTCCACCGGCGTCGCTCACTCGCTGATCTCCTTGAACAGCACGTTGTCGAACACCAGGTGACGGCCGGTCTCGCGGCCGTACCGGGCCCTGTCGGCAGTTCGCGCGCTCATCGTTCCTACAGTCGTCCGGCGCGAGCGGGCGGTTCCCGGGTCAGCCGGCCTCGGCGGCGGCGACCCAGCCGATCAGGTCCTCCCGCGCCCTGGCCACCCGGGACCGGATGGTGCCGACCGGCACCCCGGCGACCTCGGCGGCCTCCGCGTACGACAGCCCCACCAGCTGGGTGAGCACGAACGCCGTCCTGCGGTCCGGGTCGAGCCGCGCCACCAGGTCGTCCGCACCCACCCGGCCGCCGGGGTCGGCGGCGGGGTCGGCCCGGTCCGGGACCGGCGCGGCCGTGTCGGTGGTACGCCGCTGCCGCACCACCATCCGCAGGTGGTCCATGCAGGCGCGGCGGGCCACGCCGAGCAGCCAGGTCCGCGCCGAGGCGCGCGCCTCGAAGCCGGCCAGCCCGCGGAAGGCCCGCAGGTACGTCTCCTGGGTGAGGTCGTCGGCGGCGCCGGGATCGACCAGGCCGGCGCACAGCCGCCACACGTCCGCCTGGGTGGCCCGGACAAATGCCGTGGCGGCGGACGGATCGCCCTGCGCTGCCCGGAGTGCCCAGCGGGTGGCGTCGTCCACGGCCCCGAGCCTAGCCGGCGCCTCCCCGGACGAACTGCCGGGACCTCGGAACTTCCCGGTACCGCGGAACGACCAAAGAGGTATGGATTGCGCGACCGCCCGCCTCGCGGTCTCCGCCCTGCTGGACGGGGAGGGTGACGACCTCCCCGGCGAGCTGGCCCCGGAGCTGGTCGAGGCTCATCTGGACGACTGTGCCGGCTGCCGCGCGTGGCGGGAGCGGGCGCTGGAGATGACCCGTGCCTCCCGGGTGCGGACCGCGCCGGCGGTACCGGACCTCACCGAGCGGATCGTGGCCGCCGTCGACCTCGCGCCGGCCGCCAGGGCGGCCGGGTCCCGCCGGCGGTGGGCCGAGCGGATACCGGTACTGCGGGTGGCGCTGGTCGCGCTCGGCCTGGTGCACCTGCTGGTCTCGCTGCACTCGATGGTGGCCGGCTCGGCTGAGCCGGGATCGCTGCACGCCGCCCACGAGGTGGGCGCGTTCGACGTGGCGCTGGCGGTGGCGGTGGTGATCGCCGGCTGGCGGCCGGCGCTGGCGGGCGGGCTGCTGCCGCTGGCGGCGGGGGCGTCGGTCTTCCTGGTCCTCACCAGCGGGCTGGACATCGCCCACCACCGCACGACATTCGGCGGCGAACTGGGGCACGGCGTGGTGCTGGTCGAGGCCGGGCTGCTGGCGATGGTGCGGTACGCGGCGTACCGGTCCGGCACCCCGTACGAGGGCGCCGGCGGGGCCTGGAACACTGGTGTGGACGCTGCTGGGAGCGGGGGAGTGGTGCCGCGGGGGCCGCGCCCCGCCGGTGCGGCCAACCAGCAGCGAGCCGCCTGACGAACCGCTACGTGAAAGCCTTCGTGAAGAAGTTCCTCTTCCTGCTCGCCGCCGTCGCCGGCCTGGTGCTGGTCCCGGCGGTGCCCGCCTTCGCGCACGCCACCCTGACCGGCGCCGACCCGAAGCCGGACAGCGTGCTGACCGGCGCGCCCCGCCAGGTCACGCTCACCTACGACGAGGCCGTCGACATCAAGCTGGGCCAGCTGCGGGTGGTGGCGCCGGACGGCTCGATCGCCTCGGTCGGCCGGCCCACCAAGCCGCATCCCAACCAGGTGCGGGTGCGGCTGGCGGACACCCTGCGCGATGGCACGTACCTGGTGAGCTGGCGGGTGATCTCGGCGGACTCGCACCCGGTGGCCGGCGGGTACACGTTCTCGATCGGCTCCGTCTCGAAGGCCCCGACCGGGGCCGCCACCAGCGGCGGCGGCACCACCTCGGACCGGACCGTGGCGATCCTGCTGGCCGCCGCCCGCTGGCTGGGGTTCGCCGGGCTGATCCTGCTGGTCGGGCCGGCGGTGCTGTACGTGGGGCTGTGGCCGGGCCGCATCCCGGCCGGCGGCATCCGCCGGCTGGTCATGATCGGCGCTGGTGCGGTCGGCCTGGGCGCGGTCGGCGCGCTGCTGCTCCAGGGGCCGTACGCGGCCGGCACCGGGCTGGGCGGGATCACCGGCGCGCAGGTCTCCGACGTGCTGTCCAGCCGGTTCGGCCAGGCCAACCTGGTGCGGTTCTGGCTGGTGGTGCTGGCGGTGCCGGTGCTGCTGGCGTTGCTGCGCCGGCGGCGGGCGGTGGCGCCGCGGGCGACCGCGGCGGTGGTGGCGGCCGCCCTGCTGGTCACCTGGCCGCTCGCCGGGCACCCGGACACCAGCGCCGTGCCGCTGCTGACCGTGCCCGCCGACATGGTGCACCTGGCGGCGATCACCACCTGGCTGGGCGGGCTGGTCGCGCTGGCCGGGTTCCTGCTGCCCAGGGCCGACGCGGGCGAGCTGCGGCTGCTGCTGCCGGAGTGGTCACGCTGGGCGACGTACGCGGTGACCACGATCGTGCTGACCGGCGCGGTGCAGGGGCTCACCGAGTTCGACGCGGTGGACGAGCTGTGGCGGACGACGTACGGCCGGCTGCTGCTGGTCAAGCTGGCCCTGGTCGCGACCATCCTGGGGGTCGGTTCGACCGCGCGGGCCTGGGTACGGCGGACGTACGTGCTGCCGGTCGCGTACGCCCTCGAGGAGGACGCGGACGAGGACACGGCCGGGGACGAGGACGGCGGGGAAGGGGAGTGGCCGGAGCCGGGCAGCGACGAGGTGCGGCGGCTGCGGCGGAGCGTGTTCGTGGAGGTGGCGATCGCCGCCGTGGTGCTCGGCGTGACGGCCGCGCTGGTGCAGACCGCGCCGGCGAAAAACGCCACCGCCGCCTCGTCCGCGGGCTCGAACCGGTCCGGGCCGTTCACCGCCACCGTCCGGCAGGCCGACGTGACGCTCGCCATCGACGTGGAGCCGGCGCGGACCGGCGACAACTCGATGCACCTGTACGCCTACGACGCGGCCGGCCGGCCGATGGCGGTGCAGGAGTTCGGTGTGACCGTGTCGCTGCCGGCCAGCAAGGTGGCGCCGATCGACGTGCCGGTCGCCAACGTGACCCCGGACCACGCGCTGGCCTCCGAGGTGCCGCTGCCGGTGCCGGGGCGCTGGACGGTGAAGGTCACGGTGCGGACATCCGCGATCGACGAGACCGTGTTCACCGTCGTGGTGCCGATCCGCTGAGGCTACGCTCAGTACCGACTGGGAAGGGGACCTACCGTGACCAACCGCGACGCCGAGGTGATCGAGCAGGAGATCCAGCGGACCCGCCTCGCTCTGGCCGGCCACCTGGACGAACTCGCCGAGCGGACCAGCCCGAAGCGGGCGGCGCGTAACTTCGTGACCTCGTCGCGGGGCCAGGCCGTGATCGGCGGCGTGGTGGGCCTGGCCGCGATGGGCGTCGCGCTGATGGTGGTGTCCCGCCGTCGCAAGCGGTAGCAAGCGGTCGGCAAGCGGCAAGTCCGACCTCTCATCGCCGCGCCGGGTTTGACCCGAAGTAACGGAACGACTACGTTCCGTGGATAGAGCAACTGTCACGGCAGCCTCAGGCGTCATTCCAGAGGAGGACCGACTCCTCCTCCTGGTACGGCGGGGGGGAGCGAAGGTTACCTCCCGCTGATGACGGCAAGGGCCGGCCGCGGCGGCAGACTTCGAGGTAGCTGGCGCTGGCTGGCCCTGTCGGGAGGGGGACTCGTGAACGCGCAACTGGGCGGGACGTACAGATTGGAGCCGGCGGTCTCGGAGTTCGGGATCGACGTGCTGGCCGAGGACCGTACCCAGGCGTCGATCGCGCTGTGGGGAAACCTGGGCGCCGCCGAGTCCGCGCTGCTGCGATCGATCCTGGTCCCGCGTGCCGCCCAGGGCCGGCACCTGACCGTCGACCTGACCGGCGTTACCGCCGCGCACCAGGTGGCACTGCGGGCGCTGGTCGCCGCGCGCCGGCTGGCCACCACCCGGGGCGGCTCGGTCACCCTGGTCGGCATCCCGCCCGGGCTGTCCGTGCTCAGGGCGCTGACCTCGGTCGCGCCCGCGCCGCGCCGGCCTTCCGGTGACCGCCCGAGAAGTGCCCGAAAGGGCCGCAATGGCCGCGGCGTGCGATCCTGACATCGCTCGCCACCAGGGCAGATCCAACCGGGCGTCGTATTTTCGGTGGTGTAGGAGAAGCGTGTCAGTCATGAGGTCTTGCACCAAACCCCGGCAATAGGTAAAGCTGCGCCGTTACTCCCCATCTGTCCATCGACAGTCCGGAGGAAGGCGCATGACGTCACCACCTCAGCCACGCGCGGCCCGCCGTCACCGAACGCGGGCCCTTACTCTTCTCGGGGCGGCCGTCCTCGTCGGTGCGGTACCCAGCGCCGCGCACGCGGGGCCGCGGCACGCCACGAGCCCCGGTACTCCGACCGCGTCGCCGGCCACCGCCGGTGACACCCTGGAGTACTTCGACTCCCGTTCCGCCGGCGCCGCCACCCAGAAGGCGCTCGGCGCGCGGGCCTCGATGCTCGCCGCGAAGCCCAGCACGGGCGTCCGCGAGCTGCGTCACCAGCTCGGCACCGAGGGCATCCTCGACATGGACCCGCTGACCGCCACCCCACGGTCGGTCGGGCGTACCGACGGCTTCCTCACCGCGCCCTCCCGCGCGGCGGCCAGCTCGGTCGCGCTCGACTACGTCGGCAAGCATCCGGACGTGTTCGGGCTGGCCTCGGCCGACGTGTCCCGGCTCAGCCTGCGGCGTGACTACGTCGACATCGCCGGCACCCATCACCTGAGCTGGATCCAGCAGGTCAACGGTGTCCCGGTGTTCGGCAACGGCCTCCAGGCCAACGTCGCCGCCGACGGGCGGCTCATCTCCGTGCTCGGCTCCCCGGTCAAGAACCTGTCCGCGCCCGGTGGCAGTGCGTCGGTGACCGCCAGCGGAGCCCGCGACAAGGCCATCCGCGACGTCAAGGCCACGCCGTCCGCGGCGAAGGCCAGCAGCCAGCGGGACGCCCGCCAGACCACCGACTTCGCCAACGGCGACCAGGCCTCGCTGGTCGTCTTCGAGACGCTGTCCGGCCCCCGGCTGGCCTGGCAGACCATCACCACGCCGACCCACGACTCGATGTACGAGCACGTCATCGACGCGAGCACCGGCCGGGTGCTGTACCGGCGCAGCCTGGTGCAGAACGACAAGGCCAGCGTGGTCGACAACTACCCCGGCGCGCCCAGCGGCGGCGCCTTCCACACCGTCGACCTGCACACCAACGAGTGGCTGCCGAACGACTCGCCCCGGCTGGCCGGCAACGTCGCGCACGTGTACAGCGACGTGAACGACAACAACACGGCCGACCCGAGCGAGGAGGTCTCGCCGAGCGGCACGCGGTCGTTCGTCTACCCGCAGACCGTCTTCAACCTGGGCGGCAAGTGCTCGACGGCGTTCCGCTGCACCTGGGACCCCAGCTCGCCGAACTCCTGGCAGGTCAACCGCGCGCAGGCCGCCGTGCAGCAGTTCTACTTCCTCGGCAAGTACCACGACCACCTCGCCGCCGCGCCGATCGGCTTCACCAGGACGGCCGGCAACTTCGAGGCCGTGGACGGCGACGCCGTGCAGGGTGAGGCGCTCGACGGCGCCAACACCGCCAGCGGCCTGCCCGACGGCAACCACATCGACAACGCCAACTTCGCCACCCCGCCCGACGGCACCCCGCCGCGGATGCAGATGTACCTGTGGCACTTCCCCGGCAACCCCGCCGACCGCTTCAACCCGACCAGCGGCACGGACGACGCCGACATCGTGTTCCACGAGTACACGCACGGCCTGTCCAACCGGCTCGTCGTCGACGCGCTCGGCAACTCCACGCTCGGCAACATCCAGGCCGGCGCGATGGGTGAGGCGTGGAGCGACTGGTACGCCCTGGACTTCCTCAACGACCAGGGCTACGTGAAGGACACCAAGGCCGACGGCGAGGTCATCCTCGGCGGGTACGTGGGCGCCGGCACCGGCATCCGCACCGAGCCGACCGACTGCCCGGTGGGCAGCACGTCCGCCAAGTGCCCCGGCAAGGCGAACCAGACCAAGGCCGGCGGGTACACCTACGGCGACTTCGGCCACATCCGCACCGGCAACGTGCCCGAGGTCCACGCCGACGGCGAGATCTGGGCGCAGACCCTGTGGGACCTGCGCGACACGCTCGGCTCGAAGACGGCCGAGTCGCTGGTCACCCGGGCGATGGAGCTGTCGCCGAGCAACCCGTCGTTCCTGGACGAGCGCAACGCGATCCTGCAGGCCGACATGGTCGACAACGGCGGCAGGGCGCACAACCGGATCTGGAAGGTGTTCGCGCACCGCGGCATGGGCTTCTTCGCCGCGGCGCTGGACGGCGACGACACGCACCCGGCGGAGGACTTCTCGGTGCCGCCGGCGCCCGGCACGCCGACCGGTTCCGTCACCGGCACCGTGACCGACCGTGACACCGGCACGCCGGTGCCCGGCGTGACGGTGGCGTTCGGCGGGCACGCGTCCGGCTTCGCCGGCGACTACGCCGCCGTGACCGACGCGGCCGGCAAGTACACGATCGGCGGCGTCTTCCCAGGTACGTACGCGAAGGTGTTCGCCCGCGGGGCCGGGTACGACATGGTGCAGCAGACGCTGTCGGTGGCGTCCCGGACCAACACGGTGAACTGGCAGCTCCGCCGCGACTGGGCGGCGCTGTCGGGTGGCGGTTCGGTGGTCGGCTTCACCGGGCCGGACTACACCGGGTTCGGCTGCGGGCCCGACCGGGCGATCGACCAGTCGCAGGGCCAGGGCTGGGGCAGCGACTCGATCGACGCGGCCGGCAACCACGTGCCGCAGAACGTGGTCGTCAAGTTCCCGCGGGCGGTGAACATCGCCCAGGTCGTCATCGACCCGGCGAACACCTGCGGTGACGACCCGACCGCGTCCACGGCCGGGTACCGGGTGGAGACCTCGCCGGACGGCACCACGTGGACGGTGGCCGCGTCCGGCACCTTCACCGGCGCCGACCGGGGCAAGCTCAACCCGGTGACGCTCACGGCGGGTACCACCGGCGTCCAGTACCTGCGGTTCACCGAGCTGGGCCCGCAGGTGGACTGGTCCGGCTGCCCGAACTCGGGCGACTCGGGCTGCCTGTTCATGGACATGTCCGAGCTGGAGGTGTACGGGGCTCCGGCCTGATTCCGGCCCGCGGAGTGATATTGGCGGGGCCCGGTCGTACCGGCGGTATGACCGGGCCCCTCCTTGTGTCTAGGGTGCGGGCATGGTTCCCGATCTGGTGTACCAGCCGGCCATGCGAATGGCGCTGAAAGTGATCACCGCGTGCCACCGGGTGGTGTACGCAGTGTCCGGCCGACGGGTCGGCTGGTGGCTGCCGGGCGGGGCGCGGACGCTCTGGCTCACCACCACCGGCCGGCGCACCGGCCAGTTGCGGACCGTCCCGCTGCTGTCCATCCGGGACGGCGACACCTACGTCGTCACCGGCAGCAACGGCGGCCAGCGCCGCAGCCCCGGCTGGGTCGCCAACCTGCGCGCCCAGCCGCTCGCCACGATCCGGGTCCGGAACGCCGAACTGCGGGTGCGCGCCGACGAGGTACGCGACACCGTCGAGCGCGAGCTCCTCTACAAGAGCCTCACCCGCGCCTGGCACGGGTACGCCAGCTACCCCCGCCGGGCCGGCGACCGCCAGATCCCGGTGTTCCGCCTGGTCCCGGTCGACGACCAGCCGGACGGCTAGCTCCTGTCTCTAAGTGGCCGCCGGGGTCCGAAATCCGCCAGCCCGCCGCCCTTCTCGCCACGATCAAGGAGTTGTGGCCGCGTTGTCACATGAAAATGCGGGCACAATTCCTTGATCGTGGCCGCCGGGGTCCGAAATTCGCCAAGGGCACACCGGCGGAAGCCGACTTTGGGACACGGCCTAGCTGGGTGTCTCGTCGGCGGCGGTGCGGTGCGGGACGTGCTCGGCGGGGATCACGCCCATCCTGCCGGCCTGGAAGTCCTCGACCGCCTGGATGATCTCCTCGCGCGTGTTCATCACGAACGGCCCGTACCGCGCGACCGGCTCGCGGATCGGCAGGCCGCCCAGCACCAGGATCTCCCAGCCCTGCCCGGCCGCGACCGGCTGCGACGCGGCGGCGGTC
Source organism: Mycobacteriales bacterium (assembly GCA_045806985.1). Classification (GTDB taxonomy): domain Bacteria; phylum Actinomycetota; class Actinomycetes; order Mycobacteriales; family JBJMIH01; genus JBJMIH01. The sequence goes on along the minus strand of JBJMIH010000044.1, from coordinate 40,750 downwards.
ACGGTCAGCGCCGCGCCCGGCCCGAACACCGCCAGCTGTCCCTCGTCCAGTGGCCGCCCCTCCGGCCCGGCGGTCCCGCGCCCGGACAGCGTGTACACCAGCGCGTTGAAGTCCGCCGGCCACGGCAGGTCGAGCCGGGCGCCGGGCGCGACGGTGGCGTGCAGGTACGTGATCGGCGTGTGGGTGCGGCCGGGACCGTCGTACCGGCCGAGCGAGCCGGCGATGAGCCGTACCAGCGCGGAGCCGTCCGCGCTGGCCAGCAAGGTCACGTCGCGGCCCTCGATGTCCTGGTACTTCGGCGGCGTCCACTTCATGCCGCGGGGAAGGTTCACCCACAGCTGGATGCCGTGGAACAGCCCACCCCTGGCGACCAGCTCCGGCGGCGGCTGCTCGATGTGCTGGATGCCGGCCCCGGCGGTCATCCACTGGGTGGCGCCGTCGGTGATCAGCCCGCCCCCGCCGGTGGTGTCCTGGTGCGCGAAGGCCCCGTCGATCATGTAGGTCACGGTCTCGAAGCCCCGGTGCGGGTGCCACGGCGTGCCCTTGGCCTCACCCGGCGCGTACTCCACCGCCCCCATGTGGTCGAGCAGCAGGAACGGATCGGCGAGCGCCAGATCCATCCCGGGGAACGGCCGCCGGACCACGAAGCCCTCGCCCTCGACCTGGCGGCGGGCGGTGACGATCTTGGCAACCCCTCGCCAACTGGTGCCCTTCCCGGAAAGCGCCTCGAGGCGCGGAAGCGTCAGGGTGTTCGCGGTGACGGCCGGCATGGTGACCTCCTCGGGTGTCACCATCGCCAAGCTACTTGATGTTTCAAGTATTCCGAACCGGTACGGCCCGATCATGGTGGAGTTCGGGTTACCTGGCCGCCAGGGCACGTGCTGGTGACGGGGGAGGGCGGCCGCTGCCGATTGACCGCGAACTCGGCCACGGGGTGCGGCAGGGGGCTGACGGCCAGGTACCCCGGGCGGGGGGTTGGCCCGGGGTACCTGGGGGTGGGGTGGTCGTCAGGTGATGGTCAGGGTGGTGGTGGCGGTACGGCCGCCGGTGGTGCAGGTGATGGTGACCGTGCCGGGGTGGTGGGCCTGGACCCTGCCGGTGCTGGGGTCGACGGTGGCGAGGCGGGGGTCGGAGGTGGACCAGCGGCGGGAGACCGGGTCGGCGATGGGGACGGTGAGCGGGGCCGCCGCGTCGTCGCCGGTGACGGTGGTGCCGGTGGCGGTGAGCTGCTCGGACGTGCCCCGGGCCAGGGTGGTGTGCGGGGCGGTGACGGCGACCGAGGCCAGCACCGGCTGCACCGCGAACTGCACCGTTCCGTCGTTCAGGACGTGGAACAGCGCGTAGTGGTAGAAGCCGCCCTGGTCGGTGGGGGCGTACGGGGGCGAGCCGGCGTCGGCGACGACGAAGTTGGGCAGGCCACCCGGGCTGTCGACGCCGTTGGCGTCCAGCAGGTTCTCCGAGAAGCCGCGGGAGTGGCCGAACAGCAGCACCACGTGCGTCCCGCGATGCGTCTCCTGGTACCTGGCCAGCAGCTTCTCGTACATGTGCGCCTCCCACCGGTCGGCGAACTGGCTGTCCGCCCTCGGGTGCGGGTCGTAGGCGGGCGCGTGGGTGGCCACCACGACCACCTTCGACCGGTTCTTCGTCAACTGGTCGGCCAGCCACAGGTACTGCGACCTGCCCTCGTCGGGCACCTGGTACGGGTCGGAGGCGAGGATGCCGATGTGCGCCGAGTCGGTGACGATCACGTTCGCCGGGCCGGTGGTGTAGGCGTAGTGCGTGGGCCCGAACACCTGGGTGAAGTTGGTGTTCTCCGGGTTCGCGCCCTGGGTGATCTCGTGGTTGCCCGGCGCGTCCCGGTACGGCACACCGAGCCCGTCCAGCAGCGACCTGGCGTACTGGAGGTTCTCCGGCACGCCGCTGTCCGGCATGTCGCCGAGCGCCTGCACCCGGTCGGGCCTGGCCCGGTCCGGCAGCGCGGCGAACGCGTCCCCGATCGCCCGCAGGGTGACCGGTCCGGTGCCGCCGGGGTCGGTGGCGCGCACGTGCGCGTCGTCCATGGCCGCGATCGTCGTCCCGCCCTGGGCGAAGGAGTCCACGTCGGTGAACCTCAGCCAGGACGGGTTGTCCGGCAGCGCGTGGTACTGGAACGGCACCGGCGGGCGCGGCGAGTACAGCGCCCGCAGGCCGGACAGGTAGACGTCGCCCTCCAGGTTCGGCCCCGGCTTGATCGTGACCAGCGCGAGGTAGTTGATGCGCAGCGGGTACTGGAGGCCGGGCGGCAGCTTGGCGACCACGTACTGCCAGCCGTCGAAGGTGATGCCGGTCGGGTAGAAGCTGGTCGGCTGGTTGGTGGCCTGCCAGATGCCGACGTTGAGGGTGACGATGCCGGGCGCGAGGCCGGCGCCGGGCCGGCTGGCCAGGTCCGGGTTGCCCTTCACCCACACGCCCAGCCCGATCGGCGCCTGGGTGCCGTTGAGCAGGCCGACCTGCTCGCTCTCCGGGTCGTTGAGGTACACGTCGAGGTCGAAGGTCTTGCTCTCGTACGGGTACCTGTAGTGGATCTTGAAGGAGCCGGCGCTGTCCGGCGTCGGCTTCTCGTCCGGCGCGAAGGACATGCTGCCCATCGTGGTCTCGTGCGGGCCGGGGCTGGGCACCTTGCGCGGGTACACGTTCATGTACGCCGTGCTCATGCCCCATTTGGACAGGTCGGTGAGCGGGTCCACGAGCTGGGCGGTCTGGCCGACCGCGACGCTGGTGGACGCGGACGCGCCGCCGGCGTGCGCGGTCACCGTGGCCAGTCCGGTGCCGGCGCCGGGCGCGGTGAACACCCCGTGCGCGTCCACCGCCCCCAGCCCGGCCGGGTCGACGGTCCAGGTGACGGCGGCGGGCGGCAGCGTGACCGGCTGGCCGGTCCGCGCGGTCGCGGCGACCGTGAGCTGCTGGGTGTCGCCGTTGTTGAGGTCGGCCTGGGTTGGCGACACGGCCAGCGAGCCGAGCCGGTCCACCACAGTGAACGGCACCTCGGTACGGGCGTGGCCGGCCCGCGCGACCAGCACGCCGCGGCCGGCCCGGCTGCCGACGGTGAGCGTCTTCCCGTGCACGGCGGCCAGCCCGGGCGGGTACACCGACACGGTCACCGGCTCGCGGGCCGGGTTGGCGAGCCGGTCGCGCGCGTACGCGGACACGTCCAGGGTGGTGCCGGCCAGCGCGGTGAGCGGCTTGCCGCCGTTGACGGTGGCGGTCACGGCGGGACCGGCCCCGCCGGTGGTGGAGTAGAGGAACAGGCCGTTGGTGACCGGCCGCTCGTGGCCGTCGGAGGGCACGTTGAGCACCGAGGCCTGGGTGTCCCCGGGCAGCCGGCCCACCATCTGGGTGGAGCCGCCGGAGTCGAACAGCACCGCGTTGTACGCCCCGTGCTCCATCATCCAGCCGGCCAGTTGCGGCCGGGTCAGGCCCTGGGCGACGCCCTCGGGCTGGTGGCCGTCGAAGGCGGCGAAGATCGCGTGCCTGCCGTCCTTGCTGACGCCGACCGCGGTGACCGGGTTGGCCACGTTGTTCTCGCCGTCGCCCTGGAGCGGTACCGCCCGCTGGCCGTCGGCGACCAGGATGGCGCCGCCGGTCGCGGCCTGCCTGATGCGGCTGAGCGGGTCGGGGGTGAGCGTCTCGGCGAGCGCGAGCCGGTCGCCGGGGTGGGCGTTGGCGGCCAGCCACTGGCCGGACTCGCCGGTGCCGACCAGGTCCTGGGTGGTCTTCGGCAGCTGCGGCAGGTCGGTGACGCCGGTGGTCACCGCGTCCACGACGAACGCGCCACCGTCGAGGTGGCCGGTGGCCACGGTGGCGGCCGGGACCGGCGACGGGGTACCCAGCCAGGAGGTGACCCTGACCAGCGCGCCGGCGCCGCCGAGCAGGTTGACGTCGTTGACCCCGTTGAGCGCGTGGCCGGCGCCGCCGGGCGCGGTGACGGTGGCGGCGTATTTCTCCTCGCCGGTGCCGATCGTGCCGTCGGTGCGGACCCACAGGTCCCACGGCCGCTGCGGGTTGGGGGACTTCACCAGCTCGCCGTCGATGACGACCATGCCCTCCGGCCGGCCGCTGGCGTAGATCTCGAAGAAGTCGGCGTTGACGCCGGCGACCGCGCCGGTCCGGTGCGCCATCGAGGTGGGCACCTCGTCCGCCGGGTCGGTGAGGTGGTCGTGCGACTCGACCATGCCGAGCCGGACGGTCGGGTCGGCCAGGTCGACGTCGAGGACCTGGGCGCGCTGGGCGCCGCCGGCCGTCTCGAGGTGGTCGGACCACTGCTCGACGCCGCGGGTGAGGGTCTGGTGCGGGGTGGTGGTCTCGTCCACGACGATCGGCCACTGGTCCGGGGTGGTGGGCAGCCAGGATCGGCCGGCGTGCGGGTCTGCGGACGCCGGCTGGCCGAGGGCCACGCCGAGGGTTGCCGCGAGCGCGGCGGCGCTGATCAGGCGGAATACGCGGGTCGGGCGCATGCGCGGCCTCCGAGGCGAGGTCATCAGTTTTCAACCATTGGTCGGTATTCGGCGGAAACTAACCAACCAGGACAGCTTGGCGGAGCGGCGTACGGAAGGCAACGACCAGGTGACGGCTGGATCGCGGGTACCGCGGACGCGGTACGGCCGTGCACCGGCGGGGGGATGTCGGGGCCGGCCCGCGTCCGTACCGTGACGCCATGCGCCTGCGCGTGCCCTGGTCCGACACCTGGTCGGACGCTGGCCTGGCCGCCCTCACGGCGCAGGTGAACATCGCGCTCGTGCAGAGCTCCACCGAGGCCAGGGTGGTGCACAACGGGCTGCTGTCCAGCCTGGCGGCCGCGGCGATGGCGGTGCCGGTGCTGTACCGCCGCCGGTGGCCGCTCGGCGTCCTGCTGGCCTGCTCGGTGCTGCTGTTCGCGTACTACACGGCCGGCTTCCCCGGCATCTCGCCGGCAGGGCCGCTCGCCGTGCCGCTGTACACGGCGGCGGTGGCCGGCCGGCTGCGCTGGGCGCTCGGTGTGGTCGTCTTCTACATCTCGGCCGGCGTCTTCTTCCGGCTGCTCCGCCACGACCAGCCCGGCCCGATGCTGGCCGCGATGCTCCAGATCGGGGCGGCGATGGTGTTCCTGGTACTGCTCGGCGACACCGTGCGGTCGCGGCGGGAGCGGCTGGCCCAGGCCGCGCAGGAGCAGGAGCGGGAGGCGGAGCGGCGGGTCGCCGAGGAGCGGCTGCGGATCGCGCGCGACCTGCACGACGTGCTCGCGCACACGATCGCCGTCATCACGGTGCAGGCCGGGGTCGCCGCCGACGGGCTGGCTCCGGACGACCCCGGCCGGCCGGCGCTGGAGGCCATCCGGGCCGCGAGCAAGGAGGCGCTCGTGGAGCTGCGGGCCACCGTCGGCCTGGTGCGCACCGGCGAGAACGGGACCGGCCCGCCGCCGCCCGCGCCCGGCCTGGCCCAGCTCGGCACGCTGGTGGAGGCCGCCCGCGGTACCGGCCTGCGGGTGGAGAGCGCGGTGGAGGGCACGCCGCGCCCGCTGCCGGCGGCGGTGGAGCTCACCGCGTACCGGATCGTCCAGGAGTCGCTGACCAACGTGGTCAGGCACGCGGACGCCAGCACGGCGACGGTGACCGTGCGGTACGGCGGCGACGGCATCACTGTCGAGGTACGCGACGACGGTCATGGGCCGGACGGCGGCGGGCAGGGTTTCGGGCTGGTCGGGATGGCGGAACGGGCGGCCGCGGTCGGCGGCCGGCTCACCGCCGCGCCGGCCGGTGGGCGGGGCTTCCACGTGTCCGCGTGGCTACCGGAGGCGGCGGTATGACGACGGTCCTGCTGGCCGACGACCAGACGCTGGTCAGGGCCGGGTTCCGGGTGCTGCTGGACCGGGCGGAGGACCTGGAGGTGGTGGCGGAGGCCGCCGACGGCGCGGAGGCCGTCGCCGCGGCCCGCCGGCTGCGGCCCGACGTGGTGCTGATGGACATCCGGATGCCGGTGCTCGACGGCCTGGCGGCCACCCGCCGGATCGCCGCCGAGCCGGCGCTGGCGCGTACCAGGGTGGTCGTGCTGACCACGTACGAGGTGGACGAGTACGTCTTCGCCGCGCTCCAGGCCGGCGCCAGCGGATTCCTGCTCAAGGACATCGAACCCGACGACCTGCGGCAGGCGGTGCGGGTGGTGGCGGCCGGCGAGGCGCTGCTGTCGCCGCGGGTGACGCGGACGCTGATCGGCGCGTTCGCCACCCGGTTCCCCGCCCTCGACGGGCGCCGGCTGGAGGTGCTCACCGAGCGCGAGCGGGAGGTCCTCGCCCTGGTCGGCCAGGGGCTGTCCAACGACGACATCGCCGGCCGGCTGTTCCTCAGCCCGGCCACCGTGAAGACCCACGTCAACCGCTCGATGATCAAGCTCGGCGCGCGCGACCGCGCCCAGCTCGTCGTCACCGCGTACGAGACTGGCCTCGTCACCCCCGGCGCCAGGCCGTGAAGCGGCGGGAAGGGTCCCGCGTCCGGTCGTGTATCAACGACCCATGAACCGGGACCGCCAGATCGAGAAGATCGGGAAGGCCCTCGGCGCGGCGCGGTCCGCCACGGCGGCGCGTGACTGGGCCACCGCCGTGGGCGCGAACATGCGGGCCGAGCGGATGATCCTCCGGTTGCAGCGGGTCGAGCCGGCGGAGACGGAGCACGTCCTGGTGCTCGGCTCGACCTGCTACGACCAGGCACTGCTGTGGGACCGGCTGGGCAAGGGCCGGCAGGCCGTCAGCGCGGCCCGCCGGGCGGTGTGGCCGTACCACTTCCTGGACCCGTCAGGCGGTGATCCGCGGCGGGCGCGCGAGGTGCTCGACGCGGCGGGCGGTGACGACGCCCCCGCGGCGGCCCGGCTGATGGCCCACGCCGCCGACGCCCGCGCCCGGCTCGCCCGCCTGCTGGCCAAGTACCAGCACCAACGGCGGCCGGGGGACGCCTCCGTGATCGATCGGTACCGGGGCCGCTCGGTGGCCGGGGAGGTCGAGCTGCTGGGCCGGGACGCGACCGGTGTGTACGAGGCGCTCGTGGAGGCGTCCCATTACGGCCAGGACGATCTCGACCGGGTCAGGGAGCAGTACCGGGCCGCGCTCGAACACCTCCGGCCGGTCCGGGAGTAGGCCGGACGCGGTAGCCGGGGCGGCGGCGGATACCGCGGAGGGGGCGGGTCGGTCGCGCTGGTGAGGGGACGTCCGGGGCGGGTCGCGATTCCTACCGTCCCTGGCATGACCAGACTGACCGACCTCGTCCTGCGGCACCGCCTGCTGGTGGCGCTGGCCTGGCTCGCGCTCACCGTCGCCGGCGTCGCGACCGTGCGGACGACGACCGGCCGGCTCACCCACTCCTTCGCGCTGCCCGGCCAGTCCGGTGTGGAGGCGAACAACACGATCCTGGCGAAGTACCACGCCGACACCAGCCAGGAACCGGACGCGCTGGTGGTCACGCTGCCGGCCGGCCGGACCGTCGACTCGCCCGGCGTGCGGGACCAGCTCGGGCATGTGCTCGGCGCGGCGCACGGGGCCGCGCCGGGCACGCTCGTGGTGAGCTGGGCGAGCACCGGCGATCGCGCGTTCGTCACCCGCGACGGCCGGTCCACGTACGCGCTGGCCTGGACCCCGCCGTCGGCGGCCGAGGACCCGAACGCCGACGCCGCGCCCGCGCTGGAGCGGGCGGTACGGGCCGCCGCGCCGCCCGGCTGGCGGGTCGCCGTCACCGGCATCCCGGTGCTGGCCAGCAACGGCGGCAGCGACAAGGGCAACGGCCTGCTGGCGGAGACGCTGATCGGCGCGGCCGGCGCGCTCGCGGTGCTGCTGTTCGTGTTCGCGAGCTTCCTCGCCGTACTGCCGCTGGTGATCGCGGCCGTCTCGATCCTCACCACGTTCCTGCTGATCCTGCTGGTCACCACCGTCACCGACGTGAACTTCGTGGCGCAGTTCCTGGTGGGCCTGATCGGCCTCGGCGTCGCCATCGACTACGCGCTGCTGGTCGTCACCCGCTGGCGTGAGGAGCGGGCGCAGGGTCACGACGCGGAGGAGGCGGTGCGCCGCGCGATGGAGCACGCCGGCCGGGCCGTGGTGTTCTCCGGGCTGACCGTGACGGTCGGCCTGTCGGCCCTGATCGTGCTGCCGATCCCGGCGCTGCGCAGCATCGGGTACGCCGGCGCGCTGATCCCACTGGTGTCGGTGGTCGTGGCGGTGACGCTGCTGCCGGTGCTGCTGGCCACCGTCGGCCGCCGGCTGGACTGGCCGCGGATCCGCACCGAGCGGACCGCGAGCCGGGGCTGGACCGCGTGGGCGCGCGGCGCGGTGCGCTGGCGCTGGCCGGCGGCGGTCGCCGGGCTGGCGGTGCTCGCCCTGCTCGCGCTGCCGGTGCTGAAGCTCCAGCTCGGCGAGGCCAGCAGCGACTCGCTGGCCAGCGCCGGCCCGGCCAGGGCCGCCCTGGACACGCTGAGGCGGGGCGGAGTGCCGTCCGGGGCGCTCACCCCGATCCAGGTGCTGGTCCGGCGGGACGCCGCCGGCCCGGCGACCACCCGGCTGGCCGGTGTCGACGGCGTGCACGCGGTGGTGGACGCGGGCGCCGCCGGGGGTACCCGGCTGCTCACCGTGCTGCCGGCCAGGGAGACCAGCGGGTCCGGCGGCCAGCACATCCTGGCGGCCGTCCGGGACCGCGCCGGCGGTGTCGACGGCGTGCTCGGTGTGGGCGGGTCCGGGGCCGCGCTGGTGGACTTCCGGCACGCCACCTACGGCGTGTTCCCGTGGATGCTGGTGCTGGTCGCGCTGATCACGTTCCTGCTGCTGGCGCGCGCCTTCCGGTCGCTGCTGCTGCCGCTGAAGGCGGTGCTGCTCAACCTGGTGTCGCTGGGCGCGGCGTACGGGGTGATGGTGTGGGTGTGGCAGCAGGGCCACGGCAGCCACGCGCTGTGGGGCCTGGACGCCACCGGCTCGGTGACCGTGTGGGTGCCGCTGATGGTGTTCGCGTTCCTGTTCGGGCTGTCCATGGACTACGAGGTGTTCCTGCTGTCCCGGATCCGGGAGGCGTACGACCGCGGCGCGTCCACCGACGGCGCGGTGGTGGAGGGCATCGGCCGGACCGGCCGGCTGGTGAGCAGCGCGGCGCTGATCCTGTTCCTGTCCTTCACCGCGCTGTCCACCGCGCCCGGCACGGACCTGAAGGTGCTCGCCACCGGCCTCGGCGCCGGCATCCTGGCGGACGCCACGGTGGTGCGGATGCTGCTGGTGCCGGCCCTGGTGAGCCTGTTCGGCCGGGCGAACTGGTGGCTGCCGGCCCGCGCCTTACGCTGGCGCCGTGACCACACTCGACGCGCTCGATGAGCGGATCATCGCCGCCCTGGTGGACGACGCCCGGGCCTCCTACGCGGAGATCGGCGAGCAGGTCGGGCTGTCGGCGCCGGCGGTGAAGCGGCGGGTGGACCGGCTGCGGGCGGCGGGCGTGATCACCGGGTACTCGGCGCGGGTGGAGCCGGCGGCGCTGGGCTGGACGGTGGAGGCGTACGTCGAGCTGTACTGCCGGGGCCGGACCTCGCCGGCCGACATCAGGGTGGCGGCGGCCCGGCACCCGGAAGTGGTGTCGGCGTGCACGGTGACCGGCGAGGCGGACGCGTTGCTGCACATCCTGGCGTCCGATGTGCACCACTTCGAGCGGGTGGTGGAGCGGATCAGCGCGGAGCCGTTCGTGGTGCGCACCAAGTCGGTGATCGTGCTCTCCCGCCTTCTCAACCGGACCCCGGCCGAGGTCTAGCGCAACGAATCGTCGCCGCGGCCGTCGAGGACGCAACGAAGCGCCTCTGACCTGCAACGTTTTCGCATGGAACCGGCCGCCTCCGCTCCGTACTCTCGATCTTCTCTGACCCTTCCCGATGGCGTGGAGGACCGGGTGGCGACCTCTAGGCATTACGTGATGTGCCCTCCTGACTACTTCGAGGTCACGTACGCGATCAACCCGTGGATGGACCCCGCCGCGCCGGTCGACGTCGACAGGGCCCGGCGGCAGTGGGAGGCGCTCGGCGACGTGTACCGCGACCTGGGCCACCGGGTGAGCCTGGTGGACCCGGTGCCCGGCCTGCCGGACATGGTGTTCGCCGCCAACGGCGCGCTGGTGGTGGGCGGGCACGTGTACGGCGCGCGGTTCCGCAACGCCGAGCGGGCCGCCGAGGCGCCGGCCTACGCCGCCTGGTTCGCGGCGGCCGGGTACCCGGTGCACGGGCCGACCTACGTCAACGAGGGCGAGGGCGACTTCCTCACCCTGGACGAGGTGATCCTGGCCGGCACCGGCTTCCGCACCGACCGTGCCGCGCACGCCGAGGCCGCCGCGGTGCTCGGCCGCCCGGTGGTCACGCTGGAGCTGGTCGACCCGCGCTTCTACCACCTGGACACCGCGCTGTTCCCGCTGGACGGGCGGCGGATCGCGTACTACCCGGGCGCGTTCAGCGCGGCCAGCCGGGAGTGGCTGGCCGGCCGGTTCCCGGACGCGGTGCTGGCCGGCCCGGCCGACGCGGCGGCGTTCGGGCTGAACTCGGTCTCCGACGGCGAGAACGTGGTGATCTCCGCGGACGCCGCCGATCTCGCGCTGGAGCTCAAACGTCGCGGGTTCACGCCGGTTCCGGTAGATTTGTCCGAGTTTCGCAAGGCCGGAGGCGGGCCGAAATGTTGCACACTGGAGATCAGGAAGTGACGTGAAAACCACTCGTCAGGGGGCGTACCCTGCGAGAAAGGGCACGTTGACAGTGCAGAACGCAGTCGCAACCTAACTGACAGTTAAATACAATCTTCCCAGGGCGCTAGTAACAATGCGCAGTCGTGTGACTACATGTCGTACAGACTGTGCGCCGCCAGTCCTCGGAGGTGGGAGCCGGTGAAGATCATCATCTCCGGCCTCACCGCAGCCGGAAAGACGACGCACGGACGCCTGCTGGCCCAGACCTGGGACCTCCCGTACTACTCGATGGTGCGGGTGATGGGCGACGTGCTCGCCCATGACTGGCCGGCGCTGCCCACCGGCCGCTGGACCCCGGACCGCGACCTGATCCGCCGCGACCGCCCCGACGTCGACCTGCTCGCCGACGAGCGGATGGTGCGGCTGGCCGAGACCACCCCGACCGGGGTGTTCGACGCCTGGGCGCTGCCCTGGCTGTACGACCGCGACGACGCCGTCCGCCTCTGGCTGGAGTCCGACCTGCCCAGCCGGATCCGCAAGTACCAGGTCTCGCAGCTTCCCCTCCTTCCCGACGAGGCCGCCGTCCGGCAGCTGCTCGAGGCCAAGGACGGCTTCGCCAGGGCCCGGTTCGGCAAGCTCTACGGCTTCGACCTGTACACCGACCGCGGCCCCTTCGAACTGATCGCCGACAACTCCGGTTACCTCCCGGTCGCCACCGCCGACGCCGCCCGTACCGGCGTCGCGGCCTTCCACCGCGAACTGCTCCGGTTGTTCGAGACGCCTGCGCCCCCACCACGGAGACCCGACCCGTCGAGGAGCCAGGGATGAAGGACGTGACCGAGGTGACCGGCCTGACCCCGCCGCCGCCGTGCTTCCTGTGCGAGGTCGCCACCGGCACCGGCGGCGGCCGGGAGTGGTTCAACCAACCGCTGGTCAGCGAGCCCGGCGTGGGCGCGGTGCTGGCCGGCGTCGGCGCGCTGGTGCCCGGGTACGTGCTCGTCGCCCCGGCCGCGCACGTCACCGCCAGCACGCTGCTGCCGGCGGCCGCCCGGCCAGGGTTCCTCGCGCTGTTCGAGTACGCCAGGGCCACCCTGTCCCGGCTCGACCCCGTCGTGTCGTTCTTCGAGCACGGCCTGTGCGGGACGCCGGAGCGGCCCGGCTCGGCCTGCGTCGAGCACGCCCACCTGCACCTCGTGCCCGGCCGGCACGACTTCGCCACCCCCGCGGCCCCCGTCAGCCGGCACACCGACCTGGCCGCCTTCCTGACCGACGGCCCGCGCGACCGGAACTACTTCATGTACTCGGGCGGCGGCGACGTGGTGTGCGCCCCCGACCCGTGCCAGTCCCAGTACGGCCGCCGCCGGTGGGCGGCCGCGCTCGGCGTGCCGGAGCGGTGGGACTACGCCCTGTTCCCGGAGTGGCCGGCGGTCACGGAGACGTTCACGCTGTTCGCCGCGGCCGGATGAGGCGTGCCATGCGTGGTCTCGTCGGGGCCGCGGACCTGGACAGGGCCCGCGAGGTGATCGTCAGCCTGTTCGAGGTGACCTGCAAGGACGGCCGGCAGTCGGCCCGGCTGCCCTCCGGCCACCTCGCCTGCGGGCACTACTTCGGCCTGTTGGACCGGGAGCAGCGCGGGCTGTACGGCACCGCCGCCGCGATCCGGGTGCTGTCCCAGGAGCGCAACCCGGCCGACCGCGAGCTCACCGCCGCCCTGGTCGCCTACCTCACCGACCGGCCGGTGCTGGAGCGCGACCTCGCCGACCCCGACGACCTGGCCGGCATCGAGCGCAAGCTGGCCGACGACACCCACACCACCACCCGGGTGGCCGAGGTGCTGTTCGCGCTCAGCACGGTCAAGCTCGGCACCGCCGCCATCCAGCCGACCGCCCAGCAGCTCGCCGAGCTGCTGCTGGCCGGGGCGACCAGCGAGGGCTGGGGGTACCTGCTGGACCAGCCCGGCGAGGTGGCGATCGTCCCGACCGCGATGGCGGTGCGGGCGCTCGCCGCGCACGGGTACGACGTCAGCGGCCAGGCGCGCACGCTCGTGCGGGCGCTGACCAGCGGCGCCGACCCGTACGCCCAGACGTACTGCCTGCTGGTGCTGTGGGAGGCCGGGATGCTGGGCCGCCGGGAGGCGCGCCGGCACCTGAAGCGGCTGTGGGCGCGGCTGGCCGGCGGGTTCGACGTGTCGGTGGAGGCCAACGTCGAGTGGGTGCGCGGCCGGGACTGGCACGCGATCCGGCTGCCGTGGCAGCTCTACCTGATGACCGCCGCGGCCTCGATCGCGCCGTGGTGGCTGCTGGCCCGCCGCCGGGCCCAGCGCAAGCTCGCCGACCTGGTCACCGAGCTGGTCGAGCAGGGCAGCTTCGTCTACCCGTACTCCGGGCCGTACCCGTCCACCCGGACCCACTCGATCGTGTACGACCTGCTGCGGGTCGTCGCCGGGCACGGCGCGGTCGGGTCGCGGCGGGTGTCGCTGCTGCTGGTCGGGGACCTGGTCAGGGAGGCCGCCAGCAGCCGGGTGACGCGCTGGCTGGCGCGGCTGCTGGCGGTGACCCTGGTGACGCTGTCGCTGCTGGACTGGCGGGGTCAACCGTCGGCGCTGGTCGGCACCGTGGCGCCGGGGATGCTGTCGGCCCTGGTGCTCTTCCTGCTGTCGGTCGGCGGCGACCACCGCTGAGTGCGGGGCAGCAGCGCGCCCAGCACCCGGCGCACCCGGCCGGCGCGCATCGCCAGGTACGCCTCCACCGCCGGTCGCTGGCTCGGGATCAGCTCCAGGCCCAGCACCTCGGCGACCGGCGTCCACCGCGCGCCGCCGATGAAGTCGCCGTCCACCTGGTTGTCCAGGCTGATCGCGGTCGACACCGCCCGGCAGCGGCGGGCGATCGCGACCACCTGCGAGATCCCGCCGTCGAGCGCGTTGCGCCAGCTCCACTGCCAGACGTGGAACGGCGTGCCGGGATCGACCTCCAGGCCGACCTCCTCGTACACCTCGCGGCGCAGGTGCTCGTCGATGTCCTCGCCGACGCAGATCCGCCCGCCCGGCAGCTCCCACCGGCCCGGGTTGTGCGGGTCGTCCGCGGATTTTCGGACCAGCAGGAGATTGCCGGCCACCTCGATGAATGCCTTCTGCGCGAAATACAGCTTCTCGGCCATGTCCTACCCCACCCGCCGGGAACCCTCTGACCATCCTGCGCCAGCGGCCGGAGCCGGTACAGGGCCCTTCGGGCAGACCGGGGTGGACCGTGGGCCCGTCCGCCGCGGGACAAGAGCATTCGGGAGAGGCGGAGGACGGGCCCACGGGGTCTTCGGTGCCGCTACTCCCTGCCGCCGGCGGCCTCGGCGGGCGCCGGCCGCAGCGCGACCCTGGCCGGCAGCCCGGTGGCGACCAGGCCGAGCACGACCATCCCGGCCAGCAACGTCAGGTACCACAGCGGCGGCACGTACGGCGTGCGCGAGCCGGTCACCCCGGTGCTGAACGGCACCAGCGTGCCGACCGCCGCGGCCGTCCCGATCGCCGCCGCGATCAGCACCACCACCAGCACCTCCCAGCGCACCATCCGGGTCACCTGCCGGCGGGTCGCGCCGGTCAGCCGCAGCCTGGCGAACTCGCCGGTGCGGTCCAGGGTGGCCATCACCAGCGTGTTGCCGACGGCGATCGCGGTGAAGGCGATGAGCATCCCGAGCAGCATGTAGTTCATCCAGGCGTTCAGGTCCTGGTCCTTCTCGTCCTGGCTGTGCAGCACCGCCGAGCCGGCCACCGTGAGGCCGGGCCAGCCGGTGGCCTGCCGTACCGCGTCCGCGCTGACCGTGCCGCTGACCAGGATCGTGCTGACGGTACGGGCGGTGGTGTGCGCGCCGGCCACCTCCCAGGGCAACAGGTAGTCGCCGAAGCCGAGGCCGCGCCTGTACACCGCGACCAGCCGCAGCGACACCGGAGTGCCGTCGCCGAGCCAGAACCGCAGCGTGTCGCCGACGTGGTGGCCGCCGGCCATCGTACTGCTCATCGCCACGGTACGGCCGCGCAGGTCGGCCAGGTCGCCCTCGCGCACGCCGAGGTCGAGCACCGAGGCGATGTCGGCGGGACGGGCGCCGGGCGCCACCACCTGCGCCGCCATCTGGTCCTGGCCGCGGGTCACCACCTGGGTCGGCGCGACGCCGACCGCCGCCTTCACCCCGGGCAGCGTGGCGACCCTCGCCACCGCGCCGGCCGGCACACCAGGCCCGGTCGGCTGGATCACCCGGTCCGCCACCACCCGCTCCCGGCCCTGCGTGAGCGTGCCGTGCTTGATCGTGGTCTGGGTGAACAGCACCGTGCAGGAGATCGCCACGCACAGCGTCATCGGCGTGAACACCGAGGCCAGCCGGCGCGCGTCGGAGCGACTGTGGGCGGCGGCCAGGTACCCGCTCGCCCGCGAGAACCCGCCCATCAGCGGGCCGGCCAGCGCGATCGCGATCCTGGCCAGCAGCGGGCCGAGGAACCCCACCGCCACCATGAACGACATCACCACGCCGATCGAGGACGCGGCGGCGTTGTCGCCGTGCAGCGACATCGACACGCCGGCCACCACGATCGCGCCGGCCAGGGCGATCACGCCGAGCAGAATCCGGATGACGCCGAGGCGGCGGCGCGGCGCGCCCGCCTCGGTGAGCGCCTGGGTGGGCCGGATCCGGCCGGCCCGCCAGCCGGCGAAGAACACCGCGAGCTGCGACACGACGATGCCGGAGCCGACCGCGACCAGCATCGGAATCCAGCCGACCGCGATGCGGAACGTGTCCGGGATGATGCCGTGGCTGACGAACTGGTCACGCAGGACGTGCGCCAGCCCGATCCCCGGCGCGACCCCGCACAGGCCGGCGACCGTGGCCAGCACGAGGGCCTCGCCGGAGATCATCCGCCGTACCTGCCACGGTGTCGCGCCGACAGCGCGCAGCAGGCCCAGCTCGCGGTGCCGCTGCTGTACCGAGAACGCGAACGTGCCCATCACGACGAAGACCGCCACCGCGAGCGCGATGCCGCCGAACGCGCCGGCGATCGACACCATGTCCTCATTGGACTTCGCGATGTCGAGGAACTCGACGAGGCCGCGGCCGTGGCCGGTACGCGCGCTGACCCGGTCGGCGCCGAGCGCGTGCTTCGCCGCCGTGGCCACCGCCCTGGCGGAGGTGCCCGCGGCCGGATACACCCCGAAGGCGTCCACCCGCCCGCCGGCCAGCCGCAGCGCCTCCGCCGGGTCGAGAAACACCGCCGACTGGCGGTCGAGCTGGGTGCCGCGCGGCGGGGCGACCACGCCGACCACGGTGTACTGGCGGGCCACCGGGGCTCCGTCCATGCGCGTCTCCGACGCGGCCGCCAGGGTGACGCGCGCGCCCGGCCGGAGCGCGCCGCGCGCGGCGGTGCCGGCGTCGACCACGATCTCGCCGCCGCCCCGCGGCGCGCGGCCGGCGGTGAGGCGGAACGGGGTGAGGCCGGCGCTGTCCCAGCCGTGCGCCCACAGCGCCTTGTTGGCCGGCACCGGGCGGTCGGCGGCGAACAGCTGGCCGGGCACTGACACCTCGGTCACCACCCGGTCCACACCGGACAGCCCGCGCAGGGTGGTCGCCATGCCCGGGTCCAGCCGTACCTTCTCCGGCAGCGAGTCGGATTCGGTCTCGCGGTCCTCGCCGTGGCCGGTGGTCCAGCTCACCGACTGCTTGCCGCCGACGACGACCGGCACGCCCGAGTACCGCTCGGTGGGCGCGCCGGCCCGCAGCGCCGACTCCATCAGCGTCCCGCAAGCCGAGGCCAGCGTGGACGACAGCAGGATCGCCACGAACGCGCCCGCGAACGCGCCCTTGCGGGACCGGATCGTGCCCAGCGCCAGCCTGATCATGACCGCGCCCCGTTCGCGGGGTCGGCCAGGTGCGCCAGCCGGCGGGCCACCGTGTCCACGTCCGGGTCGTCCAGCGCGCCGGCCAGCCGGCCGTCGGCCAGGAACACCACCCGGTCCGCGTGCGCGGCGGCGACCGGGTCGTGCGTCACCATCACCACGGTCTGGCCGAGCACGTCCACGCTCTCCCGCAGCAGCGCCAGGATCTCCCGGCCGGTGGTCGTGTCGAGCGCGCCGGTCGGCTCGTCGGCGAACACCACCTCCGGGCGGGTCGCCAGCGCCCGCGCGATCGCCACCCGCTGCTGCTGGCCGCCGGACAGCTCGGCCGGCCGGTGCTTGACCCGGTCGGCGATGCCGGTACGGGCGATCACCTCGCGTACCCACGCCTTGTCGGGACGGGTACCGGCGAGCCGGAACGGCAGCGTGATGTTCTGCCGCGCGGTCAGCGACGGCACCAGGTTGAACGCCTGGAACACGAACCCGATCCGCTGCCGCCGCAGCACGGTCAGCTTGGTCTCCGACAGCCCGGTCAGCCTCTGCTCACCGAGCCACACGGTCCCGCCGGTCGGCCGGTCCAGCCCTGCCGCGCAGTGCAGGAACGTGCTCTTGCCCGACCCGGACGGCCCCATCACGGCAGTGAAGGTGCCCCGCCCGATCGCGATCGTCACCCCGTCCAGCGCGGTGACCCTGCCGCCGCCGCGGCCGTAGGTCCTGCTGACCGCCTCCAGCCGTACCGCCGCCGGCACGCCCGCGCCGCCGCCCAACCCCTCGACCGGCCCCACGTCCATCTGGACAGACACCTTGCCTCCTCGTCCCGTTCTCCCTCGTCCCCAAGGGTTCCGGCCCGAGCCCGGCGAATCACTGGAGCCACCACGCCTCTTCCGGTAGGGCTACCCCCACCCCGTCATCCCCCGCGACAATCGCCGGCATGGGGGCGGTCGAGGTCGTCGTCGCCCATGACGAGCGGGCGACCCTGCGCGTCGGCGAGGTGTACCTGAAGGTCGACGCTGACCAGACACGCACCGACGTCGAGGTCGAGGCGATGGCGCTGGCGCCGGTCCCGACCCCGCGGGTCCTGTGGCGCGAACCGCCCGTGCTCACGCTCGCCGCCTCCCGGGCGCGGCGCGCCGCTGCCGCCGTGGTCCGGTCCGAGCCTGGAGCGGATCGCATCGCGCCTCGACGGCGAATGCGAGTGGCTCGTCACCAACGGCGTCCTTCCCGCCGACCTGGTCACCCACAACCGCCGGGTCGCCGAGGCCGCCCTGCGGCCGTGGACGCCGGTGTTCATGCACGGCGACCTGCAGATCACCCACGTGTTCGTCGACGGTGACGAGATCACCGGTGTGATCGACTGGTCGGAGGCGGCCCAGGGCGATGCCCTGTACGACCTCGCCGTCCTGACGCTCGGACACGAGGAGCACCTGGGCGACGTGGTCGCCGGCTACGGCACCGACGTCGACCTGGACGTGATCCGCGGATGGTGGTCGTGGCGAAGCCTGGTGGCGATCCGCTGGCTGGTCGAGCACGGCTTCGACCCGTCCTCGCCGGGCTGCGAGTTCGACGTGCTGAGATCCGCCGCCGCACCCCGGCAACACCGCGCCAGCTCGTGTCTCTAAGTGACCGCCGGGGTCCGAAATCCGCCAGCCCGCCGCCCCTCTCGTCACGATCAAGGAGTTGTGGCCGCGTTGTCACATGAAAATGCGGGCACAATTCCTTGATCGTGGCCGCAGGGGTCCGAAATCCGCCAAGGGCACACAGGGGGAAGCCGACTTTGAGACACCGCGCTAGTCGGTGAGGTGGTGGGTGTAGGCGTACTGGACGGCCTGGGCCCGGTCTCGCAGGTGGGCCTTGGCGAAGAGGTTGTTGATGTGGGTCTTGACGGTGGCTTCCGAGACGAAGAGGGTCCTGGCGATCTCGCGGTTGGTGAGGCCGGCGGCGATGAGGCGGAGCACTTCGCCCTCGCGGGGAGTGAGGCCGTCGGGGAGGGACGCGGAGGCGGGCGCGGCCGTGGGGGGTGGCGTGGTGGCTTCGACCAGGGCGCGGCGGGCCTCGGGGTCGAGGACGGACTGGCCGGTGGCGGCGGCGTGCAGGGCGCGGGCGATGTCGTCGCGGCCGGCGTCCTTGGTGAGGAACCCGAGCGCGCCGGCGCGCAGCGCCGCCAGGATGAGCGAGTCGTCGGCGTACGTGGTCAGCACGACCACCTGCGTGCCGGGGTGCTCCGCGCGGATCCGCCTGGTCGCCGCCACCCCGTCGAGGCCGGGCATCCGCAGGTCCATCAGCACCACGTCCGGCTCGTGCCGCGCGACCAGCGCGGTGGCGGACTCGCCGTCCGCGGCGATGCCCACCACCTCGACGTCGGGCAGCAGGTCGAGCATGGTGGCCAGGCCCTCCCGCACGGCGGCCTGGTCGTCGGCGACCACGATGCGCAGCGCTCTCATGCCGGAATCTTCGCCTCTACCCGGAAGCCGCCGCCATCGGGGCCCGCGCTGACCGTGCCGCCGAGCTGCCCGACCCGTTCCCGCATCCCGGCCAGGCCGTACCCGCCGCCGGTGCCGGCCAGCGGGCGCTGACCCGGCGGAGGTTCGTCGTTGCGTACGGTGAGTACCATCCCCGCCTCCGTGTGACGGAGCGTCACCGAGACGGCCGCGCCCGGCGCGTGCTTGCCGATGTTGGTGAACGCCTCCTGCGCGACCCTGACCAGCGCGAGCGTGGTGTCGCCCGGCAGCGTGTCCGGCGTACCGGTGACGGCGAGTGTTGCCGGCGCGCCGGTGCTGTCGCGGTACGTGGTCACCAGCGACTCCAGTACCGAGGCCAGCGGCACCGTGTCGCCGCGCATCGCCGCCACCGCCCGCCGGGTCTCGGCCAGCCCGTCCTTGGCCAGGTTCCTGGCCCGCAGCACGAACTGCCGCGCCCGTACCGGGTCGTCGCCGGCGAGCAGCGCGTCGGCCGCGTCGAGCTGCACGGCGAGCGCGGAGAGCGCGTGCGCCAGCACGTCGTGGATCTCCCTGGCCAGCCGCCCCCGCTCGGCCAGCGCCGCCACCTTCGCCTCCTCCTGCCGGGCCCGCTCGGTCTGCGCGACCAGCATCTGCGCCTGCTCCATGCGCAGGTGGTACTGCCGGCGCCCGCGCCCGCTCTGGAGTACCAGCGCGGTGGCCAGCACCCAGCCGAGCAGCCCGGTCACGTCCCGGCCGGTGGCGGCGCCGGTGAGCAGCAGGCCGGCCACCCCGGCCGCGCCCACCGCCACCGCGTGCGGCAGTTCGAAGTTGAGCCCGGCCGCCGCCGCGCCGACCATCAGGAACAGCACGGCCGGGCTGGCGTGGGTGAGCGTGGTCAGCACGCCGCCGGCCGCCACCATCGCGACCACCGACGCCGGCAGTGCCGACCGCGGGCCCAGCAGCCAGCCGAGGCTGCCGGCGACCGCCACCGCGAGCGCCACCGCCGCCAGCAGGTGCTGGCCGTGCAGGCCGGGGTGCGGCGTGGCGCGGGCGGCGGCCACCGTGACCGCCGGTACCGCCGTCAGCCGCACCCACCAGGCCAGCCGTGGCCGCTCGGCCAGCGGCCAGTTGTCGCCGTACAGCGTCATTCGCCCGACGCTACCGGGAGCGCAGCGACCGGCCGCGCCGCGACGGGGCGAAGGTCGCGCCGGTGGCCAGCGCCTTCGGCGCGACCATGGCGGCCTCGGCGGCCAGCGACACGGCCGCGAGCAGGATCGTGGTCTGGGCGGGCACGTGCACCCCGGCGCCCCGCGCGGCCATCGCCATGCCGCCCCGCACGGCCGCCGACAGCACCCACATCACGATGGTCAGCGGCCGGTACCGCATCCACACCACGCCGTTCTTCTCGTACACGGCCACGGTCATTCCGCGTACCAGCCCGAGCGCGGCCGCGACGACCGAGCCCACCGCCAGGTAGCTGACCATGCCGCCGGTGATGGTGCCGCCGGCGAGCTGGTGGATGCCGATCCCGGCGAGCACGACGGGGATGATCAGCATCTGCTTGATCCGCAGCGGTTCTCCGGCCAGCCGGCGGGCGACGACCAGGACGATCAGGGCGGCGACGATCAGCAAAGTCAACATGCCGATGACGGTAGGGACGTGGGTGGCACACCGGATGGGCCCGCGGATGGAGCGCGGGGTGGAGCGTGGGTGGACACGGCGGGTGGAGCACCATGATCGCCGGCGGCCCGATAGGATTTGGCGAGAAGGTTTCCGTAAGGGACATAGCGGTACAGCACGTGCGAACCGGTCGGCGATACGTCGTATGCTCGCGGGGGTCTGGCCCGAACCGACGAGGGGTGACGAGGGGTACTGCCGTGGAACGGCCGACGTGGGTGTCAGGCGGGTGCCAGCCTGCCCGGCGCGATTTCGACTGGCGGGCCGGCCGTCCCGGATGAGCCGCCGCCGCCAGCCAGAACGCACGACCGCCGCCCCCAGGACCACCGAGGCGGCCACCCCGACCGGCCCCGATCCCGGCGACAACGGCGTCGAGGCGCCGGCCGCCGGGCGGGTGCCCACCGCGGCCGAGCAGGCCTTCGCCGCCGCGTGGGCCGCGGCGGTTTCCGACACGAGTTATGTGCCACTCGACCGGCCCGAGGTGGAGCAGTACCTGGCCGGCCTGACGACCCGGCTGGCCGCCCTGCTCACCGCCGAGCCGTTCCGCCCGGACACGGCCGCCGAGCTGGGCCGGGAGATGATCGACACGCACTTCACCGGCCCCGGCACGCTGGGCCGGACCATCGAGGTGCTCACCGTCCGGCTGCTGGACGACCTCGGCCTGGAGGACACCCCGGAGCTGCGCGGCCGGCTGGCGGCGCTGGAGGGTGCGCTGGCCACCGGGTACGCCGCCGCGGCCAGGGGCCGCACGCTGGCCGAGCAGGAGGCGATCCGGCAGGCCGTGCTGGACGCCCGCAACGACGCCGAGCGGGCGCTGCGCAACAGCGAGGCACGGTTCCGGGCGGTTTTCGCCGACGCCGCGGTCGGCATCGGCATCACCGACCTGGACGGCCGGCTGATCGATGTCAACCAGGCGCTCGCGGAGATGCTCGGCCACCAGGTCGCCGGGCTGACCGGCACCTACGTCGCCGACCTGGTCCACCCCGACGACGTGTCCGGGGTGCTGCTGGCCTGCACCGCGCTGGTGGCCGGCGACCGGGAGTACGTCCGCACGGAGAAACGGTTCTACCGCCGCGACGGCGTCGTGGTGTGGGCGCACCTGGCCATCTCGGTGATCCGGGACGAGGACGGCGTGCCGCGCTACCAGGTGTTCATGCTGGAGGACGTCACCGACCGGCACCTGCTGCACGCCCGGCTGCGGCACGAGGCGCTGCACGACCCGCTCACCGGCCTGCCCAACCGGGCGCTGTTCTTCGACCGGCTCACCGAGGCGTTCGGCACCGCGCTGCCCGACACCAGGATCGGCCTGTGCTACCTGGACCTGGACGGGTTCAAGGTGGTCAACGACAGCCTCGGCCACGACGTCGGCGACCAGTTGCTGGTCGCGGTGGGGCGGCGGCTGGACGAGCGGGTGTCCGGGCCCGGCCGGCTGGTGGCGCGGATGGGCGGCGACGAGTTCGTCATCCTGGTGGAGAGCCTGAACGGCACCGGGAGCGTGGTGTCGCTGGCCGACGGCGTGCTGGCGGCGCTGTCCGCGCCGATCCGGATCGGCGGGCACGAGCTGACGATCTCGGCGAGCATCGGCATCGTCGAGGCCGACGTCGGCGACACCAGCCCCGCCGACGCCATGCAGGCCGCCGACATCACGCTGTACTGGGCGAAGTCCGAGGGCAAGGGCCGCTGGGCGCTGTTCGACCCGGACCGCAACGCGCACGAGGTGGCCCGCTACACGCTGTCCGCGGCGATGCCGGCCGCGCTGGACCGGGACGAGTTCTTCGTGGAGTACCAGCCGCTGGTCCGGCTGCCGGACGCCGAGCGGATCGGGGTGGAGGCGCTGGTCCGCTGGAGGCACCCGGAGTTCGGGGTGCTCGGCCCGGACCGGTTCATCGAGCTGGCCGAGGAGACCGGCCTGATCGTGCCGCTCGGCCGCAAGGTGCTGGCCGAGGCCTGCCGGGCCTGGCAGGAGGCCGCGCCGGACGACGACACCTTCGTCAGCGTCAACCTGGCGGTACGCCAGTCCCGCGATCCCGGCCTGGTCTCCGACGTGCGCAAGATCCTCGAGCAGACCGGCCTGCGGCCCGACCGGCTGCTGCTCGAGCTCACGGAAAGCGCAGTCATGGGCACCGACGACGAGCCGCTGCGGGCGCTGCGCGAGCTGTCCTCGATGGGCGTGCGGATCGCCATCGACGACTTCGGCACCGGGTACTCCAACCTCGCCTACCTGCGCCACCTGCCGGTACACGCGCTGAAGATCGCCGGCTCGTTCGTGGAGGGCCTGCGCGCCGAGCTGCCCGACCGGGTGGACGAGCAGATCGTCCGCACCCTGGTCGAGCTCGCGCACACGCTCGGCCACACGGTCATCGCCGAGGGTGTAGAGACCGAACTCCAGGCCGAGCGGCTGCACGCGCTGGGCTGCGACGCCGCCCAGGGCTGGTACTTCGGCCGCCCCGGCGCGCTGCCCGACGCGTGAGCCGCGAGTAGCCGCTACGTGGCGGTAATGACGAGATCGCCGACGTGCAGGACAGGTACGGTGCCAGCGTGACCGAGGAGCGCATCGACGCGGCGGCGTTCGACCGCGTCGACATGCGGGTGGGCGTGATCAGGGAGGTCCTCGAGTTCCCCGAGGCGCGCCGGCCCAGCTACCGGATCCGCGTGCACTTCGGGGCGGAACTCGGCGACCGGTGGTCGGTCGCGCAGGCCCCGGTGGCCTACCCGGACCGGGCGGCGCTGGTCGGGCGGCAGGTCATCGGCGTGGTCAACCTGGAGCCGATGCGGATCGCCCGGTTCAAGTCGGAGGTGCTGCTGCTCGGCGTGCACGGTGAGGACGGCGAGCTGTCCCTGCTGCGGCCCGACCGGGACGCCCGGGTCGGCGACCGTGTCTACTGAGGTGTCCGCCGAGGTGTCCGCCGCCGGGACGGCGGGCGTGGCGAGGTGGTGCTCGGCGACGTCGCCGAGCTGGCTGGGCCCGCTCGGCTAGTCCTTCCACGGCATACTCGGATGGTGCAGGACGAAGCCGCCGAGCTGCGGGTCTCCACCCTGGAGCTGTTCTTCGACCTGGTCTTCGTCTTCACCGTCACCCAGCTGACCCAGGTGCTCTCGCACGACCTCCACCCGCGCGGGCTGCTGCACGCCACGCTGATCCTGCTGGTCGTCTGGTGGATGTACGACGGGTACTGCTGGCTCACCAACTCCGTCCCGCCGGACCGGCTCAGCCGCCGGCTGGTGCTGCTCGCCGGGATGGCGGCGTTCCTGCTGGCGGCGATGGCGCTGCCGCGCGCGTTCGGCGACGGTGGCGTGGCGTTCGGGCTGGCGTACCTGCTGATCAACGCGCTGCACGCGCTGCTGTACAGCCGGACCACGGTCGGCTCGGACCCGCTGCGGGCGGTGCTGCGGTTCGGCCCGCTCAACCTGGCGGCCGCGCTGCTGGTGCTGGGCGCCGGATTCGTCCACGGCTGGCCACGCACCGCCCTGTGGCTGGGCGCGGTGGGCGTGCACGTCCTCATCCCGTACGTGAGCCGCATCGGCGGGCTGGCGATGCGGGCCGGACACATCGTGGAGCGGCACGGGCTGGTCGTGATCATCGCCCTGGGGGAGGCGGTCGTCGCGATCGGGCTGGGCGCGGAGGGCCGGCCGGTGGGCTCCCGGCTGGCGCTGGTCGCGGTCCTCGGGCTGGCGCTGGCCGCCTGCCTGTGGTGGGTGTACTTCGGTGGCGACGACGACCGCGCGGCGGTGGCGCTCGAGTCGGTCGGCGGCTCGCGGCGGACCATCCTCGTCCTGAACGCCTACGCGTACACGCACGTGGCGATCCTGCTCGGCGTGGTGTGCGTGGCCACCGGGATGAAACGGGCGATCGCTCACCCCGGCGCCGCGCTGCCGTGGGGGCACGCCGTCGCCCTGTCCGGCGGGGTGGCCCTGTTCCTCGGTGGTGAGTTGGCGTTCCGCGCGGTGCTCCGGCTCGGCCGGCTGGCGCCCCGGCTGGTGGCGCTGCCGGTGCTGGTGGCGACCGCCGTGGCCGGCAGGGCGGCCGCCGGGTGGCAACTATCCGCGCTGGTCGCGGTGCTCACCGTGCTGTTCGCGGCCGAAGAGATGACCAATCAACCGTAGAGTGGGGTGCGTGCCCCCGGCCCGGCAACGCAACGACCCCCGGCAGTACGACGACCTCGCCGCGGAATGGTGGCGCCCGCGCGGAGCGTTCGCGCCGCTGCACTGGCTGGCCGCGGCCCGGGCCGGAGCGCTGCCGCCGGCCGCCGCGCCCGGCGCGGTCCTGCTCGACCTGGCCTGCGGCGGCGGGCTGCTCGCCCCGCACGTGACGCCGCTCGGGTACCGGCACGTCGGCGTGGACCTGTCACTGGAGTCGCTCCGGCTGGCCCGCGCGCACGGGGTGTCAGCGGTACGGGCCGACGTGCGGGCGCTCCCGGTCCGCGACGCGGCCGCCGCCGTGGTCGTGGCCGGCGAGGTACTCGAACACGTACCGGGCCTGGAACCGCTGGTCGCCGAGGTCTGCCGGGTGCTCGCGCCCGGCGGGACGCTGCTGCTGGACACGCTCGCCGACACCTGGCTGGCCCGGTTCCTGCTCGTCACCGTCGGTGAGCGGCTCCCGGCGGTACCCCGGGGCATCCACGACCCGGCGCTGTTCGTGAACCGGGACCGGCTGCGCCGCGCCGCCGCCGCGCACGGCGTGCCCCTCGACCTCACCGGCCTGCGGCCGCGGGTCACCGACTGCCTGTCCTGGCTGGTCCGGCGCCGCCCTGACGTCCGGATGGTTCCCACCCGACCCACCACCGTGCTGTTCACCGGGCACGGCCGCAAGGAGGAGCGATGACCGCGCCAAGCACCGCTGACCTGCTGGAACGTGCCCGCGCGCTGGCCGCGCCGATGGCGGAACGGGCGGCGGGGCACGACCGGGCGGGCACCTTCCCGGCCGCCGACTTCGACGACCTGCGCGAGGCCGGCCTGCTCGGGCTGATGGTGCCGGAGCGGCTCGGCGGGCCCGGCGCCGGCTTCGCCGACTACGCCGAGGTGGCCATGGCGCTGGCCGCCGGCAACGGCGCCACCGCGCTGATCTACAACATGCACGCCTCGGTGACCGGCGTGCTCGCCCAGACGCCCGACGAGGTGGCGCGGGCGTTCGGCGCGGCCGAGTCGTTCTTCGCCCACCGCGACCGGGTGCTGGAGAGAGCGCGGGACGGGGCGCTGTACGCGGTGGCGATGAGCGAGCGCAAGGCCGGCAGCCGGCTGTCCGAGCTGGAGACCTCCTACCAGCCGATGGACGGCGGGTACCGGATCACCGGGCACAAGACGTTCGTGTCCGGGGCCGGGCACGCCGACGCGTACCTGGTGGCGGCCCGCCGCGACGACAAGGTCTCGTACTTCCTGGTGCCGGACGGCCCCGGCGTGAAGGTGGAGGAGACCTGGGACTCGCTCGGCATGCGCGCCACCGGCAGCAACGACCTGCACCTGGACGTCACCGTGCCAGCCGACACCCTGCTCGGCGGCATCGAGGGCATCGCGCTGCTGGTCGCGCAGGTGATGCCGCAGTGGCTGGTGGCCTCGTACGCGGCCGTGTACGTCGGGGTGGCCCAGGCCGCCGTCGACGCCTGCGCCGCCCACGTCACCGCCCGCAACCTCGGCCGGCTGCCGGCGGTGCGGGCCAGGCTGGGCCGGGCAGACGCGTCCGTCGCCGCCGCCCGGCTGGCCGTGCTGGAGGCCGCCCGCCGGGTCGACACCGCGCCGGGCGACCCGGAGACCAACCGGTGGGTGTGGCGGGCCAAGCTGCTGGCCGGCGAGACCGCGATGAACGTGGCCGGCTCGCTGCTGGAGGCCGCCGGCACCTCGGCGTCCCGGCGCGGGCACCCGCTGGAGCGGCTGTTCCGGGACGCCCGCTGCGGCTCGCTGCAGCCGGCCACCTCCGACGTGTGCGCCGACTGGTTGGGGATGGCGGCCCTCGGCCTGGATCCGCACGCCGCCGAGGTAGCCCGGTGGTAGCCGTCGTCTGCGGCATCGGCGCGGCGTTCCCGCAGCGGCTGGAGCAGGACGAGCTGTGGGACGGCTTCTTCTCCCGGCACTACGCCGGGGTGCGGGCGGCCGGGCGGCTGTTCGGCTCCGTCGGCGTGCACAGCCGGCACGGCGTGGTGAACCCGCTGGTCGAGGACGTCTCGGCGTGGGGGACCGGGGCGCGGATGGAGCGGTACGCGACCGCCGCGCCGCCGCTGGCGTACGAGGCGGTGACCGGCGCGCTGGCCGACGCCGGCCTCGACCCGGCCGAGGTGGGGCTGCTCGCGGTGGCGAGCTGCACCGGCTACGTCACGCCCGGCCTGGACGTCCAGCTCGCCGCCGACCTCGCGCTCCCCGCCGACACCCAGCGACTGCTGATCGGCCACATGGGCTGCTACGCGGCGCTGCCGGCGCTCGGCGCGGTCGGCGACTACGTGACCGCGCGGGACCGGCCCGCGGTGCTGCTCTGCGTCGAGCTGACCAGCCTGCACGTGCAGCCGCCGGACCGGGCGGTGGACCAGGTGGTGGCGCACGCGCTGTTCTCCGACGCGGCGGCCGCCGTGGTGCTGCGGCCTGGCGGCGGCGGCTTCCGGGTCCGTGACGTGGTGGCGCGCACCGACCCGTCCACCGCCGACCACATGACCTGGGACGTCACCGACCTCGGCTTCCGAATGGGGCTGTCGCCGCGGGTGCCGGACGTGCTGGAGAAGTACGTCGGCGAGGTGGTGGACGAGCTGCTCGGCCGGCACGGGCTGGCCGTGCCGGACGTCGCCGGCTGGGCGGTCCACCCGGGCGGCCCGCGGATCGTGGACGTGGTAGCCGAGCAGCTCGCCCTGCCGGCGGACGCGGTGGACGCATCCCGCCAGGTCCTCCGCGACCACGGCAACTGCTCGTCCGCCACCGTGCTGCTGGTGCTCGAGGAGCTGCGGCCCCGGGTGCCGGTCGGCGGTCACGTGGTGCTGATGGCGTTCGGCCCCGGCCTGACCCTGTACGCCGTCCTCCTGACCCGTACCCCCGCTTGACCGCCCGGGGCACACTGGGGGCATGGCCTCCCGTGAGAGCCAGCTCGCCGCGCTGGCCGACGCCGCCGTCCGGGCGGTCGCCGGGCAGGACGAGGCCGCCCAGGTGGTGCGCGCCTGCGGCCTGCCGGGGCCGCCGGCCGAGGTCGTGATGATCGCCGCCGGCCGCTGCGCCCGCCGGTACCACCGCCAGGAAGCCGCCGTGGAGGCGATGACGGTGGACCCGGAACTGGAGCCGTACCGGCAGGCACTGGGCCGGTACGTCGCCTACCACCTGGTACTGGTCCGGGCGGCCGTGGACCTGGCCTGCGCCGGCGACCCGGGCACCTACCGCGCCCGCAGCTCCCTGGAGGGCCTCGGCCCGCCCGCCGACGACCTCCGCCGCCTGCACGAGGAACTCCTGCTGATGACCGCCCTGGCTGTGTAGGCCAGGGCGGGGCCGTGTCAAAGTACCGGGCATGCCCCCTGCCGACCTGCGGAACCTGCTGACGGAAGCCGTCGCCGACCGGGTGTTCCCCGGCGCGGTCTACGCCACCGGCGATCTCGACACCCTCGACATCGGCACGGTCGGCCGCCCGCACCCCGATGAGCCGGCGCCGATGGTCCCGGACGCCCTCTTCGACCTGGCCAGCCTCACCAAGATCATCGGTACCTGGGCGCTGCTCGGCACGATCGCCGCCGACCCGGACCTGCGCGACCTGGACGCGCCGCTGGCCAGCCTGCTCCCGGACGCGGCCGGCCGGCCGACCGCCGCGGTCACCCTCCGCCAGCTGCTCACCCACACGGCGGGTATGCCGCTGCGGGCCAACCTGGCCCAGTACGGCACCCGCGACCCGGCCGAGATCCGGGCGGCGGTGCTCGCCGAGCCGCTGCGCCGCCCGCCCGGCGAGGCGGTGGAGTACACCGACCGCGCCGCGCTCATCCTCGGGTACCTGCTCGAGGACCGGCTCGGCCCGTTCGACGTGGCCTGCCGTACCCGGGTGTGGGAGCCGCTCGGGATGACCGACACCCGGTTCGGGCCGGTGCCGCCGGAGCGGGCGGTGCCGACCGAGTACGACGCGGAGGCGGGCGCGCACGTGCGCGGCAGCGTGCACGACTACAGCACCCGGCTGCTCGGCGGCGTCTCGCCGGTGTCCGGGGTGTTCTCCACCGCCGCTGACCTGGCACTGTTCTGCCGCGCGGTGCTGGAGGGCGGAGCCGGCTGGGGCGCGGCCCCGGACTGGGTGGCCACCTCGCTGCGGGTGCACACCGGCGACCTGTGGCCGCCCCGCGGCCTGGGCTGGCACCCGGCGCTGCACGCCACCGAGGCCGACGACGTGTGGTGCCACACCGGCTTCACCGGCACGTCGCTGTGGGTGTGCCGGAAGCAGGGCCGGTTCGGCATCCTGCTCACGAACAAGGTCCTGTACACGCGTGACCGGAAGCCGTTGAACACCGTGCGGGACCGGTTCTGGAGGTTGGCCTTCCAGACCCCTTGACTGTTACCGCTGGTTACAGATACTAGTGGGTAACCCCACGGACCGACGGAGCACCCATGAACCCGGACTTCCACGTCGCGGTCATCGGGGCCGGATTCTCCGGCCTCGGCATGGCGATCCAGCTCAAGCGCCACGGCATCGATGACTTCGTCGTCCTGGAGAAGGCCGCCGACCTGGGCGGCACGTGGCGGGAGAACCAGTACCCCGGCTGCGCCTGCGACATCCCGGCGCACCTGTACTCCTTCTCCTTCGCCCGCAACCCGACCTGGTCCCGCAAGTACGCCACGCAGCCGGAGATCTGGGACTACCTGCGGGCCTGCGTCGAGCGCTTCGGCATCGGCCCGCACCTGCGGTACCACCACGAGGTGGTGGCCGCCGAGTTCGACGAGGAGGTCGGCTGGTGGCGGCTGCGCCTGGCCGACGGGCGCACGCTCACCGCCCGCGCGGTCGTCGCCGGGCTCGGCCCGCTGCACGAGCCGTCGTACCCGGCCCTGCCCGGCCTGGACGCGTTCGAGGGCACCACCTTCCACTCCGCGCAGTGGGACCACGACTTCGACTTCGCCGGCAAGCGGGTCGCGGTCATCGGCACCGGCGCCAGCTCGATCCAGTTCGTGCCGCAGATCCAGCCCCAGGTCGAGGCCCTGCACCTGTTCCAGCGGACCCCGCCCTGGATCCTGCCCAAGCCTGACCGGCGGCTGAGCCCGACCGAGCAGCGGCTGTTCAGCAACCCGGTCGCCGGCCGGGCGTACCGCGACCTGGTGTACGCGGTGATGGAGAGCCGCGCCATCGGCTTCCTCAACCCGAAATACACCGGACTGCCGGCCTGGCTCGCCCGCCGGCACCTGCGCCACCAGGTTGCCGACCCGGAGCTGCGGGCCAAGCTCGCCCCGGGCTACACGATCGGCTGCAAGCGCATCCTGATCTCCAACGACTTCTACCCCGCGGTCGGCAGGCCCAACGTCGAGCTGGTCACCGACGGGATCGCCGAGGTGCGGCCGCACGGCGTCGTCGGCAACGACGGCGTGGAGCGGCCGGTGGACGCGATCGTCTTCGGCACCGGCTTCAAGATCGCCGAGCAGTTGCACAAGATGAAGATCACCGGCCGGGCCGGCGTCACCCTGGAGGAGGCCTGGCAGGACGGCATGACGGCGTACCTCGGCATCACCGTCAGCGGCTTCCCGAACCTGTTCTTCATGCTCGGCCCGAACACCGGCCTCGGCCACAACTCGGTGGTCTTCATGGCGGAAGCCCAGATCAGGTACGTCCTCGGCTGCCTCGCTCTGCTGAGGCGCGACCGCGCCGACTTCCTCGACGTCCGCCCCGAGGTCCAGCGCGCCTTCAACACCGACATCCAGTCAAAGCTCACCGGCACGGTCTGGAACAGCGGCTGCAAGTCCTGGTACCTCGACGAGGACGGCGTCAACCGCACCATCTGGCCCGGCTTCACCTTCACCTACTGGCGCCGTACCCGCCGCCCCGAGGCCACCCACTACGAGCTGACCCGGATCACCCCCAGGACGCAGCGGGCGTAGCCGCTGAGAACCGGCACGAACCAGCCGTACCAGCCGTACCTGACGTACCAGCCGCACAGGACCGCGAGGACGCGGCGGACCTGGTGAGCCCGGCCAGCACGCATATCGCGGCGGCCCAGCTCCAATCGCCGCGCAGCGGCGCGTACAGGCACCACGCACGCGGCGAACGCGACGAACAGGCCGTCCACGTAGGGCAGGTTCACCACCACCGAACCCGGCGTAACCGCCCAGAGCCCGACCGTCACCAGTGCGGTCCGGTGGTCGCGCACGTGCTCGGCGACCGGTAGATCCGGGCCGCCGCCGCGAGCGCGGCGATCCCGGCCACGCCGAGCGCGGCCATGGTGGTGCTCACGCCCGGCCATCTGCCGGACAGCGGGGCGGGACGGGACCGATGGAGACGGGACCGGTGCGACGGTGCCGTCGGCGACGTGGGGCTCGGGCGCAAGGGTGTCGATCGACGTGCCGGATTGGCGGTAGTCCGATACCTTCTCGCCTTCCGCTTCCGAGTTATCCGAGCTAGCGTCAACTCGCGCCGGGCTCACGGGGGAGGTGAGGCGGAATGGCGAGCGGTGATCAGCCGCCGGTGGCCTTCCCGGACGTCGAAAGTCTCGTGGTCAGCTACCTGGCGGCGCGGTCGGAGCTGGCCGGCGTGCCGGTTCGGCTGGTACTGCCGGACGACTACGACGGCAAGGCGCCCACCGTCCTCGTCACCCGCGTCGGCGGGGTCTACGTCAGCGACGACCGTCTCGACAACGCGCTGGTCAGGATCGACGCCTACGGCCCTGACAAGGCCGCGGCGCACCGGCTCGCGCTCACCGCGCGCGGCCTGCTGTGGGTGATGCCCGTCGCCGACCTGGCCGAGGAGCGGGGACCGCACTGGCTGCCCGACACCCCCCACCAGCACGCCGCGCGCTACATGGCCAGGTACCGCCTGACCGTCCACGTCTGAGGAGAACTAACCGAGGAGCAGTCATGGCTGGAGCGAACGCCAGCGAGATCCGGGTGGCGGGGACGGGTCGCGTCTTCGTCGCGGCCGCGGGGACGGCACCGCCGGCCGACTTCACCAAGGACTGGACCGACCCGTGGCGGGACCTCGGGTACACGTCGGCCGACGGGGTGAAGTTCACCAAGAAGGACAAGCTCGACCCGGTCGACACCTGGCAGACCGTCGCCGCGATCCGGTACGTCTACAGCGACCGCGACCTGTCGGTGAAGTTCGCGCTGCTCCAGGTCAACGCCGACACGCTGCCGTTCTTCTTCGGCGGCGGCGTGATGCAGCCGGGCGGGCTCAGCTACCAGATCGCCGCCGCGCCGCAGGTGGTGGAGCGGTCGCTGGGTGTCGAGTTCCGCGACGGCCCCACCGTCACCCACCGGTTCTACGTACCCCGCGGCGTCGTCACCGACACCGACGAGACCGCGTTCAGCCGGAACACCGCCGTCAGGCTCGGCGTCACGTTCACCGCGCTCACGCCGATCAGCGCGACCTCCGAGCCGCTGGCCGTCTGGTCGATGAACGCCACCGCGCCCACCGCCGCCGCCACCGCCGCCACCGCCGAGGAGGAGTGAGCCCGATGGCCCGCTACGACGTGAACGCGGCCCGCGCCCAGCGCCTGGAGGCGCTCGGCGAGCGCTGGGAGTTCGAACTGGACGGTGAGGTCTTCACCCTGCCCACCGAACTGCCCAGGAACGCGGTGCGCGACCTGGCCGCGCTCGACTCCTCCGACCTCGACGGCCTGCTGGTCCTGCTGCTCGGCGACGACCAGTTCAAGCGTTTCGGCGAGCACGACACGACCGTGCAGGACGTGCAGGCCCTGCTGGAGGCGTACGGCCGCGACACCGGCATGGCCCTGGGGGAATCCTCGGCCTCGACGGGCTCCTGACCGAGCACGCCGAGGCGATGGAAGCCGATCTCCTCCGGTTCTACGGGGTGGACCTGCTGGACTACTACCGCGGCCGGCTGTCCGCCCGCCGGCTGCGCGTACTCCTCCAGCACCTGCCGCGGGAGGCCGCCCTGACGCGCGCCCTGCACGGCGACGAGGCGGACTGGGGGCTCACCGAGCACCTGCTCGCCAGCGTGGTCGACCAGGTCGCCACGGCCAACTGGATGTTCGCGACCGTCCACACCGCCGAGGGTTCGCCGACCCCGGACCGGCCGCCGCCGCTGCCCCGGCCCGGCGTGCCGGAAACCGCCGAGCAGTCCACCCCGCCCGCCACCCCCGACCAGATCGCCGCCTTCTTCGGCCAGCCGGGAGGGGATGCCCCGTGACCGATCCGATCGTGCGGACCGCGACCGCCGAGGCGCAGGCGGCGATCCGCGGCATGGTGGCCGAGGCGCGCGCCGCGATGAGCGACGTCACCGCGGAGGCGCGCCGGTCGGCGGTGGCGACGGTCGCGAGCATCCAGCAGTCGGTGACCGGCGCGGTGTCCGACGCGGCCCACAAGATCTCCTCCGACTTCGCGACGCTGGTGAACAACCAGCTCACCGAGATGACCGAGAACTTCAAGAAGACGCACCCGGAGGTCACCCAGGCGGTCACCGACGTGGTCGGCTACACCGAGGCGGTCAAGGAGGTGGCCACCGGCGTGCGGGAGGCCGCCGACCAGCTCAAGGAGCTGCCGGGCGCGGTACGCGACATCAGGGCCGGGCTGAAGGAGACCGCCGGCGAGGTCGGCAAGCTCGGCGGCGAGCTGAAGACCCTGGGCCGGTCCGGCAGCACCGCCCTCAACGACCTGAGCACCGCGGCCTCCGGCAACGTGAACAAGGCCTTCACCACCCTGCGCACGGGCGCGACCAACGCGGCCGGCGCGGTGGGGCGGTTCGCGCAGGGCGCCCGCGGGATGGCCAC
This sequence comes from Mycobacteriales bacterium, assembly GCA_045806985.1. Classification (GTDB taxonomy): domain Bacteria; phylum Actinomycetota; class Actinomycetes; order Mycobacteriales; family JBJMIH01; genus JBJMIH01. The sequence continues at coordinate 7,205 of JBJMIH010000044.1, read as the reverse complement.
CTCGCTCACCGGCGCGGTACGCGGCCTGGCCGAGCTCGCCACCGGGTACGCCCGCGCCGCCGCCCAGGCGGTCGTCAACACCGCCCGCACGGTGGCGTCGATGGTGGCCCAGCGGGCCGTCGCCATCGCGACCCGGCTGTGGGCCGCCGCGCAGGCCCTGCTCAACCTGGCGATGCGGCTCAACCCGGTCGGCCTCATCATCACCGGGATCACCCTGCTGGTGGGCCTGATCGTGCTGGCGTACCAGCGCAGCGGCACGTTCCGGGCGATCGTGCAGGCCGCCATGCGCGCCGTCGCCGTCGCGATCGGCTGGGTCGTCAACGCCGCCGTGGCCGTCGTCAGGTGGATCAGGGACCACTGGCCGCTGCTGCTCGCGATCCTCACCGGCCCGATCGGCGTCGCCGTACTGCTCATCGTCAGGAACTGGGACAGGATCAGGGACGCGGCGGTCGCCGTGAAGGACGGCATCGTGCGCGCCTGGGACACCCTGGTCGGCTGGATCCGCGGCCTCGGCGGCCGGATCGCCGGCGCGGCCAGGGGCATGTGGGACGGGATCAAGGACGCGTTCCGCGGCGCGGTCGACTGGATCATCCGCGGCTGGAACGGCATCCACTTCAGCATCCCGGGCTTCAGCCTCGGTCCCGTCCACTTCGGAGGGTTCACGCTCGGCCTGCCGCACATCCCGGAGCTGGCCGAGGGCGCGCTGGTACCGCGCCGGCCGGGCGGCGTGCTGGCCGTGCTCGGCGAGGGCCGCGAGGACGAGCTGGTGGTGCCGCTGTCCCGGTTGGGCAGGGTGGCCGCCGGCCTCGGCCGCGACGTGACCGTCAACGTGTACCCGCGGCCGGGCCAGTCCGAGCACGAGATCGGCCGGATCGCCGCCCGCGAGCTGGCATGGGCGGCGAAGCACTGATGGGCGACATCCTGCAACTCCCCGTGTACACCGTCGCGGCGGGCTGGGCCGCCAACACCGTGGACGACGACGGTGTCGAGTGGTGGGTCACCGAGGAGGACGGCTGGTCGGGCCCGCCGGAGATCCGCCTCGACCTGGCCGCCCGCCCGCAGCGGGACGGCTCGTTCGACGCGCCGTCGTTCCTCGGCGCGCGGATTGTCACGCTCACCGGTACCGCCGTCGCGCCCGACCCGGACACCAAGGAGCGGGCCAAGGACCGGCTGGCCGCGCTGCTCGCCGACGGGTCCACCCTCGCCGACCTGACCGTCCAGGAGCGCACGGTCGTCAGGACGGCCCGCGTGCGGCTGTCCGGCCAGACCAAGATCACCGACGAGACCCCGTACACCTTCACCTGGTCGGTGCAGCTGACAGCGCCCGACCCGCTGCGGTACGGCGCCGCCACGTACACCGCCTCCTGCGGGCTGCCGCAGCCGGCGCACGGCATCACCTTCCCGATCGCCGCCTGGCCGCTCGACTTCGGCCAGCCTGCCGGCGGCGCGCTGCCGCTGCCCAACGCCGGCACCGCCGCCAGCTGGCCGGTGTGGACGGTCACCGGGCCGTGCGACAACCCGGCCATCCGCAACGCCTCCACCGGCGAGTGGCTGGCCTTCGGCCTGTCGCTGGCCGGCGGCGACACGCTGTGGGTGGACACCGCCGCCCGGACGGTCCGGCTGGGCGCCCCCGACGGCCCGTCCCGGCGGGCCGCGCTGCTCGCCGGCTCCAGCTGGTTCGGCCTGCCGCCCGGCCGTACCACCGTCACCTTCGACGCCCGACGCACCGACACCCCGGCCGTACTCGCCGTGAGCTGGCGGGACGCGTGGATCTGAGAGGAGCACACCATGGGGGAACGCCATCCAGGCTGGGTGAACAACATCGACGCGTTCGAGGCGCGCCTGGCCACCGGCGCGGCCTTCGCCGCGCAGGGCACCAACGACCAGCTTGATCCCATCCGCACCCGCTCCGGCCTGCGGGACGGGCCGGGGACGCCGGGACGGGTGACGCTGAGCGGCAGCACCGCGACGGTCCTCCCGTTCCAGGCGGTGATCGCCGACCCGAGCCGGCCCGGCAACGGCCCGTTCCTGGTCACCCTCGACGCCGCGAAGACGCTCACCATCGGGGCCGCCGACCCGGCCAACGGACGGATCGACCTGATCGTCGCCGCGGTCGACCCGGCGACCGACCCCGGCTTCGACGTGCACGTGCTGGCCGGGACGGCGGCGGCGAGCCCGCAGCCGCCCGCGCCGCCGGCGCTGTCGCTGACCCTGGCGCAGATCTCCATACCGGCCGGCGGGCAGCCCCAGCAACCCACCGACCTGCGCCAGTTCACCGCCGGGCTGTCCGGCATCCTGCCGGTCCGCGGCGCCGCCGACCTGCCCGGCCCCGGCAGGCTCGGCAGCAGCCAGTTCGTCTACCGGCTCGACCTCGGCGAACTGCACGTCCAGAAGGGCGGCGCCTGGGTGCCGTACCGCCCGCCGCGCGGCGACAGCTGGCACGAGCTCTCCGCCGCCGAATTCCAGAACAACGGCTGGCAGCAGTACGCCCGGGGATGGATGCCCGGGGGCTACACCAAGACCGATGACGGTTTCGTCCGCCTGCGCGGACTGATCATGGGCGGCGCGAACCACACGGTGTGCTTTGTCCTCCCGCCCGGGTACAGGCCGCCGTCGCTTCCTGAGCTGTTCGTCGTCAGCATCGCGCCGGACGGGTCATCGGGCCGGATCGACGTGCGACCCAACGGCGAGGTGTACGCCCAGACCGTGCCGAACACGGGATACCTGTCACTGAGCGGCATCTCCTTCTCCACCTACCAGTGAGGCCGCTGACGTGGGCGCCGCGTACACCTACCTCCTCGCCGACCTGAGCAGCGGGGTGATCCTGGACGAGCTGCCGCTGCGCGGGGTGTCGTTCGACAAGAAGCTCAACGACACCGGCAGCTTCCGGGCGGAGCTGCCGGTGACCGACCCGGAGATCAGGGCCAGGGGGCCGCGGCTGCTCACCGAGCCCGGGCGTACCGCCGTGTACGTGGACCGCGAGGGCGAGTTGCTGTGGGGCGGCATCGTGTGGACCACCCGGTACACCGGCTCCACCGGCGTACTGGAGATCGGCGCGTCGGACTTCCTGTCCTACTTCGAGCACCGCAGGGTGGCCCCGGTGTCGCTCGGCGATCCCGACGCCGCCGCGCCCGTCGCCTACACCCGCACCGACCAGCTCGCCATCGCGGCCGGCCTGGTCGCGCTCGCCCAGTCCGCGCCCGGCGGCGACCTCGGCATCGAGCCGCGCGGCCCCACCTCGTCCGGGGTGTCGCGCACGGTGAGCTACGCGCTCGGCGAGCAGAAACCGGTCGCGGACGCGCTGCGCGACCTGGCCAACGCCGACGGGGGCTTCGACTTCACCGTCGACGTCGAGTACGACGGCAGCGGCCGGCCCCGCCGGTACCTGCGGTTCGGCCATCCCCGGCTGGGCCAGGCCGGCGGGCCGCACGTGTGGGAGTACGGCGCGAACCTGGTGGACTTCATCTGGCCGCGGGACGCCGCCACGATGGCCACCCGGATCTTCGCCCAGGGCACCGGCGACACCGGGAACCCGCTGGTCCGCTACGCCGAGGACACCGGAGCGTACGCGGCCGGCTGGATGCTGCTGGAGGACGCGGCGTCCCAGCTCGACACGAAGGACGCCGCGCTGGTGCGGGCCCAGGCCGCCGGCGAGCTGGCCGCCCGGCGCCGCCCGGTGGTGCTCCCCGAACTCACCGTCCGCGCCGACCTCGACCCGGTGGTGGGGGAGTACGCGGTCGGCGACGATGCCCGGCTGGTCATCGACGACCCGTTCTTCGCCGACGCGATGGTCGACGTGACGGTCCGCATCATCGGCTTCGAGGTCACGCCGGGTGACGATGCCGGCCAGGAACAGGTCACGCTGACCGTCGAACCGATCCCGGAGCCGGTGTGAGGTAGCCGTGAGAGTCAACCGCCCCGACACCCTGCTGACCGAGCTCCGTGAGATCAGGCGCCGCCTCCGCCTGCTGGAAGCCGCCCGGATGGCTCCACCGGCCGGGGCGACCCCCGCGAGCGCGCCGTCCCCACCCGTACCGCTGCTCCCGGCCCGCCCCGCCGACTGGCCGGCCACCACGTCCACCGAGTGGGAACGCCTCGCCGTCACCCGCGCGGTACCGGCCGGCGCCGCCCTGACCATCCAGATCGACGCCGACCCCGGCACGACCGGCGCCGTCCGGATCGTGCTCGACGGCACCCCGCTCGCGGAGGAGATCCCCGCCGCACCCGGGGCCGGCACCCACACCGTGCCGCTGCCGGACACGGCCGCCGAGACCGAGGTCGCCGTCGAGGCCCGCCTCCGCGCCGGCCCCGGCGCGGTGCGGCTCACCGCCGTCCTGCACCGGGCGGGACGGTAGCCTTCCGGCGTCCACACCGTGCAGGAGGTCCACATGCCGCCGGAGACGTCGGGCGCCCGCGCGGCGCTGATCGCGATCGCGACCCTGCTCGCGCCGGACAGTCCGCGGGTCGGCGAGGAGGTGGCGAGCGCGTTCGACGACCCGGACGGTTACGTCGCCACGCACGCCGAGCGGCTCGAGGAGCGGGGCATCGACGACACGGACGTCGAGCCGGGGCTGCCGTGGATCGTCCTGGTGAACGCGCTCACCGACCATGGCCTGCTCGCCGAGGTGGACTGGAAGGAGTCCGCCGAGGAGATCGTCGCCGAGCTGAGGGAACTGCGGTCCCAGCCCGCCCGGCCGGACGCGTGGGCGTGGCTGGACGGGGCCGGCGACGACGACCTCGCCACCTACGACTTCCTCGAGGTGGCCGCGCGGGAGCTGCGGGCCTCGGGTACCGCGCTGGTCCACCTCGACATCGTGTCGGACTGCTACCCGCTGGTGTTCGTCCCGGCGGACCGCGCCGGCGAGCTCGCGGAGCTGGCGACGGTGGCCGGGTACGAGGCCGACCTGCTCGGCCAGGGCGGTGGGTGACCCGGCTCAGCGGGTGCGGTGGGCGCCGCCGTTGAGGTGGAAGACCTGGCCGGTGAGGTGGCGGGCGCCGGGCGAGGCCAGGAAGAGGGCCAGCGCGGCCGTGTCGTCGGGGGTGCCGGCGCGGCCGGTGGCGGTACGGCCGATGAGCACGCCGCGCCGCTCGTCGCTGAGCTTGCCGTGGAAGAACTCGGTGTCGGTGATCAGGCCGGGGGCGATCACGTTGCAGGTGACGCCGCGCTCGCCGAGGCTGGTGGCCAGCTCGGAGTTCCAGGCGGCGACGGCGGCCTTGGCCGCGCCGTAGGAGCCGGCGCCGGTCTCGGCCGCGATGGAGCCGAGGTTGACGACCGTGCCGCCGCGGGCGAGCCGGTCGGTGAGGGCGGTCGTGACGAGCACCGCGCTGATCATGTTCGCCCGGTAGTTGGCCAGCCACGCCTCGGCCACCCCGGCGAGCGTGCCGTCAGCCGGGTCGCCGCCGAGGTCGGTGTTGCCGCCGGCGTTGTTGACCAGCACGTCGACCCGTTCGGGCAGGTCGGCGAGGGCGGCGGAGACCTGGGCGGGGTCGCTCGCGTCGAACGGCACCGCCCGCGCGCCGATCCCGGCCGCCGCGTCGGCCAGCACATCCTTGCGCCGGCCGGTGATGACCACCCGGTCGCCCTGGGCGGCGAAGGCGGCGGCGATCGCCCTGCCGATGCCGGTGCCGCCGCCGGTGACCACGATGTCGCGCGTCATGCGATAACCTCCAGGCAGTACGTTTAGACCTAAACAACACTACCAGGGGGACGCCGTGGACACCGCCGACGAGATCGCGGAGGCCTGGCAGCGGGAGCGCCCCGGCACCCCGACCGAGTCGATCGGCGTGGTCACCCGGATCTGGCAGCTCGGCAAGCTGTTCGCCGAGGAACGCCGCCGCGCACTCGCCGCCGCCGGCATCGACGCCGCCACCCTCGACCTGCTCAGCGTGCTGCGCCGCAGCGGCCGGCCGTACCGCCTCACCACCCGGCAGCTGGTCGAGCGCACGCTGGTCACGGCCGGCGCGATCTCCCAGCGGGTGGCCCGCGCCGAGCGGCAGCGGCTGGTCACCCGCACCCCCGGCCCGGACCGGTCCGTGCACGTCACGCTCACCCCGGCCGGCCACGACCTGATCGAACGCTCGGTCGACGTGGTACTCCGCCGCGAGGCCGCGCTGCTCGGCGGCCTCGACCCGGAGCGGCGCGAAGCGCTCGCCGGCACCCTCCGCGCGCTGCTCGCCGACGTCCGGACACGCCTGAACGCCTGACGCGTACGTCACCGGGCGTACGCCGGCCGCGCCCGCTGCGTCCGGCAACGGCCGCCCGGTGCCTCCTCCCACCCGACGACGGCGGGTGCTCCCGGTCGCGACGATCGACGGCATCACCCAGGAGACCCAGGAGCGAGAGGCAGGGGAGGGATCCGTGGACACCACGGCCACCACGGTCCGGGCGGCAGCCGCGCAGGCCGTCGACGCGACCAAGGTTTACGGCGCCGGAAGCACCGCCGTCCGCGCGCTCGACAACGTCAGCGTCGAGTTCACCACCGGGCGCTACACCGCGATCATGGGCCCGTCCGGGTCAGGCAAGTCGACGCTGCTGCACTGCCTGGCCGGGCTCGACGAGCTCACCGAGGGCAAGGTGTACCTCGGCGGCACCGACCTCGGCAGCCTGTCCGACAAGCAGCTGACGCTGCTGCGCCGGGACCGGATCGGGTTCGTGTTCCAGTCGTTCAACCTGATCCCGACGCTGTCGGCGGGGGAGAACATCACCCTGCCGATGCGGCTGGCCGGCCGCAAGCCCGACCGGGACTGGTTCGAGTCCGTAGTGGACACCGTCGGCCTCGCCGACCGGCTGGACCACCGGCCCTCCGAGCTGTCCGGCGGCCAGCAGCAGCGGGTCGCCGTCGGCCGCGCGCTGGTCACCCGGCCGGAGATCATCCTGGCCGACGAGCCCACCGGCAACCTGGACTCCCGCTCCGGCGCCGAGATCCTCGGCTTCCTGCAGCGCGCCGCCCGCGTGCTCGGCCAGACCATCGTCATGGTCACGCACGACCCGGTGGCCGCCGGCTACGCCGACGAGGTCGTGTTCCTCGCCGACGGCCGGATCGTCGACCGGATGGAGACCCCGACCGCGCAGCGGGTGCTCGACCGGATGAAGGCGTTCGGGGAGTAGGGGCGACGTCATGGTCAAGCTCACCTTCGCCGCGCTGTGGGCACACAAGCGCCGGCTGATCGGCACGTTCTTCGCGGTCTTCCTCGGCGTCGCGTTC
>JBJMIH010000043.1:0-33185 GCA_045806985.1 Mycobacteriales bacterium | reverse complement strand
GCGGCGGGGAGCGGTGTGGCCGGAGGTCGGCCGCGCGGCGGTACGGCGGCTCGCCGCCGACCGGGGCGGGAGCGCGCTGCTGCTGGCCGCGGCGGCGGTGGCGGTCGGGGTGGGGTACGCGACGCCGCCGCTGGCGCCGCTCACGGTCGGCCCGCTGGCGCTCGCCGCCGTGGTCGTGGACAACCGGTAGCGGGCCCCGACTGATCCACATTCGGTACGCCGGGGCTCCCGCCGAACCAAATACTAGGTAAAAGCTGTCCATGGTTGTCTGACCGATCTGCCCTTATTGTTCGCCGACGGTGTCTGCCTGCCGTAAATGCCGGCCGGGCGTCCACAAGACGGCCCGTCCCCAGTGCGACACCACCGACCCCGGAGGCCGCAATGGCACACGAAGCCCAACCCCCCGTCCCCGTCCGTCGCGCCCTGTCACGCCGGCGCTTCCTGACCACCACCGGCGCGATGGCCGGTGCCCTCGGCTCGCTGGAGATGCTCGACCAGCTCGCGTACGTGCCGAAGCGGATGGCGCTGGCCGCCGACGCCGCGGCCGCCGCCCCGTCCGACATCCAGTTCGACATCGACGCGTTCATCCCGCCCGCCCAGACCATCAACGGCGTGCAGGTCCGCTTCGGGCCGGTGCACACGCTGTTCGCCACCGCGCAGCTCGACTTCCTGCCGGTCGCGTCCGACCAGACGCGGCTCGAGAACGCGCTGCGCACCATCGAGTCCGCGTACCCGTGGTCGCCCAGCGGCGTGTTCACCCACGTCGCGTACGGCGGCCCGTACTGGAACGCGTTCCCGGCCAGCCTGTCGCAGGCGGCGATACCGCGGCTGACCGACGGCAGCGGCAGGTTCGTCCAGGCGCCCGCGGTACCCGGCCCGACCGACGTGCACCCCAACAACCCCGGCATCACCAAGGACCGCTTCAACGTGCGGGTGCAGCTCGAGTCCAACGTCATGCTGTTCACCATCCGCAGCGACGTCCGCGCCAACACGGTCGACGTGGCGAACTGGCTGGCCGGCAGCAACCGGCTCGCCGGCCGGGCCGTCGCGTCGCCGACCTTCGCCTCCACGACCATGACGTTCACCTCGTTCCGGTCCATGTTCGTGCAGGCCGGCCTGCCCCGGCAGCTCGCCGACCAGCAGGGCTTCACCTTCGCCAGCGTCGTCAACCCGGCATCGACGATGTGGATGAGCTTCCTCGACCAGCAGACCGCCGGCAGCGCGCCGGCGAGCCGCGTCACCTTCGCCGGCTCCGGGCTGACCGACGGCACGCCCGGCCGGTACCTGGACTTCGGCGCGATCCAGCACCTGTCCCACAACATCCAGGACCTGCACCAGTTCTACGACGTGGACGAGGCGCTGGACGCCAACGGCCACCCGGTCTTCGGCGACGACGCGGAGTTCACGGAGAAGGTGCAGTACATGTTCCACGCGCCGCCGATCGCGCAGGCGGATCCGAACAACGACGTGACCGGTCCGGCGGTCCTGCCCAACGACTTCCGCGGCACCGGGTACGCGGCCCAGACGGCGCAGGGCATCGGCACCGACATCGACCCCACCACCGGCCAGCACGAACGGCGGGTGGGTCACCTGTCCTGCCTCCAGCGCTCGTCGCGCGACGGCCAGGGCCGCCCGCTGCACCTGCGGCTGGACGGGCCCGGCTTCGACAATCTCGACATGAACGTGACGGGAATCCCGACCCGGTTCCGCAACAAGTCACACCCGAAGCTGCACTTCTCGGTGTTCGTCCCGTCGTCCGCGTTCTTCGAGGACATGCGCCGCAACCAGGCGTCGCTGGACCTCCAGCAGCGCTTCGGATCCGACCCCTCCGACAACGGCCTGGAGCGCTTCATCACCGCGACCCGCCGGCAGAACTTCCTGGTGCCACCGCGCCGGCACCGCGCGTTCCCGCTGGTCGAGCTCCTCTGACCGGCCCGTCACGGGTACCGCCCTGACCGCACGGGCGGTACCCGCCGCGGGGACGGCGGCCGCCGCCGTCAGGAGTGCCGGCGTACCAGCACGAGGCCGCGCGCGGTGGCGAGGTCGGAGCCTGACACCGTGTCGGCGAGCGTGACCGTGGTCCGGTAGGCGCCCGGCCTGGGGTAGGTGTGGGCGCCGGTGATCGTGCCGCCGCTCACCGCCGCCACCGAGGTGGTGCCGTCGCCCCAGTCGACGGTGGCGCGCAGGGCCGTGCCGGCGGCATCGGCCGGGACCGACACGGTGGCGACGCGGCCGTCGTACTCCGCGCCCGCCATGGCGGTCAGGCGCGCCGGGTGGACGGCGGGCCGGGCGAAGCGCGGCGACCGGACCGGCCGGACGTCGACGCCGCCGCGGGCCAGGGCGAGCGTGGTGAGGCGCACGGACTCCAGGGTGTCGCCGGGGGCGCCGTCGCCGGTGACGGCGAGCGCGAGCGTGTTGTGGCCGGTCAGGATGCCGTTCGGCAGGACGAACGTGTGCTGCGGGCCGACGTCGGCGACGTACTGGCCCACGTTCCAGCCGTTCAGGAAGATCAGCACCCGGTAGTGCGCGGAGTTGTGCGGCACGGCCGGGTCGCCGATGGTCAGCGCGAGGGAGGCGTCGTGGCCGGCCGGCACGTGCAGGTCGAACGCGGTCCGGTACCAGGACGTGCCGGCGCTGGGGGCGGCGCTGGCCGGCACGGTCGCCGGCGCCCAGCTTCCGTCGGGGAAGCCGGGCAGGTACCAGCCGGCGCGCTCGCCGTAGAGGCCGCCGTTGTTGACGGCGCCCCTGGTGGTGTCGGCGGGGTGCTCGCCGCCCTGGTCGCCCTGGATCTTCCAGGCGATCGGGGCCGGGTACGCCACGTCGATGAGGCCGCGGCCCTCCTTCTGGGCGTCGTTGACGCCGCCGTCCTCGTTGTGCGAGTCGTCGCGGACCATCACCGACAGCACGTGCGGGCCGGCCGTGCGCAGCGCCGCCGGGATGGCGAAGGTGGCCGTCCCGGTGGTCGGCGGCGAGGAGACGCCGGTGGGCAGGGTGTTCTGGCCGAGGAACGTGCCGTCCAGCCAGGCCTGCGCCATGCCGGCCCCGCCCCCGCCGTAGTGCAGGCTGACGGTGGCGGCGGTCGGGTCGCCGTCGTACCGGCCGCGGTACCAGACGTCGCCGTGGTGGAAGCCGTAGTCGTCGGCGGTGAGCACGGGCTGGCCGGCGGGCGGCGGCGTGGTGCTGTGCGTGGTGGTGAGGTCGGCGGCGGCCCAGGCCGAGTCGTCGAAGCCGGGAGCGGCCTCCGGCGACTCGGCCGCGTACCGCCAGCTCGCCGCCGACAGGTCGGGCAGGGTGAGCGGGGCCGGGCCGGGCAGCGGGGCCGTGGCCACCAGGCTGCCGGCCGGCGAGGTGCGGGTCGCGACCGGCCGGCCGTTCCAGGTGACCGCCCTGACCCGCGCGGGCGCCCACACCTCGAGCGGGCTCGCGGCGGTGGTGTCGCCGGTGAGCGCGAGGGTCGCGCCGGTGACCGCGGCGGTGCGGACCAGGGCGGGGCCGCGGGTCAGCACCCGACCGGCCGCCGTGGGCTGGAGCCAGAAGCCGTCGGCGGTCGGCTGGTCGGCGATCAGCAGGGTCAGCGGCGACCGGCCGCCGCCCGCCACCCGCACCTCCGCGAGTCCGGAGTGGACATAATCCAGCCGGAGGTCGCCGGTTGCCTGGTCGTACGCGGTGGCCACCTGGCCGGACAGCACCGTGACGGTGGGCGCGGAGGAGTACCGCAGCACGGTCTGGCCGGTCTCGCCGTCCCGGCCGTACAGCAGGGCGACGTCGCCGGCGCCGCTGGAGCCCGAGCCGAGGTGGGTCTCCAGCTCGGAGGTCGAGTACACCAGCCGGGAGCCGCCCAGGTCGTAGCCGGCGACCAGCAGCTTCGAGTCCTGGCCGCGCACCCGCACCGGCACCGTGTAGTCGCCGTCGGCGGTGCTGACCGGGAAGGTGGCGGTGTCGTCGGTGGTGGCGTTGGACGGCGCGTGCATGACCGTGTAGAAGTGCGTGCCGGTGTCGGGGTTGACGTTGTCGTACACCTTCAGCGCCGGCGAGGACGGGGTGACCGCCGGGCCCCTGTCCACCTTGGCGATCGGGGTGACCGCCTGGAGGAAGTACCCCAACTCCTTCATCGTGTACGCCTTGGGCCGGAGCTGGCGGCCCTCGTCGATGGCGGCGCCGTAGTCGTAGGAGGTGTAGACGACCGGCGCGGGGATCCAGCCCCAGGACGTGCCGCCGAAGGTCATGTACACGTTCTGGACGCTGATCCGGTTGGCCAGGTTGGTCTCGTAGAAGACCCGCTCGTAGCCGGGGCCCTGGCGGACCGCGGTACAGGGATAGGTGCCGACGCTGCCCCAGTAGTCGAACCAGCCGCCGCCGAACTCGGCCGCGAAGCCGGGCGTGGCCGGCGAGGCGGAGGCGCCGCCCTTGGCGCCGCCGGGGCCGTAGATCCCCCAGTCCGGAGCGGTGGACGGGCTGCCGACCGAGCCGTCGGTGTGGCAGGTGCCGCCGGGATAGCCGTCGAAGGCGTAGAGGTCCACCGGGCCGGGCACGGTGCCGGGCACGGTCGAGCTGGGCGGCACCCAGAAGCCGTTGCGGCCCTTGTCGTTGTGGAAGATCGGCACGGTGATGCCGTCCGCGCGGGCCGTGTCGCGCAGGTGGGTGAGGTAGTTGCGCTGGCTGGCGCCGGTGCTCGCCAGCTCGTTCTCGATCTGGTACAGGATGACCGTGCCGGCCCCGGTGGTGAGCTGGTGACGGGCGAGGATCGCGTCGATGTGGTGCTGCCACTCGTCGGTGGCGGCCAGGTAGTCGGCGGCGTCGGTGCGCGCCCTGCCGGCCTGGGTGAGCAGCCAGCCGGGGAAGCCGCCGGCGTCGACCTCGGCGTTGATGTACGGGCCGGGGCGGGCGATGACGTACAGCCCGACCTCGGCGGCCAGGTCGAGCACGCGGTCCATGTCGCGCACGCCGGTGAAGTCGTAGACGCCCTGGCTGGGCGAGTGGTAGCCCCAGTCGAAGTAGATCGACACCGCGTTGTAGCCGCTGGCCTTCATCTTCTGCAGGACGTCCAGCCACAGGTCGGGGCTGGGCAGCCGGAACGGGTGGAACTCCCCCGACCAGATCACCTGCCGCCGCCCGTCGATCATCAGCGAGTACTGGTCGAACGTGACCGTGTGCGCCCGTGCCGGCCGCGCCAGCGCCGGCGCGGCGGTGCCGAGACCGCCGAGCGTGAGCAGAGCCACCACCGTTGCCGCGAGCCGAGCCCGGAGTCGATGCATGCCGGTATCGTCTGAATAGCGACCGATCGTGTCAATGCCGCCCATTTGAAACCATCCAAACGATCAAGTCGATCAATTTCGATCAGCAAGCCGCGAACGGGTTGAATATTCGCGGAACGGCCACCAAGGTGTCGCCTCGGGTACCGCTGGGTCGGCTGCACTCGCCCGCGGGCGTCCGGCGAGAGTCGCCGTATGCGATCCCGTGGAGGCGAAGTGGCTACTCGTCGAGAGGTACTGCGTGCCGGTGCGGCCGTGGCGGTGCTGGGGCCGCCCGCGGTGGCCGCGGTCGTGGGGTCGGCCCAGCCGGCCGTGGCGAGCCCGACCGCGCAGCGCCCGCGGCACGGAAGGCCGCTGGTCATCGGGCACCGCGGCGCCGCCGGCTACCGTCCAGAGCACACCGTCGGATCGTACGAGACCGGTGCCAGGCTGGGCGCGGACTTCATCGAGCCGGACCTGGTCACCACCAAGGACCACGTGCTGGTCGCCCGGCACGAGCCGGAGATCGGCGGCACCACCGACGTGGCCAACCACCCCGAGTTCGCCCACCGCCGCACCACGAAGCTGCTCGACGGCACGCCGGTGACCGGCTGGTTCACCGAGGACTTCACGCTCGCCGAGCTCAGGACGCTGCGCGCGGTCGAGCGGCTGCCGGCGGTGCGCCAGCACAACACCCTCTACAACGGGCTGTACCAGGTGCCCACCTTCGAGGAGGTGCTCCAGCTCCGCGAGCGCCTGTCCCGCGAGCTGGGCCGGGAGATCGGCGTGTACCCGGAGACCAAGCACCCGACGTACTTCCGCGACCTCGGCCTGCCGCTGGAGGGCGAGCTGGTCCGGCTGCTGCGCCGGTACGGGCTGGACCGGCAGGACGCGCCGGTGTTCGTGCAGTCCTTCGAGGCGACCAACCTGCGCGCCCTGCACGACTCCTACCGGCTGCGCTCCCCCAAGATCTTCCTGACCAGCGCGACCGGCAACCCGTTCAACGACCCGCGCAGCTACGCCGACTACCTCACCCCGGCCGGCCTGCGCGAACTCGCCACCTACGTGGACGGGATCGGCCCGGACAAGCTCCAGATCATCCCGCGCGACGCGGACGGCACCCTCGGCAAGCCGACCTCGCTGGTGGCGAACGCGCACGCGGCCGGGCTGAAGCTGCACCCGTACACGTTCCGCGCGGAGAACCAGTTCCTGCCGACCGACCTCCGGGTGGGCGCCGACCCGAACGGGTACGGCAAGGCGATCGACGAGCAGATCGCCTACCTGCGGGCCGGCATCGACGGGCTGTTCACCGACCAGGCCGACATCGGCGTGCTGTCCCGGCAGCTGTTCCTCGGTTGAGCGGAGGGAGGCGGCACCCGCTGTTCGCCCGGGCGTACCCGCGACTCTCCCGGCCGCTGGAGCGGGCCGGCATGGGCGAGCACCGCGACCGCCTGCTGGCCGGCCTGCGCGGGCAGGTGATCGAGATCGGCGCCGGCAACGGCCTGAACTTCGCCCACTACCCGCGGGAGGTGACCAGGGTGGTGGCGGTGGAGCCGGAGCCGTACCTGCGCCGGCTCGCCACCGCCGCCGCCCGCCGCGCACCGGTCCCGATCGAGGTCGTCGGTGGCACGGCCGGCGAGCTGCCGGCCGGCGCGGCGACCTTCGACGCGGCGGTCGCCTGCCTGGTGCTGTGCTCGGTGCCCGACCAGGCGCGGGCGCTGGCCGAGCTGTACCGGGTGCTGAGGCCGGGCGGCGGGTTGCGGTTCTTCGAGCACGTCCGCGCCGAGGGCGGCGGGCTGGCGCGGGTGCAGCGGCTGGTCGACGCCACCGTCTGGCCGTGGTTGGTGGGCGGCTGCCACACCGGCCGGGACACCGCGGCCGCGATCGACCGCGCCGGCTTCGCCGTCGAGCGGCTGGACCGGCTCCGGTTCCCGGACAGCCGGTTGCCGCAGCCCACCTCACCGCACATCGTCGGCACGGCGGTCCGGCCCTGACGATCGTGCGACCCGCCGCGACATCACCTGAGCTGGCCGCGTACGGCGCCGGCCAGCAGGTCGGCGGCGCGGTCGACGTCGGCCTCCGTGGTCCAGCGGCCCAGCGACAGCCGTACCGCCGCCAGGGCGCGGTCGGGCGGCAGGCCCATCGCGGTCAGCACCGGCGACGGCTCGGTCATTCCGGCGTGGCAGGCCGATCCGGTGGAGGCGGCCAGCTCCGGCGTGCTGGCCAGCAGTGCGTCAGCCCTGGTGCCGGCGATGCTGAGGTTGAGCGTGTTGGGCAGCCGCCGGTGGGGGTGCCCGTTGAGGGTGACCAGGCCGGGCAGCCGGTCGGCGAGCCGCCGGTGCAGGCGGTCGCGGAGGGCGCGCAGCCGGTCGTGCGCCCCGCCGTCCGCCTCGGCACCGGCCAGCTCGGCGGCGGCGCCGAGGGCCACCGCCAGGGCGACGTTCTCGGTGCCGGCCCGCAGGCCGCCCTCCTGGCCGCCGCCGTAGACGACCGGCTCCAGCTCGACGCCCTCGCGGACGTAGAGGGCGGCGATCCCCTTGGGCGCGTACATCTTGTGGCCGACCACGGTGAGCAGGTCCACCCCCAGCGCGGTCACGTCGACCGGGAGCTTGCCGGCGGCCTGGGCGGCGTCGGTGTGGAACAGCGCGCCGTGCCGGTGCGCGGCGCGGGCCAGCTCGGCGACCGGCTGCACGGTGCCGGTCTCGTTGTTGGCGTACATGATCGACACCAGCGCGGTCCGCGGGGTGAGCGCGGCCTCCAGCGCCCCCGGGTCGACCAGCCCCTCGCCGTCCACGGGCAGGGAGGTGACCTCCACGCCGTGCAGGCGTGCCAGGGCGTCGCAGGCGGCCAGCACGGCGGGATGCTCGGTGCGCTGCGTGACCACGTGCCGGCGGTCCTCCGGTCGCGCCAGTACCGCGCCGCGCACGGCCAGGTTGTCGGCCTCCGACCCGGAGCCGGTGAACACGATCCGCCCGCTGGCGCCGAGCAGGGCGGCGACCTGGTCACGGGCACGGGCCAGCGCCGCGCGCGGGGCGTCGGCGTAGGCGTGGGCACTGGACGGGTTGCCGAAGTGCTCGCCCAGGTACGGCAGCATCGCCTCGACCACCCGCGGGTCGACCGGGGTGGTGGCGTTGTGGTCCAGGTAGAGCGGGGCGGTCATGCGGCGCCGCCCGTCGCCACGGGCAGGTCGGCCAGCCGCCACTCCAGCATCCCGTCGGCCAGGTGCCTGGCGCGGCGGCCGTGCCGGGTGAGCAGGCGGACCGCCTCCGGGGCGAGCACGCAGTAGGCGCCGCGACAGTAGGCGACGACGTCAGTGCCGGCGGGCAGCTCGGCCAGCCGGTCGGGCAGCTGGTCGAGGGGGATGGACATCGCGCCGGGGATGTGCCCGGCCGCATACTCCTCGGCCGGGCGGACGTCCAGCACGGTGACCTCGCCGGCGGCGGCGCGGCGCAGCAGTTCGTCGCGGGTGACCGGCTCGGCCTCGACCGCACCCAGGTACTTCACCCGGGCCGGCTCCACGTCGGCAAGGTGGGCGGCCGCCACCGACCGCAGCCGCGCGTACAGGTCGGCGACGTCGGCGCCGGCCAGCCGGTAGTACACCCTGGTGCCGGCCCGGCGGGTGGCCACCAGGTTGGCCTGCCTGAGCGCCTGCAGGTGGGCCGAGGCGGTGGTCAGGCCCAGCCCGGCGGCGCGCGCCAGCACCTCCACCGTCCGCTCGCCCTGCGCCAGCAGGTCGATCAGCTCCAGCCGCTTCGGGCTGGCCAGGGCCTTGCCGACGCGGGCGAACTGCTCGTACAGCGCGTCCTTGTCCCGACGTGCCACCATACCTCCAATATTCCATGGATCTATGGTTAATAGCGGGATGATCCTCCCACCGGTCCACCCGCTCGTGGATGAGGGGCTGGGCAACACGACCTGGCTGGTCGAGCTGGGCGACGGCCGCGCGCTGGCCGTCGACCCGCCGCGCGACCTACGGGCGCTCGCGACGCTCGCCGAGCGGCGGGACCTGCGGGTGGCCTTCGCCGCCGACACCCACCTGCACGCCGACTTCCTGTCCGGCGCGGTCCAGCTCGCCGCCAGCGGCGGGGCCGCCGTGCTGGCCCTGGCCTGGGGCCTGTTCCCGCCGCTGTACGCCGCGGCCGGCCTGTCGCTGACCCGCATCGGCGCGCTGGCCGCCCTCTACCCGGCTGTCTGGGGCCTGGGCCAGCTCCTCACCGGCGCCGCCTCCGACCGGTACGGCCGCAGACCCCTCATCGTCGCGGGCATGCTCACTCAGGCCGCGGCCCTCGCCGGCACCGCCACCGCGCACGACTTCACCGCCTGGGCCGCGGCCGCCGTCGTGCTCGGCGCCGGCACCACCATGGTGTACCCCACCCTGCTCGCCGCCATCGGCGACGTCGCCCACCCGGCCTGGCGGGCCAGGGCCGTCGGCGTGTACCGCCTGTGGCGTGACGGTGGCTTCGCCCTCGGCGCCCTGGTGTCCGGCCTGCTCGCCGACGCCTACGGCATCCGTGCCGCCACCCTCGCCGTCGCCGCCCTCACCGCCGCCTCCGGCCTGCTCGCCGCCGTCCGGAGGGAGGAGACCCGTCCTCGGGTGTTGTCGGTCGTGGACAATGCGGCGCGGCGAGGTTGACCGCCGGTGTCCTGGATGCGGGCCGGGGAGCATCCGGACAATGGGCGCAAAATTGGGCTCGTGAGGAAGGAGCCGCCATGCCCTCGCTCCCCCGCCGAGTACGGACTGTCGCCGTGGGACTGGTCGCCGTCGGGATGGCCGCGTCGCTGTCCGCCGCCCCCGCGGCCGTCGCCGGCACCGCCGGTCCGGCCAGCACCGCGCCGCACGATGTCGTGCTGGTCGGCAACAGCCAGGCCGGCACGGTGAGCTTCCTGGACGGCCACACCTTCGCCAACCTCGGCTCGCTCAACGTGATCCCCGACCTGTCGCAGCGGCTCGCCGAGATGGACCCGATCCAGTGGGCCGGCTACCTCGCGGTCCGCCAGACCGAGGGCGGCGACCGGTTCGTCGACGACGTCGCCACCTCCCCCGACGGCCGCAGGCTGTACGTGTCCCGGGGCAACCTGGCCGACGTGGCAGCCTTCGACCTGGTCAGCCACCAGATGCTGTGGCGATTCCACGTGTCCGGGTTCCACGCCGACCACCTGGCGCTCACCCCGGCCGGCGACCGGCTGGTGATCTCGGCGACGACCGCGCAGGAGGCGCAGGTGCTCGACACGGCCACCGGCGCGCAGGTCGCCACCTTCCCGACCGGCACCTACCCGCACGCCAACGACCTCTCCGCCAGCGGCCAGCACCTCTACAACTCCAGCATCGGCGTGATCAGCCTTCCGAAGTCGCTGGAGTTCCTGAAGGGCTCGTTCCAGCTCACCGAGGTCAGCACGACGAACTGGCAGGTGATCAGGACCTGGACGTTGCCGCACGGCATCAGGCCGGCGGTGGTCACTCCCGACGAGAAGACGATGTACGCGCAACTGTCCTATCTCAACGGCTTCGTGGAGTACGACCTCGTCACCGGTCAGATCACCCGCACGGTCACCATGCCGTTCAGCGCGGCCGGCGCCGCGTTGTCCCCCGACGACTACCCGCTCAACTCCGCCCACCACGGCATGGCCCTCTCCGGCGACGGCGGCAAGCTGTGCGAGGCCGGCACGATCGACGACTACGCGGCGATCGTCTCCCGGCCCGCGCTGACCACCGACCGGCTGGTGCCGACCGGGCAGATGCCGTACTGGACGCTCACCAGCCTGGACGGGCAGTACTGCCTGGTGTCCAACAGCAGGTCCGCCAACGTGTCGGTGATCTCGTACGCCACCGCGCAGGAGGTGGCGAGGGTCCCGGTCGGCACGTTCCCGCAGCGCGCCCGGCTCGGCAGGGCCGTTCCGGAGGCGCTGGCCGGGCTGTCGACGGCGGCAGGGTGAGGACACGACGATCGTGAGCGAGGACGCGGGACGGGCGGTGCTGCGCCGGCTGGTGGCGCGGATGCAGGCCGACCCCGGCGTTCTCGACAAGGCGGTGGCGGCGGCCCGGGACCGGTCGCCGCCGGTCGCCGCCCTCCCCGTGCACGAGGTGCGCCGGCACATCGCCGCACTGCTGTCGGCGGTGGCCGCGGCCTTCCTGGACTCCTCCGGTCTCGGCGAGCACGCCCAGGTCGCGGACAGGCTCGCCGCCGACAGGGCCGTGCAGGGCGTGCCGCTGTCCGCGCTGCTGGACGGCTTCCAGGCCGGCCGGGTGGCGGTGATGACCAGCGTGATGGCGGCCGGACTCGAGGCCGGCCTGGCCACCGCCCCGCTGCTCGACGCCCTGGTCGAGCTCGACTCCTACACCAACGCGCTCCAGCACCGGCTCATCCACGCCTACCGGGAGATGGAGCTCGGCCTGGCCAGGACCGAGTTCGCGGTCCGCACGCAGGCCCTGCGCGACCTGCTGCACGGCGACCCGGCGGCGGGCCCGGACCTGCTCGACCCGGCCCGCCGCTACCACTGCCTGCTCGCCGACGTCACCGATCCCCGCCAGGCCCGCGAGGTGGAGGCGCTGGTCACCACCCCGGACGGGCTGTCCGGCCTGGTCGACGGCTACCTGGCGGGCGTCGCGTCCCGGCTGCCGGCGGCACGGCCCGCCGGCGACCTCCTCGTCGTCGCCACCCCGGCGGTGTGTCCCGCCGACCTGCCGGCCGCGTACCGGCTCTGCCGTGCCGCCCTCGAGGCCGCCCGCTCCGCCGGCCTTCGCGGCCTTCGCCACCTCGCCGACCTGGTGCTGCCCCTCACCGCCGGCGCCCATCCCGCGCTGGGCGCCATGCTCGCCGCCGAGCGCTTCGCCGGCCTCGATCCCGCCGACCCGTTCCACCGGCTGCTCGCCACGACGGCGCTGGCCTACCTCGAGCACGGCGGCCGGGCCGACCTCACCGCCGTGTCGCTGCACGTGCACACCAACACGGTCAAGCACCGGCTGCGCCGGCTCGCCGAGCTGACCGGTTTCGGCGGGCCGCCGGCCGGGCCGGGCGACGCGCTCGCCGACGCGCTGCGCTGGTGGTACGCCCTGCGGGCCTGGCTACCCCGCTGACCGCCGGGCGGTCCGGACCGGGAGCGGGGTGTCGTCGCACGGTTGGCGGGCGAGCATGTCGCGTACCCGGATGTGGCCACGTTCGAGTTCGCCGGTGGCGGCGTCGAGGAGGCGGTAGGACTGGCGCTGGCGGTGGATGGGTTGGCCGTCCAGGACGATGACGCGGACCTCGCCGTCGGCGAAGCGGCAGCGTTCCTGCAGGGCCGCGAGGAGTTGCTCGTTGTGCAGGTGGCCGTCGCCGAAGTTCCAGCCCAGGGCGACGCCGGCGATCAGCTCGCCGTCCATGACGAGGTAGTCGGTCTCGTGGGTGGGGCCGCAGGCGCGCGGCACCAGGCCGAACAGCGCCCGGCCGTGGCTGTGCATCGCGCGGAAGGCGTACCCGGTGTGGGTGAGCACGTCGGCCACCTCCTCGCCGTACAGGCGGACCAGTTGGGCGCGGGGCAGGCGGCCGGCCTTGGTGATCGACCGCTCGATCCTGTCGATCGCGGCCGGGGTGAGGCACCACAGCGAGGTGTCCCAGTTGCCGGCGTAGTACCGCATCCCGATCAGGAACGAGACCTTGCGGGGGGCGAGGTTGCCCACGACGATGCCGGCCACGAGCGCGCCGGCGATCGCGGCCACCGGCAGCGGCCGGCCGATGTCGGCGAGGCCGTACCGGGCGTCGTGGCCGAACAGGATGGCGATGCCGCACATCATGTAGACGTTCCACTCCAGCGGCGCGCCCACCGGGATGCTGGTCAGGATGTTGACGTGGAAGGCCACCATGACCAGCGCGGCGACGAGCGTGACCGGGCCGCCGCGGGACAGGAACAGGACGAGCGGGACGGTGTACTCGACGGCGGTGCCGGTGTGGGCGAGGAACGCCGCGACGGCCGAGGGCCGCATGTCCTCGGGGTAGCGCCGGTGCAGCGTGCGCTTGAGCCGGGCGCTGCGCCAGACCGGATTGTTGCTCATCATCACCTGCACCACGTACGGGAAGTGCCGGTTGAGCTTCGAGGTGGCGGCGCCCCACCAGATGACCAGCATGATGAGCTTGGCGGTGACGACCATGTCGACACCCGGCAGCAGGAACGCCGCCGTCGCGGTGAGGTACACCTCGGAGCGGGCGGCCAGGAAGACCGTCTTGTCGCGGAGCCCGACCAGCGGCAGCAGGACGAGCAGCGGCGCCAGCCGCACCGGCTCGATCAGGCCGAGGTGGCCGGGCAGGCCGCCGCGCCCCCGGGTGGCGGGCGCGAGCAGCGCCCAGACGGCGGCGGCCAGCACGCCCGCGTACAGCAGCGCGTCGCCGGCCGTGCGGCGGGTGCCGCGGGTGAACGGCACCCGGCCCGGCCAGGGCGGCAGGCGTATCGTGCCCGGCCGCAGCCAGTACAGGAACGCGCCGACCGGCGGCAGGAACCGCAGGGTCAGCGGCCCGAACCCGCACCCCAGCCCGAGCACCTCGAACAGCAGCGTCCACAGCACGAGCTTCTGGTAGACCACCGGCTCGGTCCACCAGGACCCCACCGCCGTGACCGGCCCCAGCCCCGGTGTCGACGCGGCGAACCAGGCCGCGCCGGCCACGTAGCCGGCGATCTTGACGACGTACAGCGCGTACACCGCGTCCGGCGTCCCGAACCCGACCGTCCCCCAGTGCCGCACCACCGGTTCGAGCCGCCCCATCCGCGACCGCTCCCGCCATCGCGGGTAGTCCAGCTCGGGCAACGCCGGCCTGATGAACCCCACCAGGGCAGTCTGCCGCTCCTGGCGGAGCCGACAAGCCCCCGGGACCGGCCGCCGGCATTTGGAGAATTTCTCCGACAACTCTCTCAGCGGCAGCCGTAAAGTCGCGCTGATCGCACCGAAAGGGCGGCGGTGAAATTCCTTCTTGGTCAGGATGCCAGCACGGATTTGGTTATGGGGGTGGCGGGATCGCGAATGGGGTCATACGCGTAGGATTCCGGTGTGAGCAAGGGCGGTTGCGGGGGCCGTGGGGAGAGCTCGCCACTGGTGGCCATCAATTGACTGGCGGTTGACGAGTGACGAGATACGGGGCTGGTCCACTGGTCCATCGGCTGGGCCGGGAATGGTTGGTCGAACACCGCCGCAGCGTGCTGAAGCTGAACGGCGCCGAGATGTCGCGGCGGATGGGGATCGGCGAGTCGACGGTCCATCGCTGGGAGACCGGGCACGTGCGGCACCTGAACCCGGAGTCGTTGCGGCGGATCAGCAGGGTGTACGGGCTGCGCCTGCACCGGGTGGTCGCGCTGGAGGAGGACTACCAGCGGACGTGCCTGTCCGGGCCGGACCGGTCGCTGCGGTCGCTGTCCTCCGCGGTGGCCGAGCTGGTGGCGGGCGAGCCCGCGGCCGAGCAGGGCGGCCCGCGGGCGGCGGCGCCGCTGCGGGTGACGGCCGAGACGGTGTCCGGTCTGGAGAGTCTGGTGACCGGACTGCGCCGGCTGGACGACACCGCCGGCGGCGACGCCGTGCTGCCGGTCGTGTCGGGCCAGCTCGGGTACGTGAAACGGCTGGTGGGACGCAGGTTGTCGACGGCGCTGGGCCGCCGGCTGGGCCGGGCGGCGGCGGACTTCTGCCAGCTCGCCGGCTGGGTCGCCTTCGACGCCGGCCTGCACGCGACCGCGCGCGAATGCTGGTCGGTGGCGTTGCGGGCCGCCGACGGCTCCGGCGACCGGGAGCTGGCCGCGCACGTCATCGCCTGCCGGGCCTGGCAGGACTGGTCGCTGGGCAACCCGAAGGAGGGCCTGGCCAGGGCGCAGGAGGCGCTGGACCGGCTGGCGCTCGGCGACTCGTCCCGGGTACGCGGCCTGGTCGTGCTGCGGCGGGCGCTGTGCCTGGCCGAGGTGGGCGACCGGCACGGCTGCGAGCGCGACCTGGCCTGGGTGGAGGACCTGCTCGGCGAGGCCGAGCACGACGAGCCGCCGGCCTGGCTGTACTACCTGGACCGGCCCAGGTTCGACTACCACGCCGGGCTGTGCTGGATGGCGCTGGACGACCTCGAACGCGCCGAGCGGGCGGTGTCCCGCGCGGCCAGCGAGCACGAGTCGGCCTTCACCCGGGTACGGGCGCTGGCCTGGTGCGCGGTGGCCCGGCTGCGGGCCACCGGGCCGTCGGCGGACGTGGACCAGGTGGTCGAGGCCGCGCACCACGCGCTGGACCTGGCCTGGCAGGTGGGCAGCGTCCAGGTGGACTCGGCGGTGGGCCGGCTGGCCGAGCTGATGGGGCGCTGGCCGGACGAGCCGGCCGCGAAGGAGGTCGTCGCCCGCTACCACGCCTGGCTGGGCGCGCCGATCTGAGCAGGGCCGTGTCCTCGAGGGGCGGCAGACCCCGGCCCGGCGCCGGGGAGGGTGTGGGCGCCGGGCCGGGGACGGGCGGTGGCCTACAGCGTGAGGTGCACGCCCGGGTCGATGAACTGGTTGGTGGCCAGGTCGGCGGGCTTCAGGCCGGCCTGGTAGTGGGTGTTCTGCGCGTCGAGGATGTCCTCGATCTGCTTGATCACCCGCGCGACGCGGTCGAGGTTGAAGTCGCCGAGCGTGTTGTTGGTGCCGTTGGAGACGATGCCGCGCTGGAGCTGGATGCTGGCGGAGGCGTCGGCGCGCTCCTGGCTGTAGTCGATGCCGACGTTGTACCCGTGCACCAGGTCGACGATCAGCTTGTTGGTGGCCTGCGGCTTCTTGACGTACTCCACCTCGCCGCGCTGGAGGATCGGCACCAGCTTCTTCAGGCACGCCGAGTCGTGGTCCAGGTCCTGGGTGCGGACCGACCAGGTGCTGGGGTAGGCGACGTACCCGGCATCGTTGACCAGGCTGAAGTCGACCTTCTTGCCCTTCCACTGCTTGAGCAGGTGGGTGTAGTAGTACGGCTCGTCGGTGACGAAGCCCTGCTGGGCGATGGTCCCGCCGGAGGCCACCCAGCGGGTGGGTGACCCGTTGTAGCTGGAGTCGATCTGGCTGGACTTGAGCAGTCCGCTGCCGACCAGGTACGCGATGTACGTGGAGTTGGGGAAGACCAGCACGGGGGCGTCGCTCTGCCCGATGTCGGCGATGCCCTGCCAGTCCTTGTGCTGGTCGGGCGCCCACATCAGGCCGAGCGGGGAGACCTCCAGCTGGGCGAACACCCCGGTGACCCGGACCTTCGCGGACTGCGAGATGGCGTCGTCGGTGCCGACCATCCCGAGCATGATCGAGTGGTCCTCCGCCATCAGCGCGGCGACGCCCTGGTGCCCCGGCACGGCCGGCCCGCCGGCGCGGATCTGGAGCTTGACCCCGGTGTCGTGGCCGTCGATGACCAGCGGCGCGGTGACGCGCTTGTTCGCGTAGTCCTTGTCCGGGTTGGGGCCGAGCAGCTTGTACGCGCCGCCGTGCTCGGCCTCCGGCACCCAGTCGGACTGCATCACGACGGTGGACGGGCAGTCGCCCTTGAGGTTGTACGCGCCGGTGCCGGCCGGCAGCCCGGACGGCTTGTCGGCCTTGCTGGAAGCGGTGCAGGCGCCGAGGCTGGCGGCGGCGAGCAGTGCCACGCCGGTGGCCGCCCAGCGGGTTCGGGGCCGGGTTGCTGTCGAGGGTTGGGTCATCGATGCGCTCCGAGGCGGTTGAGGGACGGGGAAGGTGCGGGCGGCCGGCCGCGTGGGGTCCGGTCAGGTGCGGCGACCGGCCGCGGGGTGCCAGCGCCCGGCGGTGTGGCGGGCGAGCGCGCCGAAAACGGCGAAGACCGCGACGCCGAAGGCGGCCGCCAGGATGGCCGCGGCGAACATCTGCTCGGTGGCGAGGCGTTGCAGGTAGAGCTGGATGAGGATGCCGAGCCCCGGCGGCCCGGAGGCGAAGAACAGGTCGCCGACGACGGCCCCGATCACGCACGCGCCCGCCGAGGTGCGCAGCCCGGTGAGGATGGACGGCAGCGCGGCCGGCAGTTGCAGCCGCCACAGCCGTACCCACCTGCTCACCTGGTGGAGCGTGAACAGCTCGTGCAGCTGCGGGTCGGCCGAGCGCAGCCCGAACAGGGTGGTGGTGAGGATCGGGAACAGTCCGAACAGGACACAGACCAGCACCCGGGGGAACAGCCCGAAGCCCCACCAGAAGCCGAACAGCGGGGCGAGGGCGAAGATCGGCATGGTCTGGAGCAGGATCGCCCACGGCATCAGGGCCTGTTCCAGCCAGCGGGCCTGGTCCATCAGGATGCCCGCGCCGACGCCGACGACGCCGGCGCCGACCAGGCCGACGGCGGCCACCTTGGCGGTGCGGCCCAGCGCGGCGAGCAGGTCGGACAGGTTGTTCCAGTCCAGGAAGCCGACCGCGGCGACCCGGTGCGGCGGCGGCAGCAGGAACCGCTGGTCCGCGTTGAGCATCAGGTAGCTGGCGAGGTACCAGACGCCGATGATCACGGCGAACACCGCCGCCGGCGCGATCAGCCGGCGCCCCCAGGACCACCACCCGGCGAGCGTGAGCACCGGCGGCCTGGTGCCGGCGGCCCGCTCGGTCGGGACGCTGGTCGAGACGGCGGTCGGGACGGTGGTCGGGACGGCGGTGTCGGCGGAGGTGTCCGGGGTCATGGCTCCTGCCGGTCGGTCGGGGCGGCGGCTGGCGTGCCGGCGAGGCCCAGCAGCGCGCGGACGTGCTCCACGTGCTGGCCGAACCGGGGATCGGCGCGTACCTGCGCCGGCCGGGGAAAGGGCAGGTCGACCGGTACGGTGGCGGTGATCCGGCCCGGTCCGGGCGCCATCACCGCGATCCGGTCGGCGAGCTGGACGGCCTCGTCGATGGCGTGCGTGACCAGCACCGCGGTGAAGCCCTGCTTCTCGCGCAGCGACTGCACCAGCGCGTGCAGCTCGTCGCGGGTGATCGCGTCCAGCTTGGCGAACGGCTCGTCCAGCAGCAGCAGCCGCGAGTGGCGGGTCAGCGCGCGGGCCAGCGCCACCCGGCTGGCCTGGCCGCCGGAGAGCTGGTGCGGCAGCCGGTCGGCGAGCTCGGAGATGCCGAGGGCGTCCATCGCCTCCGCCGCGAGCGCGCGCCGCTGCCGGTCGGGCAGCTTGTCGAGCCGCCCGGACAGCTCGACGTTGCCGCGCACGGTCAGCCACGGCGCCAGCGCCGGGTCCTGGAACATGAACCCGGGCCGGCTCACCGACACCGCCAGCCGCCCCCGGGTCGGCGTCAGCAGGCCGGCGATGAGCCGCAGCAGCGTGGACTTGCCGCAGCCGGACCTGCCGACCACGGCGAGGAACTCCCCGTCCGGCACCTGGAGGTCGATGCCGTCCAGGGCCCGCACGCGCTGCCGCCGGCGGGTCTGGAACGACATGCCGAGGTCCTCGGCGGCCACGAGTACCCGGTCCTCGTCCGTACCGCCGGTCGGCGGTACCGGCGGGTCGGGTGACTTCGCGGTCGTCACCTGGCCACCGCCGCCGCGGGTTCGTCGCGGCCGGCCGCGCTCGCCGCCGCCGCCCGGGCGGTGCCGGCCGGGTAGGTGGCGTTGACGGTGGTGTGCGCCACGACCTGCCCGTGGTGCAGGACCGTACGGGACTGGTCGGCGTTCGCGAGGGCCTCGTCCGGCGAGGAGCCGGTGAGGATGACCAGGTCGGCGGGTGAGCCGGGGAGGAGGCCGACGGGCGGCAGCCCGAGGATGCGGCGGGCGTCGGTGGTGATGGCCGCCAGTGCCTGCGGGACGCCGAGGTGGGCGGCGTTCACCATCCAGGAGAACGCCTCCAGCGGGTCGCCGCGGCCGAGCGGGTTGAAGGCGTCGCGGACGTTGTCGCCGCCGGCGGCCACCGGCACGCCGGCCTCGACCAGCATCCGGACCGGCGCGAGGCCCCGGTACTGGTGCGTGTGCTTGTCCCGCTCGTGCAGGCCGAGGTTGGTGACCGGGCAGGCGATCACGCCGACGTGGTCGGCGTGCGCGGCGAGCCGCGCGACGGTGCGCTTGAGCAGCGGTCCGGGCTGGAGGCCCAGGCTGCAACAGTGGCTGGCCGCGACCGGCCCGGTGTGGCCGCGCGCCTCGATCACGTCGAGCAGGTTCGGCAGCCAGAAGATCTCCGGGTCGGTGGTCTCGTCCATGTGCAGGTCGACCGCGACACCCGCGTCGGCGGCCGCCCGCAGGCACCAGTCGATCGACCCGACCGGGTCCGGGTCGAGCCAGGGGCAGGCGCCGACCCCGTCGGCGCCGGCGGCGAGCGCGGCCAGCGTGGCGGCGCGGTTGCCCTCGCCGGCCCGGCCGGTGAGCGGGGAGATCGCGAACGCGAAGACCTGCAGGTCCATCTCGGCGCGGCTGGCGTCCCGCAGCGCCAGGAACGCGCGCAGCACCTCCAGCCCGCCGTGGTCGAGGTCGGCGCCGATCTCGACGTGCGTGCGCAGGGCGGTCGCGCCGGACGCCAGCATCCGCCGCCGGGCCTGGTCGGCGGCCCGCTCGACGTCGGCGACGGTACGGCCGGTGGGCAGGCCGGCCGCGCAGGCGCCGGCGAAGCTGCCGACCGGGTTGCCGGCCGCCCCGGTGGCGGTCTTGGTGAGGTGCGAGTGCGGTTCGACGAGGGCGGGCAGCACCAGCGCGCGCCCGGCCAGCCGCCGCTCCGGTCCCTGCGCGGTCAGGGTGCCGGCCGGCGCGACGTCGGCGATGACGCCGCCGGCGATCTGGATGTCCACCAGGCCGCCGTCGAGGGTGACCGCCCTGCGCAGCAGCAGCCCGGGCGGCCGGTCGCCGGGCTGGCGCGGGGACGGGTCGGTGCTGCTCGCCTGGCTTCTCAACTGCCTGCCTTCCGGTCGTGGGTGGGATCGGCGCCGGCACCCGGTCCGCCGCCGGTGCCGGCCGGCAGCGTGAGCGGGGTGTGGGCGACCTCGGCGGGGAACACCACCGCCGCGCCGGCGGAGGTGAGCTGTTCGATGACGGCGGCGGCGCCGGTGTTCTGGCCGTCGCCGCCGAACTTCACCGCGGGCCAGGGCACGATCAGGTCCTGGCCGGCGAGGGTGACGTCGGCGAGGCTCGCCGCGACCGGCCCGGCGCCGGCCGAGCCGGCCCTGTCGACGGCGGCGGCGAGGGTGAGGGTGGCGGTGAACGCGAGCGCGGCCGTCGGGTCCATGCCGGTGCCGTACCGGTGCTGGAACAGCGTGTTCACCGTCGAGCCGAGCTTGCCGCGGGTGGCCAGGTCGGCCGAGTACGGCGTGACGCGGAGCACGGTGAGCCCGCCGACGGCCTGCGCCGGGTCGCCCGGTGCGCCGGGGTCGGTGAAGCCCGTGCCGGCCGTCAGCACCGGCACCGTCCCGTGCCCGCCGCCGTCGTGCTCGGCCGTCGCGAGCCCGTCGAGCATGGCGGTGGCGTCGGTACCCTGGCCGGCCAGCGCGATGACCGCGTCCGGATTGGAGTTCACCGCCTGCCGGGCGGGGCCGTCGGCGTTGCCGTTGTCGACCTCGGCCACGGTGGTGACCGGGTACCCTGCCTCGTCGGCCAGCTCGCTGACCAGCCGTTGCAGCCCGACCGACTCCACGTCGCCGCCGACCAGCAGGCCGAGGCGATGGATCTGCGGGTGGGCGGCGAGGAACCGGAACAGCGTCTGGGCCAGCGTCCGGTCGTCGGGTCCGAGGCGGACCAGCTTGTCGAGGCCCTGCTCGGTGAGGAACTGGGCGGCGCTGCGGGCCACCACCACGCCCATCCCGGACCGCTGCAGCACCAGGCCGGACGCCCGCGCCGCCTCCGGGCCGTCCGCCTCCACCACCCCGGCGACCCGCCGCCCGACCAGGCGCGCGGCCTGCTCGCCGGCCTGGCCGCCGTCGTCGGCGGTGTCTACCGTCACCAGGTCCAGGTGTGCGTGGGCCAGGCCGCCGTGCCCGGCGCGGACCGGGAGCCGCGTGTCCGGCGACGGGTTGTTGACCAGGTCGACGGCGAGTTGCGCGCCGCGCTGGGCCTGGGTGCCGGCCGCGGCGGCGGGGCCGGTCAGCGAGGCCATCAGCCCCAGCCGTACCGTTCCCCGCGCGCTCGCCGGGACCTTCGAACCGCCGGTGCACCCCCCGCCGACGCACGCCAGCAGCACGGCGAGCGCCGCGACGAACAGCCGGCGGCCACGGCGGACGACCGATCCGCCGGCAACCGGGACATCGCCGTCGCCGGCATTCCGCGCCACCATGGAGCTCCCGACCTTTCCGCCATTTGCCGCGTGGTTTTTCCAGCGCACTGCCGGACGGTGGCCAATTACAACGAACCTCGCAGCTCTTGTCCATGCGCAAATTGGCGCGGCGTAAACGGGTGAGTGGGCTGGAGGCGACCGGTCGGCAGCGAATCTTGCACGAATGCGCAAGACTCGCCGTCGACTTGCACGACAGTGTCGGTATCGGATTCAGAAATGCGGCTTCATGCCAGCCGGTCGGCTGCCACTCAACCACGGTGAATTGAGTTACGAATACCGCACCGAAGTGGCCGCAGGGTGCACGGAAAACCCGGTGCCTCTGGCGCTATTGTTTGCCTTCTGTTGCGGCCGGCCATTACCGGCGACTTGTCCGTAGGCAAGGGAGCGTGGAGCGGTGAAACTGGGGATTGTTGGTCACCGCCGTCGCCGTTCGGCGCCGCCCGGCAGCAACCTGCCGATCCGCGCCAAGGTCGGCTTGGTGACCGCGGTGTCGGCGACGGCGATCCTCCTGGTCGCGGCGCTGGCCACCACGGCGGCGTTCGGGACCTGGTCGGCGGCGCGGCGCGACGCCCGGCAGGCCGCGGCGGACCGGCCGGCCCAGGCGCTGCTGCACGACCTGCAACGGGAGCGGGACCTGACCACCGGGGTGCTGGCCGCCACCGGGGTGAACGCCGGCAAGCAGACCGTCGACAGCCTCAACGCCGAGCTCAAGCAGGCACGCCTGAACACCGACCGGAGCAGCCAGGAGTGGCGCGAGCAGGTGACCGGGCTGGGCGGCGCCGCCACCAGGCCCCCGTACAGCAGGGTCACCGACGGACTCGGCCAGCTTCCCGCGCTCCGGCAGGCGATCGGGGCCGGGTCGCTGACCGCCGCCACCGTGCTCGGCAGCTACGGCAACCTCATCTCCGGCGTACTGGCCCTGCCGCCGCAGGTCCCGCCGGCCGGGGCGGGCGGCGACCTGGCCGCCGGGGTACGGGCGCTCATCGACCTGCGGCAGGCCAGCGAGCTGGACTCGCAGCTGCGCGGGCTGCTGTTCACCTCCGCCTTCCAGGACCGGTTCGCCTTCGTCGACGCCGGCACCTTCGCCGACCTGCGGGCCCGCCGGGACGCGGCGCTCACCGAGTTCCGCACCGACGCCACCAGCGGGCAGCGAAGCCAGGTCAACCGGGCCGTGTCCGGGCAGGCGGTGCTCGCCGCCGCCCGGCTCGAACAGCGCGCCGCCGACCGCCGGCAGGCGGCCAAGCTCGGCATCGACCCGCAGCAGTGGTGGCAGGCCGCCACCACCCAGCTGGAGCAGTACCACAAGGCCCAGCAGAGCCTGCTCGACGACGTCGTCACGCGGAGCCAGGCGCTGGCCACCAGCAAGCTCGAACGCGCCTGGCTCTACCTGGCCGCCGGCGTCCTCGACCTGATCATCGCCGCCCTGGCCACCTTCTACATCGCCAACCTCATCGCGGCGCCGCTGCAGCGGATGCGCGCGGCCGCGCTGAACGTCGCCCGCCAGCTCCTGCCCGACCTGATGCACCGCCTCGAACGGTCGGAGCCGCCGCGTCCGGAGGACACGGCGCCGCCGCTGGACATCGACACCCGCGACGAGATCGGCCAGGTCGCCCAGGCCTTCAACCAGGTCCACGCCGAAGCCGTCCGCGGCGCGATCGAACAGGCCGAACTGCGCCGCAACGTCGCCCAGATGTTCACCAACCTCGCCCGCCGCTCCCAAAGCCTGGTGGACCGGCAGATCCAACTCATCGACCAGCTCGAACAGACCGAAGACGACCCCGACCGGCTCTCGGAAATGTTCAAACTGGACCACCTGGCCACCCGCATGCGCCGCAACGACGAGAACCTGCTCGTCCTGGCCGGCGAGAACACCGCCCGCCGCTGGTCCCGCCCCGTCTCCCTCGTCAACGTCCTGCGCGCCGCCGCCTCCGAGGTCGAGCAGTACGCCCGCGTCGAACTCACCGCCCTGGAAAACGACCTCCCCATCTCCGGACACGCCGTCAACGACGTCGTCCACCTCATCGCCGAACTCCTCGAAAACGCCACCGGCTACTCCAGCCCCCGCACCAAGGTTTTGGTGTCCAGCCGCATGGTCGGCCCCAACCTGATGGTCGAGATCGAAGACCAAGGCATCGGCATGGCACCGGTCATGCTGTCGGCCATCAACGAACGCCTGTCCCGCCCACCCACCGCCACCGACGTCGACGTGTCCAAGCACATGGGCCTCTACGTCGTCTCCCAACTCGCCGCCCGCCACCGCATCAAGGTCCAACTCCGCGCCTCGCCCCTCGGCGGCGTCATCGCGATGATCCTCATCCCCGCCGCCTGCCTCCGCCCCCACGGCGAGCAGCAGCTGGGCGGGTTCCCGGGCGGGCAGGGGTTCGCGCAGCCGCGGGCACTGACCGCGCAGCCCACCGCCACTCCGCCGCCGCCGCGGATGCCCGCGCCGCAGCGGCAGCCGTACGCCAGCGGCTCCACCCCGCCGGTCCAGTTCAACACCGGCTCGTTCCCGCCCGCCCCGACCCAGTACGGCACCGGCTCCACTCCCCCGGTGCCGTACGGCGGCGGGTCCACCCCGCCGGCCCAGTACAACACCGGGTCGCTGCCGCCAGCGCCGTACCGGCCGGCGGCCGGCGAGCAGGCGCGCCCGCCGCAGTCACCGCCACAGTCACCGCCACAACCGCCGCAGCCGCCGCCGTTCGCGCCGGCGCCGGGGTACCGGCTGGACGGTCCCGGCAGCACGCTGCTGGGTGGCGGCGCCGAGCCGGCGGACGCCTACGACGAGCGCGGGCCGGAGCAGCCGCCGATCTACGCCACGATCGAGTCGGAGTGGTTCCGGGACAACTCCGTCCCGCCCGTCGAGGCCGCGAGCCCACCGGTGGCTCCCACACCCGCGGCGCCCGCCCCGACACCGGTCACGCCGTACGCCGCCGCTCCGGTGTGGACCACGCCGGCCGACACCGGCTGGCAGGCCGCGACCGGCGCGGCCCGCCCGCAGCCCGCCGGCACCACCGAGGCCGGGCTGCCCCGCCGCGATCCCGGCGCCCAGCTGGTGCCGGGCAGCGCCAGGGCCGTGGACGCGCCGCCGAGCCTCCAGCGGTACGGGCCGGGCGGCGACCACGAGCGGGCCGCGCGGACGGCGCGGACCCTGCTGGCCGCCTACCGGGACGGTGTCGAGCGCGGCCGCTCCGTCCGGGACGCCGCCGATCCCGGCGCCCCGCGCTGACGCCGGCCACTGACCGGCGGCGCCGCCGCGCTCAGCGTCGCGGTACGGCCGGGGTGGCGTTGTGGTTGAAGCCGCCGGCCTCGGCGCGGGTGAGCGGGGTCGCCGGCGGGTGCCGGTCCAGGTGTTCCAGCGACCGCCGGAAGTCCTCCAGCAGCAGGTCGGCCATGTCGTGGCTGAAACCGTTCCGGATGACCGCGCGCATGACGGTCTCGTCCTGCCGGTCGGCCGGCAGCGGGTACGCGGCGATCAGCCAGCCCCGGCTACGCATCCGGTCGGACAGGTCGTACAGGTTGAAGCCGGGGTCGCCGGTGAGCCGCCAGGACACGGCGGTGATGCCGCGGTCCGGTTCGCCGCCGTGGATGATCTCGAACGGTCCGAGGTCGGCGATGCCGGTGGCCAGGTGCCGGGCGACGTCGTACAGCGCGGTCTGGAGCCGGCGGTAGCCGTGCCGCCCCAGCCGGATGAATTCGTAGTACGAGGTCACCGTCTGCCCGCCCGGCCGGGAGAAGTTGAGGTTGAAGGTCGGCATGTCGCCGCCGAGGTAGTCGACGTCGAAGATCAACTCGTCCGGCAGGTCGGCGGCCTCCCGCCAGATCGCCCAGCCCGCGCCGAGCGGCGCCCACCCGGTCTTGTGACCGGAGGCGTTGACGGACTTCACCCGCGGCAGCCGGAAGTCCCACACCAGGTGCGGCGCGCAGAACGGCGCGAGGAAGCCGCCGCTGGCCGCGTCCACGTGGATCGGGATGTCCAGGCCGGTCTCCCGCTCCAGCCTGTCCAGCGCGGCGCTGACGCCGGCCACGTCCTCGAACAGGCCGGTGAAGGTCTGGCCGAAGGTGGCGACCACCATGATGGTGTTCTCGTCGCAGTGCTCCGCCACCTGCTCCGGCGTCATCAGCAGCCGGTCGCCGGTCAGTGGGACCTGGCGGATCTCCACGTCGAAGTACCTGGCGAACTTCTCCCAGCAGACCTGCACCGGCCCGCAGACGAAGTTCGGCACGCCGGTGCCGCCGCGGGCCCGCCAGCGGAACTTGGCGGCCAGCCCGCCGAGCATCGCGGCCTCGCTCGACCCGGTGGTCGAGGTGCCCCGCGTGGTCGCCGGGTCGGGCGCGTGCCACAGGTCGGCCAGCATCCGCACGCAGCGCCGTTCCAGCTCGGCGGTTCGCGGGTACTCGTCCTTGTCGACGATGTTCTTGTCCATCGTCTCGGCCATCAGCCGGCGCGCGGGGTCGTCCAGCCAGGTGGTGCAGAACGTCGCCAGGTTCATCCGGGAGACGCCGTCCAGCATCAGCTCGTCGTGCACCAGCTCGTACGCGACCTGCGGGGGCATCTCCCGGGCCGGGAACCCGTCCCGCGGCGCGCCGCGGTGCATCTCCGGCACCGCGAACAGGTCCTCGACGTCCTCGCCCGTGCGCCTGGTCGCCATCGACTCCCCCGCTCTCCGCCTTCGGCCGGCTTCCTTCCGGTCGCGTGCGTACCGTAGCCAGGGGCCGCGGACGATCCCGCTCCCGGGGGGCCGGGGGCGCGGTCAGAGGCCGGGAGCCGGCCGGACCCGGTGGCCGGAGCCGCCGTCGTACCTGACGGCCGTCGCGGGCGGCACGCTGTCAAGCCTGCGCGTACGTTCGGTGGGGTGAGCGTGGACGAGGTCCCCGGCGCTGCCGTCGCGGCGGCGGTGTCGGCGGGGGTGGGTGCCACCGTGGGGGTGGAGGAGGAGTTCCACCTGCTCGACCCGGGGACGGCGGAGCTGACGCCCGGCGCTCAGGAGGTGCTGGCCCACCTGGACCAGCCCGAGGAGGCCCAGCCGGAGCTGCTGCGCAGCGTGGTGGAGACGGCGACGCCGGTGTGCCGGTCGCTGGCCGAGGTCGCCACCGAGCTGGGTACGGCGCGGAACCGGGTCGCCGAGGCGTGCACGCGGGCCGGGCTCTGGGTGGCCGCCGCCGGCACGGTGCCGGACGGCGGGGCGCGGGCGGTGGCGGTGTATCCGGCCCGGCGGTACACCCGGATGGCGGTGGAGTACCGGCAACTGGTCGAGGAGCAGGTGGTGTGCGCCTGCCAGATCCAGGTCGGGGTACCGGACCGCGAGCTGGCGGTGGCGGCGTGCGGCCGGGTACGGATCTGGCTGCCCGTGCTGCTCGCGCTGTCGGCCAGCTCGCCGTTCTACCGGGACGCCGACACCGGCTACTCCTCCTACCGGTCGCTGGTGTGGTCGCGCTGGCCGACGGCGGGACCTCCGGAGCCGTTCTCCTCGGCGGCCGAGTACGACTCGCTGGTCGAGGCGCTCACCGGCTGCGGCGTGATCGCGGACCCCGGCATGGTGTACTTCGACGCGCGGCCGTCGGCGCGGTACGCGACCGTGGAGATCAGGGTGGCCGACGCCTGCCCGCGGGTCGACGACGCGGTGCTGCTCGCCGGGCTGGCCCGGGCGATGGTGACCACGGCGGTGGCCGAGGAGATGGCGGGACGGCCCGTGCCGCCGGCCCGCCCCGAGCTGGTCAGGGCGGCCACCTGGCGGGCGGCCCGGTCCGGGATGTCCGGTGACCTGATCGACCTGCGCGAGCCGCGGGCGGTACCGGCCCGGGTCCTGCTGGACGGGTTCCTGGCCGATCTCGAACCGGCGCTGCGGGCGACCGGCGACGCCGGCGCCGTCCGGCACCTGCTGGAATCGTTCCTGGCCCGGGGTACCTCCGCCGCCCGCCAGCGCGCCACCTACGCCCGCCGCGGCAGCCTGCACGACGTCGTCACCGACCTCGTCGCGGAGACCGCCATCGCCCCGTCCGCCGTTGACGGCTGGTGACCAATTGACAGGCGGAACGGATGTGTTCAATGCGCAACGGTGGTACTACCGTGAGTCGTCGTGAGGGGCATTCGCCTCAGGAGGGGAGACGATCATGGGCATGGAGGTCAAGAACTTCACCTCGCCGGACGAGACCCGGCCGTTCGAGGGCAAGGGCAAGGCCGACGTGGTGATGATGGCCGGCCGGCCGGTAGGCAAGGCCGTCTTCGAGCCGGGCTGGCGCTGGTCCACCAACGTCAGGCCGATCGCCGGCACGGACCTCTGCGAGGTCTCCCACCTCGGGTACTGCGTCTCCGGGCGGATGCGGATCATGATGGCCGGCGGCGAGGCGCACGAGGTCGGCCCCGGCGACGTCTACGCGATCCCCCGCGGCCACGACGCCGAGGTACTCGGCTCCGAGCCGTGCGTGATGCTCGACTTCGGCGACATCGAGAAGTACGCGGCCCGCTGACCTAACGGCGGCTGGTGCTGGTCCGGTGGACGATCGTCCACGGGGCCGAGAGGTCTCCGGTCGCGGGGCGGCGGCCGAGGACGATGTCCGCGCAGGTGGCGCCCTGGTCGCGCAGGGACTGGGCGACGGTGGTCAGGCCCAGTTCGGTGGCGATCCGGTCGTCGTCCCAGCCGGTGACGGCGAGCCGGTCGGGTACCGGGATGCCGAGGGTGGCGGCGGCGCGCAGGACGCCGGCCGCCTGCTGGTCGCTCATGGCCACGATCGCGTCCGGCCGCCGCTCCGGGTCGCCGCCGAGGAGGGCGGCGGCGGCCCGCTCGGCGTCCTCGGCGCTGTTGCGCGGGCACACCGCGACTGGGATCCCGCTCCACGGGTGGCCGGCGGCGCGCGCCGCGGCCCGGTAGCCGCGGAGCCGGTCGCGGGTGACCGGGAACGGCACCTTCCCGGCCGTCGTGGCCGGGCCGCGAACGATGCGCGCGGCCCGGTCGCGCCCGAGTGGGAAGCTCAGCACGGCCGGCCGCCGCGCGCCGGCGTACGCGACGGCCCCGATCGCCCTGGCCGCGGCGGCGTTGTCGATCCCGACCAGGGCCAGGCCGTCCCGGGCCGGCCCGCCGTGCACGACGGCCGGCCGCCGGCTCGCCGCGACCGCGGCCAGCACCGGGTCGTCGTCGGAGGTGGTCCAGACGATGAACCCGTCGGCCGGCGTCTCGTGGATCCGCTTCCCGTCGTCGGCCGCGCCGGTGATCGGCAGGATCGTCATCCCGTACCCGGCGGCGACGCACACGCTGGCCACGCCGGCCAGGAACGACGCCGCCTGCGGGTCCTCGAACGCGTACGTGAGCGCTTCGCCGAGCACGACGCCCACCGTCCGGCTGCTGCCACGACGCAGCGACCGGGCGCTCGGGTCCGGCCCGGCGTACCCGAGCTCGGCGGCGGCCGCGAGCACCCTGGCGCGCGCCTCCGCCGACACCCGTTTCGGCTGGTTGTAGGTGTACGAGGCGGTCATGGTCGACACGCCGGCCCGGGCCGCCACCTGCCGCAGCGTCACCCTGTTCGGTCGCTCGGACACGTCACTCCTCGTGTGTACCGGTAAACATCGATCCTGTGTACCGTTACAAGTATGGCCGGTACCGGGGCGGCGCGCGGGATCTCGGTGGACGCGTTCCTGGCGTTCGCGGTGTTCGGCGCGTTCTGGGGAGCCTGGGGCGCGTCGATCCCGCGGATCCAGCGGCAGGCGGACCTCGGCGACGGGCAGCTCGGGCTCGCGCTGCTGTGCGTGGGCGCCGGCGCGCTGCCGGCGATGCTGCTGGTCGGCCACGCCATCGACCGGTTCGGCCTGCGGGTGGCCGCCGCCGTCCTGCCGTGCATGTGCGCCGCCGGCGCCGTCATGTCGCTGACCGCGGTCGATCTCGCCACCCTGGGCGCGGGCCTGGCCGTCGTCGGCGCGGCCAGCGGCGCGGCGGACGTCGCGATCAACTCCGTCGCCGGCCACGCCGAGGCGGCGGCCGGCGGGGCGGTGATCACGCGGTCCCACGGGATGTTCTCGACCTTCGTCGTCGTCGCGAGCCTGGCCACCGGGCTCTCCTCGGCGGCGTCCCTGCCGGTGGCCACGCCCTTCGCCGTCGTCGCCGGGGCGTCGGCGCTGGCCGGCCTCCGGCTGGCCCGCACGCTGCCCGCCCGTGCCGCCCGCCCCGCACCGGAGGCGTGGCAGGAGTGGCGGCCCGGGTGGCGGTGGGCCGTACCGCTCGTCCTCATCGGCGTGCTGGGCGCTCTCGCCTTCGCCAGCGAGAACGCGCACCAGAGCTGGAGCGCGGTCTTCGTCCACCAGGTGCTGCACGCCGGGAACGGCGTGGCAGCCGGCGCCCCGGCGCTGTTCGCCGGTGTCGTCGCGGTGGCGCGCTTCTCGGTCGGCCGGGTCCCGTACCGGCGGGCGAGGCTGGTGCTGCTCGCCGGCGGCGCCGCCGCCACGGCGGGCGCGGCCACCCTCGCCGCCGCCCCCGACCTGGCCGTCGCGGCGGCCGGCCTGGCCGTCGCGGCCGCCGGTACCGCGGTGCTGTTCCCGACGCTGATGCGGATCGTCTCGCACGGCGTGGACGAGCGGCACCGGGGCCGCGCCACCTCGCTCGTCACCGTGGTCAGCTACCTGGGATTCCTCCTCGGTCCGCCGTACGTCGGGCTCTGGGCGGACCACACCGGCCTGCGCGGCGCGATGCTCGCCACCGCGGCCCTCGGCGCGGCGCTGTTCGCCCTTACTCCCCCGCTGCTCCGGCTCAGCGGCCGGGCGGGTCGTCGAGGATGTCGCCGACCGGGCGGCGGCCGGTCAGCGGGTGATCGCGGTTCTGGTCCTCCGGGCGCCAGCCGAGCCGCAGGATCATCTGCGGGCAGTCCGACCAGCCCATCAGCTGCCGCAGCCGGTACCGCCACACCGGCCAGTCCACCGGCTGGCTGACCGGCGAGGCGGCCAGGCCGATCATCTCGGCCTCCACCAGCACCGCGGCCAGCGCCTCGCCCGCCCGCAGCCGGTCCAGCCGGCCGTCGCCGGGCGTGAGCAGCACCCCGATCAGCGGCCGCTCCAGCACCCGGCCGGCGACCTGGCGCTGGCCGTCCGCTCCCGGCGCGAAGTCGCGTACCGGGAAGTCGCCGTACCGTGGCTCGCCGACGGTGGCGCGCGGTACGGCCGCCGGCGGGATGCCGTCCCGGGCCGCGCCGTCCGGGCGCAGCCAGCCGGCCAGTTCCTCCTGGTAGCCGGGGTCGACGGACTCGTCGGCGTCGGCCCGCCACACCACCTCGGCGAGGTTGCGCAGCTCGTCCGGGCTGCGCGGCACGTGCAGGCACACCGCGGCGTCGCCGCCGGCGTCCAGGGCGGCCCCGCGGAGCGGGTCGACCATCCGGTCGGGGACGGCGCCGGGCGCGAACTGCCGGCGCTCGGTGTACCGGTTCCGGGCGGCGGCCAGCCGGGTGTCCACCCCCGGCGGCGGCTTCTCCCTGCGGGTCACCCGTACCCGCGCCAGCAGGTCCTGTTCCCGCGGTTCCGGCAGGTACTCGACGGCCTCCCGCCAGCCCTGCGCGCGCAGCGCCAGCCTGGCCAGCCACAGCGCGGCGCCGCAGCTGATCGTCAGCGCGTGCGCGTCCAGGTCGAGCACCTGGAGCTGGCGGGACCTGTCGGCCCGCAGTTCCAGCCCGTCGGGCAGCAGCGTCCACCGCCACGGCTGGGTGTTGTGGATCGACGGCGCGCGTACCGCCGTGCTGACCGCCATCGTCAGTTCGGCGGTCGTCGGCCGGTCGGTCGGGGAGGCGGCCATGGCGGTCCTCGCAAAGTCGCGGCAGTCGCTGACCGTATGACGGTACGGACGACCGCCGGGCCGCCGGTACCGCCGAAAGTCCCTCTCCGCCGGCTGGCGGGGTCGCCGGCCGGGACCAAGGGCTCTGCCGGTCGGCCCTGCCCGGGCGCACGCTGGACGTACCGGCCGCCGGGGGGTGTCCGGCCTTGGTGAGGAGGACGCCAGATGACCGCGAACGCGACCGTCGAGGCGCGGCCCGGCCGGCCCGGCCACCCGCTCAGGCTGGAGGCTGACCTGAACCAGCCGCTCTCGCGCTGGCTGTGGCTGGTCAAGTGGTTCCTCGCCATCCCGCACTACCTCATCCTGTTCTTCCTGTTCGTCGCCTACCTGGTGCTGACGGTCGTGGCCGGCTTCGCGATCCTGTTCACCGGCCGCTACCCGCGCGGGATCTTCACCTTCAACGTCGGGGTGCTGCGCTGGTTCTGGCGGGTGCAGTGCTACACCTACGGCGCGCTGAGCACCGACCGGTACCCGCCGTTCACGCTCGCCGACGTCCCGGACTACCCGGCCCGCCTCGACGTCGCCTACCCGGAGCGGCTCTCCCGCGGGCTGGTACTGGTCAAGTGGTGGCTGCTGGCCCTGCCGCAGTACCTCGTCATCGCGCTGATCTCGGGCGGCTGGGGCTGGCACTTCGCCCTGGTGGGCATCCTCACCGTCGTCGCCGGGGTGGTGCTGCTGTTCCGCGCCGAGTACCCCCGCGACATCTTCCCGCTGGTGATCGGCCTGAACCGGTGGACACTGCGGGTCGCCGTCTACGCCAGCCTGATGACCGACCGCTACCCGCCCTTCCGCCTCGACCAGGGCGGTCACGAACCGCTGCCGGGCTGAGCCGGCCCCGGAGGGAGCGATCATGAGCGACGGCAGGAGCCCCGACCGGGCCACCAGCGACACCCACCGCGTCATCGTCGGGCTGGACGGCTCGCTGGCGTGCATGGGCGCGCTCCGGCGGGCGGCGCTGGAGGCGCGGCGTGCCGGCACCGCGCTGCACGCCGTGACCGTCGTCTCGCCACGACGCCGGTACGACATGGACCTCCCCGACC
The DNA here is from genome assembly GCA_045806985.1 of Mycobacteriales bacterium. Lineage (GTDB taxonomy): Bacteria > Actinomycetota > Actinomycetes > Mycobacteriales > JBJMIH01 > JBJMIH01. The sequence continues at coordinate 939 of JBJMIH010000043.1, read as the reverse complement.
CGCGCCACCACGAGGTGGCCATGGCCGCCGGCCAGGACCTGCTGCGGGCCACCTTCGACGCGGCGCTGGGCGGGCTGCCCGCCGACCTCCAGAACGTGCTCACCGTCATCGCCGGCGAGCCGGCCACCGCGCTCGCCGGCTTCGCCGACGAGCCAGGCGACCTGCTCATCCTGGGTACCAGCCAGCGCCACGGCATCAGGCGCTGGTGGCACCGGTCGGTCAGCCGGTACTGCGTGGCCCACGCCGGCTGCCCCGTGCTGGTGCTGCCGCTGCCGCCGCTCGCCCGCACGCTCGAGCGGGCGCGACTCACCCGCGGCGTGGACAACGTGGAGCAGCTCCTGCGCGGCTGAGCCGGCCACGGTCGCCGGGTCCGAAATCCGCCAACCCGCCGCCCGTCTCGCCACGATCAAGGAGTTGTGGCCGCGTTGTCACATGAAAATGCGGCCACAACTCCTTGATCGTGGCCGCAGGGGTCCGAAATCCGGCAAGGGCATACAGGGGGAAGCCGATTTTGAGACAGGGCTTAGCCGTCGACGCTCTGGTGGGTGGTGGTGACGCAGGATGACGGGGTCGTGTCGCTGGCGCCGTCGACCAGGCAGACCTTGAGCTTGATGACCTGGCCGGGCTTGACGTTTCCGGAGGGGAACGGGTCCCAGATCACGGCGGCGCCCGACTGGCCGTTGCCGTCGTACCTGGCGCCGAGGGACTGGCCGTCCAGCCAGGCCCACGCCTCCACGCCGTGCCCGTCGGCGCAGCGGTCGTGGACCTCGATGTAGTCGTCGTTGTTGCCGCCGCCGGCCGCGCCGGGTCCGTAGTCCACGAAGTCCGCCTCGCCGCACCTGCCGCTCGTCAGGACCTGGAAGCTGTCGTCGTGCGGGGCCGCGGGAGCCGCCGGCGGCGGTGCGGGCGGCGGCGCCGCCGGGCCGGTGGTGGCCGGCG
>JBJMIH010000042.1:0-5950 GCA_045806985.1 Mycobacteriales bacterium | reverse complement strand
GTACGCGTGCGGCTCGACGTAGGTCGCGAGGGGGCCGACCACCGCCGTGGAGTCCGCGTACACGTAGGTGAGTGTCGCCACTGCCGGCCGGCCGCAGCCGGTCTTGGAGCAGCGCCGATGAGACCTCACGGCGTGCGACGGTAGTCCGCCTCCTGGCCTGGAGACAATGATCCGGACCGCACGGATTGGTCGTGTCGCGTCCTCTTTCCATGTCGCATCGCCCGCCGGAGGTCCTAGGGTGGCGTCATGCGCACCGCACAGGGACGCCGTGACCGGCGCGGACGTGGCATGAGGGGCCGGCTGGTACCGCCGCACGTGCCGCTGGCCAGGTCCCGGGCCGAGCAGTTCGACGACCTGGTACTCGACGCGGTGGAGGAGCTGGAGGAACGCTGGGACCGGGAGCTGGAGGGCGTGGAGTTCGCGGTCGAGGACGTACCGCCCGAGCTGCCCGCCTTCGACACGGACGTGCTGGAGGACGGCAGCGTCCCGCTGGCCCGGTTGATCACTACCGGCAGTGACGGGCTGGGCCGGCAGACCCGGCCGCGGATCGTGCTCTACCGCCGCCCGCTGGAGGCCCGCGCCATCGACCGCTCCGACCTGGCCACGCTGGTCAGGGACGTGGTGGTCGAGCAGGTGGCGCACCTGCTCAACAAGGACCCCGACGAGATCGACCCGCCGGTCGAGTAGCCGGGCCGCCGCGCCGGCCGGCCACCCGGCGGTCCGCGGCAGGGGTCAGTACGGGAGCGAGGCGGCCGGGTCGCGGCGCACCGGGCGGGCGGCGACCCGCAGCTCGGCGGCGGTGACCGGCAGGGCGGCCAGCGCCGCGCCGTTGCCCTCGACGAAGACGACGGCCGCGTACACCCGGCCCTTGCCGGACACCGGTTCCACCGCGCACGGCACCGGGCCGCCGGGCGCGATCCCCAGCACCCTGGCCGGGTCGACCACGGTGGCCCCGTCCGCCGGGACGCGGGTCTCGACCGGAGCCGGGGCGGGACGACCGGCCACGGCCAGCGGGCGGATCCGCACCCACGCCTCGCCGCCGCGCGCCATCAGCACCAGCCTGACCGCCGCTCCGTTCGCCGTGGTCGCCGGGCCGACCACGCCGGGGCCGGTGAGCCGGTCCGCCGGCCCGGTCAGCGCGAAGTCGCGGCCGGCGTCGGCGAGCGCGGCGGCGGCGACCGGGGCGGAGGCGTGCAGCCGTACCGCGGACGCGTCGGCCGGCATCCCGGACAGGTCGACCTGCCGGGTGCTGTTCGCCGGCACGGAGAGGTTCTGCAGGCCGGCGACCGGGTCCTCGCCGCCGGTGCTGACGCCGGTGACGGCCACCGTCACCGGGGCGTCACCGGGGTTGAGCAGCAGCACGGACCGGCCCGGCGTGCCGGCCGCGTACCCGGGCAGCAGCAGGTCGTTGCCCAGCCTGGCGATCCGCGGCAGCCACTCCTCGCCATGGGTGGGCTGGCTGGTGTACACGGCGCTGGCCACCCGCCCGGTCAGCGCCCGCACCCGCAGGCCGAGCAGGTCGGCGCCGGCCGGCAGGCCCTTCAGCGCGACCGTGCGGGTGGTGTGCGGGTCCATCACCACATCGCTGTACCCGGGCACGCCGATCGCGCCGCGGCCGCCCCAGAACGCCAGCTCGAACTCGGCGCTGCTGGAGTCGACGTTGGCGATCTGCACGGTGACGGCGCCGTCGCCGAACGCCCGCCCGCCCAGGTAGTACGCCTCGGTGTCCGGGGTGCCGCAGGCGGTGACGGCGAGGCCGCCGGTGCGGGACACCTCGGTGGCCTGGAAGCCGGCGGCCAGCGGCCCGGATGCCCTGACCAGCGGGTGCGCGTCCGGTACCGGGGTGTTGACCAGCGTGCTCGCGTCCACGGCGAGCGGCAGGATCGGCAGGCCGGCGATCGGGCCGGCGGCCAGCACCGGCTTCCCGGTGCTGCGCCCGCTCGGCAGCGACGCCGCGACCAGCGCGCTGCCGGGCGGGGCCGGCGGGCACCAGCGCTGCACGCTCGCCACGTCGACGTTCCGGGCGGCCGCCTCCCGCTCGCCGCCGGGCAGCCACTCGGCCGCGCCCACACCCAGCGCCAGCAGCACGACCAGGCCGAGCGGCACCATCGCGTGCCGGCTCGGCCGGCGCAGCCGGGGGCGCAGGTGCCGGCGCGACTTCTCGTACACCTCGATCGGCGGCTGCTCGTCCCGCGGGACCAGCACCAGGTCGGTGCCGGGGGCGTCCGCCGGCTCCTCCTCGACCGGTGACGGCTCGTCGAGGTCGAAGATGCCGAGACCGTCGTCGGCGTCGTCCCCGACCGGCTCGGGTCCGTCGGCGTACCCGTCCTCGTACCCGTCCTCGGCGGGCAGGTCCTCGGCGTTCACCCGCCAGTGGACGGTCAGTTCCTCCCGGTACTCGCGGTCCTCGTCGTCGCCACTCACACCTGCCGCCTCCTCCGGTGCGGCCGGGGCAGCAGCACGGCGACGACCGCGCCGAACGCCAGCGCCTGCACCAGCCACAGCAGGCCGGCGGGGCCGGGCCGGCCACCCGCCGGGGTGAGTGGCGGGCCGCTCGGCTGGGCCACCACCTGCCAGATCAGCGTCTGGTCGTCGCGGTTCTGCGCGGCCAGCCCGTCGTGCCCGATGAGCGCCCTGGCCAGCGCGGGGTCGGCGGGCGGGCGGACCACCACGTACCGGACGCGGTACCGGGCCAGCGTCGGCGTCGGGTCCACGCCGCGCGGCACGGCCAGCTCGCGGACGGCCTGCTCGATACCGGGGTCGGCGGGCGGGTACTCGTCGCCGAGCCGGGCCCCGTCCGGGCCGGCGAGGGTCCAGCGCACCTCGCCGGGGTCGCCGTCCAGGTACAGCACGGACCTGCCGCCGAGCGCGTGCCCGACCAGCCCGCTGATCGACGGCACCTCCCGGCGGTGCAGCGGGCTGGCGTCGCCGCGGCTGCCCCACTCCCAGGCCAGCGCGAGCGGCGCGAGCGCGACCAGCACGGTGAGCAGCGCGCTGGCCGGCTGCCGCCAGCCGAACGAGGTCTGCTGGAGCTGCGCGGTGAGCGAGTCGTGGGTGGCGAGCGCGGCGGCGATCAGGGCCAGCCCGGCCAGCACCAGCGGCACGCCGGGCCAGGCGACGCTCGGCGCGTGGCCGGGTACGGCGGGCAGGTGCAGCCGGCTGACCAGCATGGCGGCGGCCAGGCCGATCACCGCCACCAGCCACCAGACGACCGCGGCGCCGCGCACCCGCAGCCACAGCCCGATGAACGCGAACAGCACCACCGCGGCGGCCACGCCGAGCGCCGGGACGCCGGGGCCGCCGGGTGACAGGAACAGCAGCTGCCAGCCGTGCACCCGGGACTCGTGCTGCGGCAGCCCGATCCCGTCCACCAGCAACCAGTGCGTCCGCGCCAGCGCCGGCAGCCACGGCGCGAGCAGCAGGACCGGGATGCCGAGCACCACCAGCACCGCGCCGAGCCGGCGCAGCAGCCGGGGCGCGGAGTACCCGCGGGCCACCGTGATCGCCGCGCCGGCCAGCAGGATCGCGGCGAGTACCCAGGTCAGCGGGGCGAACGCGGCCGCGACGGCGAGCAGCAGGCCGGCCCTGGCGGCGGGCCGCCAGCCGACCACGCCCGGCCCGTACACCACGACCTGCACGGCCGCCGCCACCAGCGGCGGCAGCAGCACCAGCGTGACCAGCGTGTCGAGGCGGCCGGTGCAGACCGCGCCGATGCCGACCGGGAGCAGCGCGTACGCCGCGCCGGCCCACAGCCGCCGCGGCAGGCTGTCGGTGAGCGCGCCGGCGGCCCGGTACGCCATCACGCCGGCGGCCGGCAGCGCGCCGAGCAGCAGCAGCCGCACCACCACCCAGGCCTTGCCGGCCAGCAGCGTGGCGGGCAGGGCGAGGACGCCGTACGCGGGCGCGCCGGTGTGCCCGAAGCCGGCCCACAGGTCGGAGGCGCCACCGGCGGGCAGCAGCCGGCCGCCGTAGACCAGGCCGGATCCCCAGGCCACCCGGTCCCACTGGACGGCCAGGCTGACCACGGCGAGCGCCGAGCCGAGCCAGCTGCCAGGGCTGGCCAGCAGCCGGGCCAGCCGAGCGCCGGGGGTCGGCCGCGGCTCCTCGGAGACGTCGATCTCGGCCGCGTGATCGCGCTCGACCGAGCTGGTGCCGCGCAGCAGGTCGCGGAGCCGGGACAGCAGCGTGCGGGAGAGCTGGGCGCGGCCCAGCAGCAGGTGCTCGACCTCGCCGGGGGGCAGGGTGGCGGTACGGGCGCGGCGGCGGCGGGCCAGCGCGAGCTGCGGCAGGTGCGCCCACAGCCAGCCGACGGCGGCGACCTCGCTGCTGGCCCGGCGGAACCGCCGGCCGAGCAGCTGGACGCCGGCCCTGGCCAGGCAGACCACGGTGAGCCGGGGCACGCCGAGCAGGGCGCTGGAGCGGGAGCCGTTGGCGAGCACCACGAACAGGCCGTGCCGGCGCCCGACCGCCGAGGTCGGGGCGCGGGTGATGTCGAGGGCACGCTGGCCGGTGCTGGCCGCCCTGGCGTGCCGTACCCGGGCCGCCGGCACCACCAGGACGGTGTGGCCGGCGCGGTTGGCCCGCCAGCCGAAGTCGAGGTCGTCGCGGAGCATCTTCAGCCGGCGGTCGAAGCCGCCCAGCTCGTCCCAGGCGGACCGGTCCACCAACATGCCGGCCGAGCCGACCGCGAGCACCTCGCGCAGCCGATCGTGCTGGCCCTGGTCGTACTCGACGTCCTCCAGCCCGGTGACGCGGCGACCGACCGGGTCGGTGGTGAGCCCGACCTCGACCAGCCGGCGCGGCTCGTCGAAGTCCACGGCCTTGGGACCGAGCACCCGCGCGCCCGGCTTGCTCACGGCGGCGCGCAGCAGCTGCTCGAGCGCGTCCGGGTCGGGCGCACAGTCGTCGTGCAGGATCCAGATCCATCCGGTGGCGTGGCCGCCGGCGAGGGTGAGCGCGCGCTGGACGGCCGCGCCGAAGCCGGTGGTGCGGTCGGCGGTGAAGACGGAGTGCTCGCCGAGCGCCTCGGTGAGCAGCCGGACGCTGCCGTCGGTGCTGCCGGTGTCCACGGCCACGATCCGGTCCGGGCGGTGGGTCTGCGCGGCGAGGCCGGCGAGGGTGCCGGGCAGCCAGCGCGCGCCGTCGTGGCTGACCAGGACCACGGTCACGGACTGTCGCGCCACCTCGGTGGCGAGGGCGGCGTCGGCCGCTGCCTGCTCCGCCGCGAAGACCTCGTCCCAGTCGCCTTCCCGCTCCACGGCTGGTTCGGTGGCCGTGAGCTGGGCGACCCAACTCTCTTCGTCGGGTTCCTGCGTGCCCGGAGGGCGCTCCGGTGGGGTCGTCATGGGAGGCTCTGTAGGGTCTGCGCGTCTCGTGGGTGTGGGTGGGCGGTGCGGCGGCAACGTATCACGGTGCGGGCTTCTCCCCCACCTCAAACGGAATGGCCGTCACCGACGGTGACGGCCATTCCGGACGACAACCGTTACGACGCCTGGCGCTTGATCCGGCGGCGTTCCCGCTCGGACAGTCCACCCCAGATGCCGAATCGCTCATCGTGAGCGAGCGCGTACTCCAAGCACTCGGAACGCACGTCGCACGACAGGCAGATCCGCTTGGCCTCCCGGGTCGATCCACCCTTTTCCGGGAAGAACGCCTCCGGATCGGTCTGCGCGCACAGCGCCCGGTCCTGCCACTCGGCGATGTCGCCGAGCAGGAGGTCGGCGATCAGGTTCGCCTTGGCCATGATGGTGCCTCCCAGCTTTGCTCGACCCGGACGCCGCCCCCTCTGCTGTGGCGCCCGTCCCCCCAGGCGGCACCTTGTGGGTCGTACAAGCGCCGCCAGCGTGCCGGTCCCCCCGTAGGGAATGACACGCGTGAAATTACACGCGCGTGTTGCCCACACCGTCAAGCCGTTCTCTGGTAATGGAGACAACTTCTCCGCAATCGATCT
>JBJMIH010000041.1:0-11143 GCA_045806985.1 Mycobacteriales bacterium | reverse complement strand
GGCTGCCCCCCGCAACCGGCCGGCCTGGATGCCCAGTTGCTCGCTCACCGGGACGACGGCGAACCTGGACAGGACCCGGTGCACCGCCGCGTCACGCGGATGCCCGGAAAGGACCTCCGCCAGCACCGCGGCGCTCACCACGATGAGGGCACGACGCGTCTCGGCGGCGGCCAGCCGGCGCATCAGGTCCCGACTGGTGGCCGCCTTGAACAGTCCCTGGCTGTCGAGGACGATCGTCCCGCCCAGAGCGCGACGAGCCTGCCTCACTCGTCTGGCCACGGGAATTCCTTCGCGTCGGGCCATTCGGACTTTGCCTGCTCCATCTCCTCCTCGGTGAAGGGCCCGTGCTCCTTCTTGTACTCCTCGATCATTTCGTGGAGGCGCTCATGCCGGATCTCGGCCTCGATCTCGCGCTCGACGGCCTCGGTGATCCAGCGGGAGACGTTGCCCTGCGCCCGCTTTCTCACCTCGTCAACCACGTCGTTCGGCATGGTCACGCTGATCTTCGTCGTCTTACGGCCCTCCTTCGGCCGGGGTTCCTGTGGTTGGTGTGAGCTCACGAAGATCATCCTGACACGGACTCATGTGTGACGAAAGGGATTAACGTGACACATTTTCGGCATCATTCGGAGTGCCAGAGGCGCAGGTCGCGACGCTCCAGGGCGGCGGCCATCAGGTCGGGGAAGCGGTCGGGAGTGCAGGCGAAGGCCGGGATGTCGAGGGTGGCCAGGGCGGCGGCGGTGGCGGAGTCGTAGCTGGGGCGGCCCTCGTCGGAGAGGGCGAGCAGGGTGATCACCTGGACGCCGGAGTGGGCGAGGGCGGCGGCTCTGCGCAGCATGCCGGCCTGGTCGCCGCCCTCGTACAGGTCGGAGACGAGGACCAGGATCGTGTCGGTGGGGCGGTCGACCAGGCGCTGGCAGTAGCCGAGAGCGCGGTTGATGTCGGTACCGCCGCCGAGCTGGGTGCCGAACAGCACCTCCACCGGGTCGGCGAGCTGGTCGGTGAGGTCGACGACGGCGGTGTCGAAGACGACGAGCGAGGTGCGCAGGGAGCGGATCGAGGCGAGGGCGGCCGCGTACACGCTGGCGTAGACGACGGAGGAGGCCATCGAGGCGGACTGGTCGACGGCGAGGATGACGTGGCGCCGCACGCCCTGCTGGCGGCGGCCGTAGCCGACCAGCCGTTCCGGGATGACCGTGCGGTACTCCGGCTGGTAGTGGCGCAGGTTGGCGTGGATGGTGGCCGGCCAGTCGATGTCGGCGTGGCGTGGCCGGTGGGTGCGGGCGGACCGGTCCAGCGCGCCCGCGACGGCGGAGCGCAGCCGCTCGGTGAACTTGCGGCGGAGTTCCTCGACCACGGTGGCGACGACCTGGCGGGCGGTCTGCACCGTCTGCTCCGGCATCGCGTGGTGCAGCGCCAGGAGCGTGCCGACCAGGTGCACGTCCGGCTCGATGGCCTCGAGCAGTTCGGGTTCGAGCAGCAGCCGGGTCAGGTTGAGCCGCTCCACCGCGTCCCGCTGCATCACCTGGACGACGCTGCTGGGGAAGTACGTGCGGATGTCGCCCAGCCAGCGGGCCAGCCGGGGCGAGGACGCGCCGAGGCCGCCGGCGCGGCGGCGGGCCACGTCCGCGCCGCCGTCGCCGCCGGTCGGGCTGTCGTACAGCGCGCCGAGGGCCTCGTCGATCCGCCGGTCGTCCTCGGCCGACGGGCCGCCGCCGAGGCCGGGCAGCCCAGCACCGTCCGCTTCGGACACTCCGCCGAGTACCAGCCGCCACCGCCGGAGCCGCTCCTCCCCCGTACTCACGGCACCCCCCTCACCAGCGCGACCACCGGCCGTACCAGCGCGGCCCTGCGCGGGTCGAGCGCGACGTCGACCGGCCGCGCCGCCGCCCGCGGGTCGCGCAGCCGCCGGCCCAGCTCGCGCCGCTCCGGGTCGGGGAACCCGCCGAACGTCCGCCGCAGCAGCGGCAGCACGTCAGGGAAGGTGTCCGCCGGCACGCCCGAGATCCAGCGGTCCACCAGGCCGAGCAGCACGGGGTCGTGCAGGAGCAGCAGCGCGCTGCCCTGCCCGCCGCCCTGCCGCAGGAACCCCTCGATCCACGACGCCGCCCGGTCCGGCGGCACGCCGACGCTGAGCGCCAGCCCCATCCGCCGTTCCGCCTCGGCCGCGTCCCACCGGCCGGTGTCCCGCAGCAGCCGGGTCAGCCAGCCGTCCAGCAGGCCGTGCAGGCTGTCCCGGCCGGCGATCCGGCTCAGCGTGTCCAGCCAGCGGTCCCGCAGTTCGGGCAGGTCGACCAGCAGGACGGCGGCGTGCGCCTCCGCCAGCAGCCCCCGCAGCCGGGTGGCCGCCTCGGTGTCCAGGTGCGCGCAGGCGGCCGGCAGGCCGACGCAGGCGCGCACGACCAGGCTCTCCACCAGCGAGGCCAGCAGTTCCGCGTCGGTACCGCGGACGTCGCCGTACCGGCCAGCCCTGGCCAGCGGCGGCAGCGCGGCCAGCAGGTCGGCCACGTCGCTGTCCACCGCGGCGGCCGCCTGCAGCGCGGTCATCACGGTGGCCAGTGCCGACGGCAGGTCGGCCCACAGCGTCCGCTCGACCAGCGCGGTGAGGTCGGCGAGCGTCTCGGCCCGCGCGGCGACCTCGCGTACCCGGGTCGCGGCGGCGTCGGCGACGGTCGGCCCCCACACGCTGGCCTCGACCACCCGTACGGCCAGATCCGGGCGCCAGTCCAGCCGCCACCGCTCGTGGAAGGTGCCCTTCGCCCCGGACCGGCCACCCAGGTACTCGCCCCAGTCGATGTCGAGCAGCCGCAGCCGGTGCAGCAGCCTGCTCCGCCCACCGCCGAGATCGGTACGCAGGTCGAGGTCGTACTCCCGCGCCTCCACCTCGGGCTTGAGCCGGAGCCGGCCGCACAGCCGGTCCAGGTCCGCCTGGAGCGGCACGGTGGGCGCGTCCGCCGGCACGGTGCCGAGCAGGTCGCCCACCACCAGCCGCTCCCTGACCAGCGCGAGCGGCGCGTCGGCCCCGCCGGTGTACACGGCCCGCACCGCCTCGGTCAGCTCGGTGAGCCCGGCGAGCGGCCGGCCGCGCAGCGCGGCGAGCGTCTCGGCGAGCCGGGTGGCCTCGATGACGTGCGCGGACGACACCGGCAGGTCCTCGGCCCGCAGCAGCCGCGCGACCTTGACCAGCCACCGCTCCACCACGTGGTCGTGGGTGGTGAACAGGTGGTGGTACCAGCCCGGCGAGGTGATCCCGGCGCCGTACCCGCTGCGGGCGGCCAGCCTGCCGTGCGTCCACGGCACCCACGTGCAGGTCACCTTGGTCCGCGGCAGGCCCCTGAGCAGCGCGCTGTCGTGGCTGGCCGGTGGCAGGGTGGCGAGCGCGGGGACGTGCCAGGCCCCGCACACCACGGCGACCGAGCCGTACTCCCGGGTGGCCCGGCGGAGCGCGGTCCGCATGGCCGCCTCCCGCTGGTCCTCGCGGCGCTGGGCGGCGGCCGGCAGCGGCGGCGCCTGCTCGCGCAGCGCCGCCATCGCCTCGCCGACCTCCTCGAACGGCCCCGGCCCGTGCAGCCGGTGCTCGACCATGTCCTCCCACCAGCGCTCGGTGTCGTCGTACCCGGCCGCCCGCGCCAGCTCGGTGAGCGGGTCGAAGCGGACCGCCTCGGCCGCCCGCTCGAGGTCCTCCGGCCCGTCCGGGTCCGGTTCGAGCACGGGCGCGAACTGCACCGCAGCCCGCAGGTCGCAGAAGCGCACCGGCACGCCGGCGGCGAGCGCCCAGCGCAGCGCCTGCCACTCCGGCGAGAACTCCGCGAACGGCCAGAACGCGGCCCGCGACGGGTCGTCGGTGGCGTAGGCGAGCAGCGCCACCGGCGGCGCCATCCCCTCGGCGGCGGCCAGCCCGGCGACCGCGTCCGCCTCCGGCGGCCCCTCGATCAGCACGCACTCCGGCCGCAGCCGGTCCAGCGCCGAGGCCACCGCACGGGCCGAACCCGGCCCGTGGTGGCGTATGCCGAGGTAGTACGTTGTCAAACCGGCCTCACACCAGGTCCCGGCAGCCGCGGTAGAAGTCCGCCCAGGCGTCGCGCTCCCTGACCACCGCCTCCAGGTACTCCTGCCAGGCCAGCCGGTCGCTCACCGGGTCGCGGACGACGGCGGCGACGATGCCGGGCGCCACGTCGGCGGGCCGGACGACGCCGTCGCCGAAGTGCGCGGCCAGCGCCATCCCCTGGGTGACCACCGAGATGGCCTCGGCGGTGGACAGCGTGCCGGACGGGGTCTTCAGCTTGGTACGCCCGTCCTCGGTGAGGCCGGCCCGCAGCTCGCGGAACACGGTCACCACCCGGCGGATCTCCTCCAGTGCGCTCGGCAGCTCCGGCAGCTCCAGGGAGCTGGCGAGCTGGGCGACCCGCCGGGTGACGATCGCGACCTCCTGCTCGGCGGTCTCCGGAACCGGCAGCACCACGGTGTTGAACCGGCGGCGCAGCGCCGAGGACAGCTCGTTGACGCCCCGGTCGCGGTCGTTGGCGGTGGCGATGACGTTGAAGCCGCGGACCGCGGCGACCTCCTCGCCCAGCTCCGGCACGGGCAGCGCCTTCTCGGACAGCACGGTGATCAGCGCGTCCTGCACGTCGGACGGGATCCGGGTCAGCTCCTCGACCCTGGCCAGCGCGCCGGTGGACATGGCCCGCATGATCGGGCTGGGGACCAGCGCGTGCCGGGACGGGCCGTCGGCGAGCAGCCTCGCGTAGTTCCAGCCGTACCGGATGGCCTCCTCCGGGGTACCCGCCGTGCCCTGCACGAGCAGCGTGGAGTCGCCGGAGATCGCGGCGGCCAGGTGCTCGGACAGCCACGACTTCGCGGTGCCGGGCACGCCGAGCAGCAGCAGCGCGCGGTCGGTGGCGAGGGTGGCGACGGCGACCTCGACGAGCCGGCGGTCGCCCACGTACTTGGGGGCGATCGGGGTGCCGTCCGGCAGCGCTCCGCCCAGGATGTACGTGGTGACCGCCCACGGCGACAGCCGCCAGCCCGGCGGCCGGGGACGCGGGTCGGTGGCGGCCAGCGCGGCCAGCTCGGTCGCGTACTCCTGCTCGGCGTGCGGGCGCAGCGTGCCGGGCAGGAGGGCGTCGGTGTTCATCGGGTCTCCTGACGTTCTTCCAGTTCCTGATGCATCTGGGCGCGGAACTCGACCACCTCGGCGAGTTCGGCGCAGGCCGCGGCGGCCGGCGTGCCACCGGGTACGGCGTGGGCGAGCCGCTCGGCGTCGGCGGCCAGCTCCAGCGGCAGCGCCAGCCGTGCCCCCGCCACCACGTGGCCGAGCCAGAACGGCCGGTCGGCGGCCCTGGTCACGTCGCGCTCGACGGCGGCGAGGAACGCCCTGCCCAGCCCGGTGGTCCAGCGGTCCGGGCAGCGCGGCAGCAGGGCCATGTTGTCGCTCGTGAAGCCGTGCCGGTCGAGCTGCCCGGCGACGTAGGAGCAGCACTCGTCGTGCGGCAGCACGGCCAGCAGGTCCGGCTCGGGTCGGACGCCGAGCAGCGCGTACGCCCAGTCCACCCGGCCCTGCCGGACCGCGGCCCGTACCCAGCCCCGGCGTACCACCTCGTGCAGGTCGTCGGGGGCGCGCAGGGTGACCAGCCGCTCCAGCGGCTGGCCGAGCGCGGCCGGCCACCGGTCGAGCGGGGTGGCCGCCACGATCTGCTCCAGCCACCAGGCCCGCTCGCCGGTGCCGATGCGCGGATTGGGCAGCACGCCGTCGCGCCGCATCGCCTCGTCGCACTCGGTGGGCAGGATGACCGCGAGGCGGCGGCCGTCGCGACGCACCCGGGCCTGCGCGCGCTCGGCCATCCGGCCGGCCAGCGCCGAGTCGGGCAGCCTGGCCAGCAGGTCGGCGGCGACCTCGCGGACCTGGCGGCCGCGGTCGTCCAGCGCGGCCTCGCAGAACTCCTCGTCCGCCGCGGACAGGCCGGTGGCGAGCGCTTGCAGGAACGCGGCCCTGTCCTCAGCGGTCTCGGTGCTCCAGGTGCTGGCCAGCAGGTCGCGGGCGGCCGCCGGATCGCGGCCGCGCAGCGCCACGAGCAGGGCCGCCCGCTGGGTACGGCTGCCGAGCCGCCAGCTCTCCTCGACCGGCTCGTCGCCGTCGGGGTCGGCCACCTCGGCGGCGTACCGCCAGCGCGGGTTGAGGCCGGCCAGCCACCGGCCACGCGGCCCGGCCAGCTCGGCCACGGCGGTACGCCGGGTGGGGTGGGCGCGGCCGTGGTCGAGCAGGTCCGGCAGGTCCTCCTCGGGGGCGCGCCGGCCGGTACCGCGCGCCACCGCCAGCCACTCCGGCAGCAGCTCGTCGTGCTCGCCGGCGAGCATCCGGCGCAGCCGGCGGCCGGCGGCGTCCGGGACGCGCGGCCGCGGGTCCTCCGGTGCCGGGTCCGGCGGCTGGCCGCCGGCCGGCGGAGGCAGCCAGCCGGCGTACCGCTCCAGCGCCGCCTCGGCGGCCTCGGCCAGCAGGTCGTCGCCGCCGGTCCGCACCGGCCGCCGGTCGGTGCCGACCAGCACCGCACCCACCAGCTCCGTCCAGTCGCCGCGCGCGCTCACAGCGGCACCGCCCGCCCGCCGGCCCAGGCGGTGAGCGGGCGCAGCGCGCCGCCGTCCCACTCCCCGGCCAGCGTCACCGGCCGCCCACCGGACACGGCCACCAGCCGCCACCAGGCGGCGCCGCCGGCCCGTACCGGTACCTCCTGCCCGTCCACCAGCACCGCGTGGTCGCCGCCGGCCGCCGGTACCGCGCCGGCCAGCACCACCGGCCATTCCTCCAGCCACGGGTCGGCGGCGAGCGCCCGCGCGTACCCGTCCAGCACCGCGCCGAGCGGCTCGGCCGGCGGTTCCCCGGCGACCGCGGCCGGCGGGGCGTGTTCGGCGCCGACCAGGGCGCGCAGCGGCACCGCGCCGGGGAAGTACGCCAGGTCGGCCTCGAGCCGGGTACCGGCGGGGTAGGCCACGTCGTGGGCCTGGCCCGCCGCCGCGTACGACAGCAGCAGCGCCACCCGGCCGGTGTCCGCGCCGGCCAGCCACACCCGCCGCACCGACAGCGCGTCCTCCGCCTCGTCGCGGCCGCCCAGCACCCACCAGCGGTCCCGGACGGTGGGTCCGGCCAGCAGCTCGGCCCGGTCCACCGGGAAGCCGACCCGGACCCGGACGGTGCCGGCCAGCGGCTCGGGCAGCGCGTCGAGCCGGTGGTAGGCGGCCAGCAGCAGCCGCAGCCGGGCCAGCTCGGCCACCAGCCGGTCGGAGAAGTCCTCGCCCAGCCGCAGCTCGGCCGCCCGCCGCACCAGCCTGGCCAGGCCGGGGGCCTGCGCGTCCACCATCCGCGCGGCGACAGCGGCCCACTCGTCCGGCGCGGTGTTCGCCAGCCCGTGCCTGACCTGGTCGGCGAGCCAGCGTTCCAGCTCGGTCACGCCGGTCGCGACGCGCTCGGCCCGCCGCTCGGCGCGCTTCCCGGACGCGGCCGCCCGCGCCGGCGAGCTCTCCCCGGCGGACTGCCGGGCCTCCCGCGCCGCGGCCCTGGCCTGGGCGACCTCGGCCCTGTCGGCGCGGGTCGACAGCCACTCGCCCACCCAGCCCGGCACCGGCCGGTCGGTGACGTCGCCGGTGGCCCAGCGCAGCAGCAGCGCCAGCACGTGCTTGCAGGGGACCTTGCGGCTCGGGCAGGTACACCGGTACGCCGGCCCGGCCAGGTCCACGGCGGCCCGGTACGGCTCCCGGCCGCTGCCCCGGCAGGAACCCCACAGGGCGGCGGCACCGGCCGCTCCGGCCTCGTCCCAGCGACCCGGCGAGGTCAGCCCGCGGGCGGCCTTGACCGCCGCCGCGTCGGGGGCGGCGGCGAGAACCTGTTCCTCGGTCCACCGCACGGGTGGACGTTATCCGGAAGCACCGACAAAACGGCAGTCCGGCATCAGGCCGCGTGGGCCGGTACGTGCTCGCGTACCCACTCGACCACCTGCTGGGTGGTGGTTCCCGGGGTGAAGATCCTGGCCACGCCCAACTCCTCCAGTCGCGGGATGTCGGCGTCCGGGATGATGCCGCCGCCGAACACGACCACATCGGTGGCGTCCCGCTCCCCGAGCAGCTCGATCAGCCTGGCGAACAGCGTCATGTGGGCGCCGGACAGCACCGACAGGCCGACCGCGTCGGCGTCCTCCTGCAGGACGGTCTCCACGATCTGCTCAGGTGTCTGGTGCAGTCCGGTGTAGATCACCTCCATGCCGGCGTCGCGCAGGGCGCGGGCGATGACCTTGGCACCACGGTCGTGGCCGTCCAGGCCAGGCTTGGCGATGACCACACGGAGGCGCTCGCTCATGCCCCCGCCTCGCTTCGCTCACCGGCCGCATGAGGCACGAACGCACCATGCCCATGATTCGCTCGCTGGCGCTCGCTCATGCTCGTAGCCTAACTGCCGTTCAGCAGGAATCCGCGGGCGACCGCGTCATCGATGAGGGCACTGGCGTACTCCCACAGTCCCGGCGAGCCGTCCGCGATCACGCCGTTGCGCTCGCGTACCCGGTCATCGGTGATGCCGTTGGCGCGCCAGACCTCGCCGGCGTTGACATAGTTGTGCAGCAGCGGGGCGAGCCGGTCGCAGACCGCCGCGAACCGGGCCTCGGCGGTCTCGTGCGCCTCGTACTCCTCCCACAGCCCGCGCAGCTCGGCGCCTTGGTCGGCGGGCAGGAGGGCGAAGATCCGGTCGGCGGCGGCCCGCTCGCGGGCGTCCTTGGTCAGGTAACCGTCCGTGTCGTAGATGTAGGTGTCACCGGCGTCGATCTCGACGATGTCGTGGACCAGCACCATCCTGATGACCTTGGCCAGGTCGACCGGTTCGGCGGCGTGCTCGGCCAGCACGATCGCCAGCATGGCCAGGTGCCAGGAGTGCTCGGCGGAGTTCTCGCGGCGCGAGCCGTCCGCGAGCAGGCTGCGCCGGAGCACGGTCTTGAGGGCGTCGATCTCCAGCAGGAAACGGAGCTGGGCGCCGAGGCGCCCGTCCGGGTAAGGGGGAGGCTGCCGCATGTCACACAGCGTAATAACCGCTGTCGAGCGCTTTGCGGGGTACCGGAGCGAAAAAGCACTACAGGAGGTGATGTGCCCACCACTACAAGTGCGGAGGCTTGTCACCGGACCGTTATCTTCGTTACCGTCCGCTGATAAGTGGAGTGGCTTGAACGGGACGGAAGGCTCCAGTGGGCGATCGGTCGGTACGCGACAGGGTGGGCAGGAATCGCCAAACGGAACCAGACGACGGCGATCTCGCCTGGTGGCGCGACGATACCGCCGTCCTCCGCATCGTTCCGGAGACTCCGCCGCCCCCGCTTCCGCCCGTCCCGCCGCTCGAGGACGCCGAGCCGCCGCACCCCGCCAGCGAGCTCGAACCCGACTTCGAGCCCGCCGAGGCTCCCGAGCCCGAGGGTCCGCCCCCGGTGCCGGCGACACACACGGAGAGTGTCCAGGAGGCGGCGCGCCGGCTGAGCCCGCACACCGGCGAGATCCCCCGGTACAACCCCCCGCTACCGGAGGTCCCACCCGCGATCGACACGTGGTTCCAGCCGAACACGCCGGCGACCGCCGGCCCTCCCACCGTCGCCAGCCCGCTGGCCTCGGCCGTCTCGTCCTCGCAGCGCGGCAGGGAGCCAGACGGCGCCCGCGGCGACGACCAGCTCCTGTCCGGGTTCGACGCTGGTGACGACGGCGGGTTCGACGCCCTGACCGGTCCCCTTCCTGTCCTGCCGGAGCCGGAACCCGAACCGACGCCGCTCGTCCCGCCGCCCTCGGCGTGGACCCTGCCGCCCACCGACCCGCACCCCAGCTTCTGGTCCGGTTTCGGCAGCACCCCACCGGCCGCCGACTCCGACCTCGGCGTCAACCTGCCCGACCCGGACCTCGCCGGGTACGACGCGGACGCCACCGTGCCGTACCAGGACGTGCTGCCGCCTGAGGAACCCAGCGGCACCGGCGGCCAGGGCAAACACCGGGCGCCGTCCACCACCATCCCGGACATCACGCCGGCGGCCGCGCGGTACGAGGGCGCGCCGCTGGAAACGGCCCCGTTCGGGACCGCCGACTTCGACACCGCCGCCTTCGACCGGAGCGCGATCGGGACCGGTCACCGCCACGGGGGCGGGGCGGGGACGCGGCCGCCGGCCGCCCACCCCACCAGCAATCCCAGGCCCACCGCCTCGTACCGCGAGGTCCCGGCCTGGAGCGCCTCCACCGCCCTGGCGGTCATCGACGACACCACCCAGGCCGCCGCCGCGACCAGGGTCGACCACCCCGACCTGCGGATCGCCGGCACCACGGAGCTGGGGCTGTGGGCGCGGCCGATCGGCACCTACATCCTGTCCTCGTGCTTCTGCATGCGCTGGGGGGTCTTCCTCAAGGGGATCGACCTGGCCGCGCCGACCGGCACCGCGGTACAGGCGGCGAGCGCGGGCATCGTCCTCCGCGCCGGCTCCGACGGCGGCTACGGCAGCCTCGTGGTGATCGACCACGGCAACGGCGTGACGACCCGGTACGGGCAGGTGGAGCGGCTCCTCGTCGCGGAGGGGGATCACGTACACGCGGGTCAGCCCGTCGCTTCCGTCGGCACCGGCCGCGAGGCCGCTGGTCCGCACCTCCACTTCGAGGTGCGGCTGAACGACCAGCCGATCAGCCCGATCCCGTTCCTGGCCAGCCGGGGCGTGACGATCATCACCGACCCTGACCGGCCATCTGGCGCTCTGTGACCATACGCCTACACACACGCACGTAATAACGTCCGATCCAGACAACGGTGACGGCCTGCTTGCGAGCCACTGGCTCACGGGCTTGATCCCGGCGGACTTGCCTGCGTACGCGCGTCTCGGTCACACTGGCTGTATGACAGATGTACGACGTCCCGCCGCCGCAAAGCTCAAGAGTGGGACGAAGGTGGCTGCCAAGACCTCGAAGCGCCACGCGGGCAAGGCGGCATCGCGCGGAGGTGGAGGCGAGTCCGCGGGCCGTGGCTCGCGAGTGGCGCAGGTCCGCCTGCAAGCCGACGAACTGGATGCGCTGCGAAACGTCATGCGGCAGCTCCACCTGTCTTCGACCTCCGAGGCGTTGCGAGAAGGCATCCGCCTGCTGGTCCGTG
>JBJMIH010000040.1:0-43141 GCA_045806985.1 Mycobacteriales bacterium | reverse complement strand
GAGCCCACCGTGTCCTTGGTGACGAACAGCAGGCCGGTGTTGGTGTCCGGGGGCTGCTGGAGCCCGCCGGACAGCTTGTAGAGGTACAGGTACATGACCGGCAGGAAGCCCTGCAGGTAGGGCTGCTGGTCGATGGTGAAGTCCAGCGACCCGCTCTTGATGCCGTTCAGCGTCTCCGGCACCAGGTCGAAGCCGCCGGCCGCCACGCCCTTGCTCTTGAGCTTGTACTTGGCGACGGTCTGCGCCACGCCCTGGGTGGAGCCGGCGTCGACCGCGAAGATGCCCTTGAGGTTGGGGTGGCCCTGCACGTAGGCGTCGATGGTGGACAGTTCCTGCGGCACCTCGGCGCCGCTGGTGATCTGCTCGAACCGGATCGGCTTGCCGGAGGACTGGATCGCCTGCTTGGCGCCGTCGATGCGCGGCTGGATGTTCAGCGAGCCGGGGGTGGCGATGAAGCCCACCACGTCACCGGAGTCGACCAGCGACACGATCCTCTTCCCGAGCTGCTGCCCGGAGGTGAACAGGTCCTGGCCGACGTACCCGAGCCGGTTCGTGCCCGGGTTGCCGACAGCGCCGTCGGCGTTGTACGACACCACCGGGATGCCGGCGTCCAGCGCCCGGTCCACCGGGTCGGAGAACGCGGTCGTGCTGACCACCGACAGCCCGATGCCGTCGGCCTTCGCCGAGACCGCGGTGTTGAACGCGCTCACCATCTCGCCGTTCACCGACTTCTCCGAGCCGGTCCACTGGTAGGAGCAGCCGAGCAGCGCGCAGGCGTCGGCGATGCCGTACCGGGTCGGCACGAAGAACGGGTTGGTGGTGACGTGGTTGACGAACACGAACCGCCACTTCGGCGTGGATGGGAAGTCCCCCTTGCCGCCGCTGGACGAGTTGTTCTTGCTGCACGCGGCCAGCAGCGCGGTGGCGGCTGCCGCCGCGCTGGTCAGGCCGGCGCCGGTGAGCAGGCGGCGGCGGGAGGTCTCGGGAAGGGGAACCGTGTCGAGGGCCTCCTCGACAGCGGGATCGACGGTGGTCATGGCAGGCCTCTACTCGGTCGCGAACTGGTAGATGGTCGACGTCCGGTACTGCTGGCCGGGCCGCAGCACGGTGGACGGGAAGGTGGGCTCGTTGGGCGAGTCCGGGAAGTGCTGGGTCTCGAGGGCGAAGCCGTCGCTCTGCCGGTAGATCTTGCCGCCGGTGCCGACGAGCGTGCCGTCGAGGAAGTTGCCGGAGTAGAACTGGATGCCCGGCTGGTCGGTGTACATGGCGAGCACGCGGCCGGTGCCGGGGTCGTCGGCGCGGGCCGCCAGCGGCAGGCCGGCGAGGCGCGGGCCGGTCCCGTCGAGCACGAAGTTGTGGTCGTAGCCCTGCGCCATCAGCAGCTGCGGATCGTTGGTGCGGATCCGGGCGCCGATCGCGGTCGGGTGGGTGAAGTCGAGCGGCGTGCCGGCCACCGGGGCGAGCTGGCCGGTCGGGATCAGCGTCGAGTCGATCGGCGTGTAGCGGTGCGCGTTGAGCAGCAGCCGCTGGTCGTAGATGGTGCCGGAGCCCTCACCGGCCAGGTTGAAGTACGAGTGGTTGGTGAGGTTGACGACCGTGGCCTTGTCGGTGGTGGCCCGGTAGTCGATGCGCAGCGTGCCGGACGGGCCGAGCGTGTACGTGGCCACCGCGGTGAGCGTGCCGGGGTAGCCCTGGTCGCCGTCCGGGCTGGTCAGGCTGAGGCGCAGGCCGACGCTGTCGCGGCCGCGCTCGGGGGTGGCCGCCCAGACGTGCTTGTCGAAGCCGACCGTGCCGCCGTGCAGGCTGTTCGGGTCGTTGTTGATCGGCAGGTGGTAGGTGACGCCGTCGAGGGTGAACGTGCCCTTGGCGATGCGGTTGGCGTACCGGCCGATGAGCGCCCCGAAGTACGGGCTGTTGCCGCCGGTGATGTAGCCGTCCAGGGTGGCGAAGCCGAGCGCCACGTTGGCCCGGTGGCCGTGCCGGTCCGGGGTCTCGACGGTCTGCACGATGCCGCCGTAGGTGAGGATGCGGATCCGCACCTGGCCGTTGGTGAGCGTGTAGCGGTCGACCGGCGTGCCGTCGGTGGTGGCGCCGAACGGTTCCTTGGTGATGGTGGGACCGGAGGGGGCGGGGTGGTCCGGCTTGGCGGTGGCTGATGGCGTCACCGCAACCAGTGCTCCGACCAGCGCCATGACGGGGAGGGTGAGGGAGCGGGAGCGAATGGCCGGCATGGAAAGCTCCTAGTCTTTCTCCTGAGCTGTTCGGTAACTCGACTGTTCGGTACTTCGAACGCCATTCGGACTAGATGCGGCCAGACAGTAGGCGTGGCCTTCCGGAGTGTCAATACGACTTATGGGGTCGATGTCGCGTCGGGGTAGTAGCGGTGCAGCAGGCTCAGGCCGATCGCGGCGCGACGGACCCGCTCGCGGGCCGACGACAGGGCGAGGGCCTCCAGGTGGCCGCCGGACGGGTAGATGCCGGGGGCGTTGCGCAGGGTGAACTTCAGGTACACCGGCGCGGCGACCCGGACCAGCTCGGGCAGCTCGTAGTACCGGACGGTGCCGCCGAAGTCGTCGGCGCCCTCCACGTAGACGTCCAGCGGCACGGCGACCGCGTGCCGGATCGCCGCGATCTGCGCGAGGGAGAGGTCGAGCGGCAGGTTGATCGTGTTGACACCGAGATCCTCGAGCAGCCGCGCGGTGGCCGGATTCGCGGTGGGGAAGGAGATCGAGGCCTTCAGGATGAGGTCGGCCGGCAGCTCGCCGGCGTCCCGCATCCTGCCGAGCACCCACAGCTGGCCGATGTCGGCCACCAGCACGCTGCGCAGGCCGAGCTCGCAGCCCCTGCGGATGTCCTCGATCCCGTACACCAGCTGCTCGGTGCCGCGCAGCACGCCGGCGGCGACCCGGCCGGACGGGGCGGTGACCTGCACGCCGGTGTCCCAGCCCGCGCGCGGGCCGACGAACAGGCAGATCTCCACGTCGCGCTCGGCGCCGAGCGCCACCATGGCGGCGATCTCGTCGTCGGTGAGCAGCATGATGCCGCTGCCCTGGCTGATCCGGTGTACCCGGATGTCGTGGTCCTTCGCCGCGTCGAGGACCGTTCGCAGCGCGTCCGGCCCCTCCACCGAGGGGATCTCCACCCGGTACTGGGCCCCGTCGGGAAAGCGCTTCGTCGAGTCCGGCAGCTCGCCGAGGTCCCGTCCGGGGAGGCCGAGGGAGGTCAGGAAGTTTCGGGTAGGGCGCATCGGATCATCCATGTCACGCCTCATGTTCGAAATACCGAACCACATTCGACAGGTTGTCGCCTGGACCGTAACCAGCGAGTACGATCCCGTCAACGTGGCCCCCGTGTAGACGGCGATGAGGTGAACGATGGGTCGCACCGTGCCCGCGGTGAACCGTGCGATCGACATCCTGGAGCTGTTCCTGGCGCAACAGACGCTGTCCGCGCCCGAGGTGACGCAGCGCTTGGGCCTGCCCCGCACGACCGTGCACGAGCTGCTCACCACCCTCACCGAGCGCCAGTACCTGGTGCCGGTCTCCGACCAGCCGACCCGGTACCGGCTCGGCATCCGGCTGTTCCAGCTCGGCGGGGCCTTCGCCGAGCAGCTCGACCTGGCCACCGAGGCGCGCGAGGCGGCCCGCGAGGTCGCCGACTCCTGCGACGAGACCGTGCACGTCGCGGTGCTGGACGGCACCGACGTGGTGTACATCGCCAAGGTGGACAGCACCCACCCGGTACGGATGGTGTCCGCGGTGGGCCGGCGGGTCGCCGCCCACTGCACGGGCGTCGGCAAGGTGCTGCTGTCCGGGCTCAGCCCGGAGGCGCTGGAGGCCCGGTACCCGCGCGGCGCGTCACTGCCGGTGATGACCCCGTACAGCATCGCCACCCCGGCCGCGCTGCGCGCCCACCTCGCCGAGGTCCGCGCCCGCGGGGTGGCCTACGACGAGTGCGAGTCCAACGAGGCGGTGAACTGCGTGGCCGCGCCGGTCTACGACGACAGCGGCACGATGGTCGCGGCGATGAGCATCTCCGTGCCGGCGTTGCGCTGGAATGACGACGTCAGGGCCAGATGGACCGAGCTGGTCCGCCGCGGCGCCACCATCCTGTCCCAGCGGCTGGGGTACCAGCCGTGACCGGCGTGGAGGTCGCCCTCGACGCGGCGGCCGAGCTGGGCGAGGGCCCGACCTGGGACCCGGCCACCGGGACGCTGGTGTGGGTGGACATCCTCGGCAGCACCGTGCACCGCACCGACCCGGCCACCGGGCGGGACGCGCCGCTCACCACCGGGCAGCACGTCGGCGCGGCCAAGCCGGACACGGCCGGCGGGCTGGTCGTCAACCTGGTCGACGGCGTCGGCCGGTACGGCCGCGGCGGCGACTTCCGCTGGCTGGCGCGCTGGCCGGAGGAGGGGGTGCGCGGCAACGACGCGGCCGTCGACCCGTGGGGGCGGCTGTGGGCCGGCACCATGCGCTACGACGAGGGCGCCGGCGGCGGGCGGCTGCGCCGGCTCGACCCGGACGGCACCGTCACCGTGGTGCTCGACACGGTCACCGTCAGCAACGGCATCGGCTGGAGCCCCGACCAGCGGCTGATGTACTACATCGACTCGCCGACCGGCCGGGTGGACGTGTTCGACGTCGACACGGCCGGCGATGTCGGCGGCCGGCGGGAGTTCGTCGCCGTCGACAGGGGCTCGCCGGACGGCCTGTGCGTGGACGCGGACGGCGCGGTGTGGGTGTCGCTGTGGGACGGCTGGGCGGTACGCCGGTACACCCCGGACGGCCGGCTCGACCGCGAGGTGCCGGTGCCGGTCAGCCGGCCCAGCGCCTGCACGTTCGGCGGTCCCGACCTGCGCGACCTGTACATCACCACCGCCCGCGTCGGGCTGGCCGAGCCGGAGCCGCACGCCGGCGCGCTGCTGGTGCTGCCGGGCGCCGGCCACGGCCTGCCACCCACCCCGTTCCGGGTGTCCTGATGGGAAGGTCGGTGCTGCTGGAGGCGCCGGGGCGGTACCGGATCGCGCACGCCGACCCGCCGGCGCCCGGACCGGGCGAGGCGCTGGTCGCGGTGGCCGCCGCCGGGCTGTGCGGCAGCGACCGGGAGCTCTATGCCGGCACCCGGCCGGAGGGTTACCGGCGGTACCCGGTGGTGCCCGGCCACGAGTGGTCCGGCGTGGTGCTCGCCGCCGGCGACGGCGTGCCCGCCGACCTGGTCGGGCGGACCGTGGTCGGCGAGGGCATCCGGGGCTGCGGCCGCTGCGCGCGCTGCCACGCCGGCCAGCCCAACCTGTGCCTGGCCGGGTACGCCGAGACCGGCTTCACGCTGCCCGGCGCGTTCGCCGAGCACCTGCTGCTGCCGGCCGCGCTGCTGCACGTGCTGGCCGAGGGCGCGGACGTGCGCGCGGCGGCGCTGCTGGAGCCGGCGGCCTGCGTGGCGGTGGCCGTGGCCAGGGCGGCGCCGGCGCCCGGCGAGCGGATGGCGGTGGTCGGCGGCGGCACGCTCGGGATGCTCGCCGTCCAGTTCCTGGCCGCGTACACACCGGGCGAGCTGCTGGTGGTGGACCCGCGGCCGGCGCGGCACCGGCTCGCCGAGCGGTTCGGGGCGACCGCGGCGGTCACGCCGGACAGCCTTCCCGGCGGCGGCTTCGATCTGGTCATCGAGACGGCCGGCGCGGCCGGCAGCGCGCTGGCCGCGACCCGGCTGGCCCGGCGCGGCGGCCGGGTGGTGCTGACCGGCATCCCCGGCGGTACCGCCACCGGCCTGCCCCCCGCCGACCTGGTCACCGCGGCACTCACCGTGCACACGGTGTTCGGCGCGGAGTCGGCGGCGTGGACGGCGGCGGTCCGCGCCTTCGACACCGGCGTGATCTCGCCGGGCCCGCTGGTCACCCACGAGCTGCCGCTGGAGGAGTACCCCCGCGCCGTGGACCTGCTGGCCAGCGGCCGCGACGACGTCGGCAAGGTGCTGCTGCTGCCATGAGGTGACCAAAGAGACCTGACTGTCTGTCGCTTCACGCCTATCGTCTGGCGTGGCCCTGCCCCAGCCCCCGCAGCAGTGGATCGCGAATCCCCTCGAGGAGGCTCCCGTGAAGAGAAAGGTTTCCCTGGCAGCGCTGTCCGGTGTGGCCGGACTGCTGCTCGCCGGCAGCACGGCGGTCCCGTCCGCACACGGCGTCATCGTCGACCAGAAGCGCGCCTTCGGCACGATCGCCAGGGGCAGCACCGTCTGTGTGGGCCCGCTCTCGCCGAGCACGGCCGACGGCGTACAGCTGTTCGCCTTCACCAACGGCACCACCACCCTCACCTGGCAGGTGCTGACCACCTCGGCGGAGACCGCGCCGACCGTGGTCTTCCAGAGCACCGAGCTCAGCGCGTCGAAGGTCGTGCCGCCGTCCGGGAACCTCCAGTTCGAGGCCTGCGTGGTGAAGACCGCGAACGCCGCGCAGGACTTCGACCTCACGCTCAACTCGGCGCCGGTCGGCTGACGGGTCGACCAGCGGGCCGCGGTACCGTGTTCCGTGCAAACCCGACCTCCGGTAACATTCGGTGACAGACATCTCTCCTGTCCGTGACTACCGGGGTAAGGGCGCTGCCACGTGAAGCCAGGGCTGAAGTGGATGATCGCGGCTGGACTCGCCGTGGTGGCCCTGCCGTTGATGCTCGTCCTGTACGTGGTGGTCAGCGCCGGGTACGCGCCGCCAGCCGGCATCGACACCACCAAGATCCCGGCCCTGGCCAGGGACATGCTGCCGGCCATCAACCAGCAGCTCGCCACCGAGTGCCCCGAGCTGCCCGCCGTCTGGGTGGTCGCCCAGGTGATGGCCGAGTCGAGCTGGAACCCGCACGCCTGGACCGACGACTCCAACGGCGGCACGGCCGGGCTGTACCAGATCAACCAGACGGAGTGGCGCGGCCTCGGCGGCCAGCCGTGGGGAGTGCCCGACCACACCCCGCCACCCGACTCGGCCGACATCTACGACGCCGCCACCCACCTGCGGCTCGGCATCCGGCTGGTGTGCACGCACCTGCGCGCGATGACCACGTACCTGTCCCAGTCCGGCAAGCCGACGCCGCCGCTGGACGCGATGCTGGTCTGCCACATCGCCGGCTGCGGCCGGGTGACCGGCTCGCGCACCGGCGTGCCGGTCGTCGGCGAGGCCGGCTGCGGCGGCACCTGCGTCGACCTCATCACCCGGTACCTCAACAACGTGCACAGGTACGTGGCCACGTTCACGCTCCAGGGCACGGCGGGCGCGGTGCCGCCGGGCATCGACATCCGGGCGTTCGCCGCGCCGGCCGCCTACAGCGGCCCGGCCACCGGCTGCACCACCCCGGACCCGACCAGCTCGGGCTGCCTCACCGCGAACACGGCCTGGGACCTCAACCAGATCGGCACCATCTTCGGCGGGTACCGCAACGGCCCGGTCATCAAGAGCGCCGGCTGCTGGGACCCGCACCCGCAGAACCCCAGCTCCGACCACCCCAAGGGCAAGGCCTGCGACTTCTTCCCCGGCAAGGCCGCGACCTTCGCCAGCGGCGACGCCCTCGTGCACGGCTGGCAGCTCGCCGCGTGGCTGCGTACCTACGCCGGGCCGCTGCACGTGAAGTACATCATCTGGCAGGGTAGGTTCTGGGACCCGAGCACCGCCGACACCAACGGCTGGGGCGTCCCCTACGACGGCGGCGGGATCTACGACATCCACGACCCGACCGGCGGTCACTACGACCACATCCACCTGAGCGTGCTGGAGTAGCCGTGACCTCCCACCGCCGTCTCTCCGCGCTCGTGGCGCCGCTCGCCCTGGTCGCGGTGCTGGCCGGCGCCTGCGGGCTGGGCGGCGGCCACCACCACGGCTCCGGCGGCAAGCCGTCCGGCGGCAACCACCGGTCCGGCGGCGGCGACCAGGGCGGGCCGTCCGGGCACGGCAGCCCCACCGGCCCGCCGACCGGCCAGCCGCACGTGCCGGCGCCGGTGGAGAGCCCCGGCGCCGCGCCGCCCGGCCCCGACCCGTCGGTCAACCTCGCCGACCCGGTCGCGGTGGGCAGGGCGTACCTGGTGGCCGCGCACACCGTGCACGACTCCGACGCCGGGTCCACCAACCGCAGGGCGCAGCCGTACATGGACCAGGCCAACCCGTCGTACGGCATCGGCCTGCCGGTGCTGACCCCGCCGCCGGCCGGGCAGACCACCACGATCACCGTCGACACGATCACCCCGCTGTCCAGCGCCCCCGGCCGGGCGACGTACACGACGACCTGGCGGCTGGCCACCGGCCCGACCGGCCACCCCGGCAGGCCGGGCGCGGAGACCACCAGCTACCTCTCTCTCGCCCAGCAGCCCGACATGACCTGGCGCGTCCTCGCCGAAACCAGCACCCTCCAGCCCGCCGACGACTGACACTGTGAACGTGAGGCTCCCGCGACAGCGCGCGGCGCTGCTGGCGGCCGCGGCGGCGGTGCTGGTGCTGGCCGGCGGCGCGATGACCGCGCTGGTGTGGACGGACGGCGACCACCACCCGGCCGCCCGCCACCGGCCCGGCCCGGCCGCGGCGACCACGATGACCCCGCGGGCCACTCCGCCGGTCGCGTCGCCCGCGACGGCCTCGGCCGCGCCGGTTCCGGCGGGGGTACGGCCGCCGCCGGCGCGGGCGGTGTTCGACTACCAGATCGGCGGGGCGTACCCGCCCGCCGCGTCGGCCGGGATCGTGGACCGCGACCACCACCAGTCGCCGGTCGCCGGCCGGTACAACATCTGCTACGTCAACGGCTTCCAGACCCAGCCGGAGGAGAACTCCTGGTGGGTGGCGAACCATCCGGACCTGCTGCTCAGGGACGGCGGCCGGTACGTGGAGGACCCGGGCTGGCCCGGCGAGCGGGTGCTGGACGTCACCACGCCGGCCAGGCGGGCCGCGATCGCCGGCGTGCTGGACGGCTGGTTCGCCGACTGCGCGGGCAAGGGCTTCCAGGCCGTCGAGCCGGACAACCTGGACTCCTGGACGCGGTCGCACCACCTGGTCAGCCAGGCCGACGCGGTCGCCATGGCCCGGTTGCTGGTGACCAGGGCGCACGCGCGCGGCCTCGCCGTCGCCCAGAAGAACGCGCCCGAACTGGGCAGCGCCGGCAGGACGGCGGTCGGGTTCGACTTCGCGATCGCGGAGGAGTGCTCCGTGTACGCAGAGTGCTCGAACTACCTGGCCGTGTACGGCTCCCTCGTGTACGAGATCGAGTACACCGACAACGGCATCGACGCCTTCCGGAAGGCCTGTGCCGACCACGGTGGGAAGATTTCGATCCTCTTACGTGACCGCTACGTGTCACCGGTGGGGAACCCCGCCTACCACAATCAGTCGTGCTGACAGCCTTGCTCACGGAGAGTCGCGAGACAAAAAGGTCATCGAGGACCTGAACCAAGCAGCAGTCCCTCCCGTGTCTGTGGTGAGCAAGCGCAACCGAGCGAAGGGAGACCATCGGTGATGGACGAGGACGTGACCACGTCACGCCGGCATGTGCTGGGGGGTGCCGCCGTCGCGCTGACGGTGGCGGGGTTGGCGACGGCTTGCGGAGGCAGCAAGAAGAAGGACGCATCGCCGGGGGACGACAACAACACCAGCGAGACGCCGTCGGAGACCCCGTCTTCGCCCGCGGCCGCCACCACCGGAGCCGCGTCGGGCAACAAGCTCGGCGCCACGTCCGAGATCCCGGTGGGCAGCGGCAAGATCTTCACCGATCAGAAGGTGGTCGTGACCCAGCCGGCGGCGGGCCAGTTCAAGGGCTTCAGCGCCGTCTGCACGCACATGGGCTGCACCGTCGCGGAGATCAGCGGGGGCGAGATCCACTGCCCCTGCCACGGCAGCGCCTACAGCATCACCGACGGCTCGGTCAAGAACGGGCCTGCCAGCCGGCCGCTACCGGCCAAGCAGGTCACCGTCCAGGGAGATTCGGTGATGCTGGCCTGACGCGTACGGCTGCGGGACTCAGCCAGCGGAAGGCGGCATCCGAACAGGACGGTGAGCGGAGGGTGCGTCCGGCGTGCGGGCCGGCCGCACCCTCCCTGCCGTCAGGCGGGCAGATCGCAGAGCCGGGTGTACGCGTCCTCGTCCAGGCGGAGGCCGGCGGCGGCGACGTTCTCCTCGAGATGGGCGACGGACTTCGTGCCGGGGATCGGCAGCATCACCGGCGACCGGCGCAGCAGCCAGGCCAGCGCGAGTTGGGCCGGGGTGGCACCGGTGTCGCCGGACAGGCCGTCCAGCGGCCCGCCGGGCCGGGCCAGCTCGCCGGTGGCGATCGGGAACCACGGGATGAAGGCCAGGTTCTCCCGCCCGCAGTACTCCAGCACGTCCTCCGACCGGCGATTGACCAGGTTGTACAGGTTCTGCACGGACACGATCGGGGCGATCTGGCGGGACGCCTCGATGTCGGCGACCGAGACCTCGGACAGGCCGATGTGCCGGATCTTGCCCTCGCCGCGCAGCGCGTCCAGCTCGCCGAGCTGGTCGGCGAGCGGCACCTGCGGGTCGATGCGGTGCAGCTGGAGCAGGTCGAGCCGGTCGACGCCGAGCCGGCGCAGGCTCATCTCGACCTCCTGGCGCAGGTACTCGGGCCGGCCGACCGGGTGCCACTCGCCCGGCCCGGTCCGCACGAACCCGGCCTTGGTCCCGATCACCAGGTCGGCGGGGTACGGGTGCAGCGCTTCCCGGATCAACTCCTCGCTCACGTACGGTCCGTACGAGTCGGCCGTGTCGATGAAGGTGACGCCCAGCTCGACGGCTCGCCGCAGCACCCGCACCGCCTCGTCGCGGTCGGGCGGATCACCCCAGACGCCAGGCCCGGTGAGCTGCATGGCTCCGTAGCCGAGCCGGTGGACGGCCAGGTCGCCGCCGAGGGTGAGGTCACCGCTCGCGGCGGCGTCGAGAGTCGTTGTCATGCCGCCAGTCTCGCCACTCATGAGGTGAACTGCCACGTGAACCCGTGACTGGCGACCATCGCGACGAGCAGCACGAGGTCGGCGACGCCGAGGCCGATGGCGAGGGTCGCGGTGGGCAGCAGCCGGGCATGCCGGCGGACGGCGAGCACGCCGAGCCCGATCGCGAGCGGTCCGAGCACGCCGTTCGCGACGAACAGCCCGGTCGCGCCGGACAGCAGGGCGGTGAGGGCGACCTTGTCCCCGTACCAGCGCTCGTCGTCGTGGACGGCGCCGTGGGTACCGGCGAGCCGGACGGCCGCGCCGGCCAGCCCGACGGTGACCGCGGCGGCCCCCACCGCCGCCGCGAGCAGCAGCCCGTGGCCGGCGAACGCGGTGGTGCCGACCAGCAACGTGCCCAGGACGAGGGCGACGATGATGAGCACCATCATGAGCTGGTCTTCCTCTCAGTTTACGACTGTAGAACACTTGTATACTCAACTTCGAGGGTACCCTCAGGTAAGTCGGCGAACAGTTGTATACGGGGTGACATGACCCACATGCCCGGGGTACGTCGCGAGCAGAAGCAGCGGACGCGGCAGGCGCTGCTGGACGCGGCCCTGGAGCTGCTCGAGCACCAGAGCCTGAGCAGCCTCGGCATCCGCGAGGTGACCAGGCGGGTGGGGATCGCGCCGGCCGGCTTCTACCGGCACTTCCACGACATGGACGAGCTCGGTGTCGCGCTGGTGCAGGAGTCGTTCGGCAGCGTGCGGGCCATGCTGGACGAGCTGGGCGAGGACACCGAACCCGGCACCGACCCGGACGTGCTGCTGCGCCGGACCGTCGACGTGGTCGCCCGGTACGTGCGCACCCACGCCAGCCACTTCCGGTTCGTGGCCCGCGAGCGGCACGGCGGCGTCGGCCCGGTCCGGTCCGCCATCCGGGACGAGCTCGGCCAGCTCGCCGGCCGGCTCGCCGCCGACCTGGCCACCGACTCGCCCGGCTGGTCCGACGCCGACCTGCACATGCTCGCCGAGCTGATCGTCAACCACCTCGTCGCCACCGCCACCGCGGTACTGGAGGCCGCCGCCGAAGGCCCGGACGCCGAGCGCGCGGTCCTGCACACCGCCCACCGGCAGCTCACGCTGATCTCGCGTGGCAGGAATCACTGGCTGGACCGCCGTTCCTGACGCCTACGCTGCTGAGGTGGGCAAGCTGTACGAGAAGATCGACGGGAAGATGCGCGACTGGCTGGAACGCCAGGTGGTGTTCTTCGTGGCGAGCGCGCCGCTCGCCGCGGACGGCCACGTCAACCTGTCGCCCAAGGGCAGCCACGGCACCTTCCGGGTGCTGGACGAGCACACCGTGGCCTACCTCGACCTCACCGCCAGCGGCATCGAGACGATCGCCCACCTGCGCGAGAACGGGCGGATCACGCTGATGTTCTGCGCCTTCGACGGGCCGCCGAAGATCGTGCGGCTGTGGGGCACCGGCGAGCCGGTGTTCCCGAGCTCGCCCGGGTTCGCCGCGCTGGCCGCCGGGTTCCCGCCGCACCCCGGTGTCCGCTCGGTGATCAGGGTGAACGTCACCCAGGTCGGCGACAGCTGCGGCTACGCGGTGCCGCGGATGAGCCTGGAATCCGAGCGCGACATCCTCGACCTGCACAACGCCAAGAAGGGCCCGGAGGGGCTGGTCGAGTACCGGGCCGACCGCAACGCCGTCAGCATCGACGGCCTCCCCGGCTGGCCGGAGGACGAGCGGACCCCCCTCTAGACCAGCTCGGTGCGGAGGTCGTGGCTGCCGTCCGGGAGCGGGGCCTCGTAGTACAGCCGATACCGGCCGTCCGGGAGCGGCAGCACGTCCAGGTACCGGACGTCCGCGACCGGCTCCCCGCCCGCGGCGAGGCCGCCCGGCTGTCCACTCGGGACGGCGAGGCCGGTGCGCTCGGCGAAGTTCTCCGCCTTGCTGGCCCGGCCGTCGTAGCTGGCGGCGCCGTCCGGGAGCACGGCGGTGACCCGGGCGCCCCTCGCGTCCCACCGGCCAGCCCGGCCGGCGAGCGCGGTGCCGTGCCAGTCCCAGCTGACACCGTCCGCGCTGGTGGCGTACGCGGTGGTCATCCGGTCCTCCTCGCCGGGCTGGTCGAGCGGGTGGCAGCAGATCCACGCCTGCCACCGGTCGCCGGACCGGCGGATCACCGGGTCCTTGACGCCGGTGCGCGCGTCGCCGGCGAACACCGTGCGCGGCTCGGCGCCGGCCAGCCCGGCCGGGTCCGCCGCCTCCAGCAGGTCGATCCACCAGTGCTTGCTGTCCGGGGTGGCGCAGCAGACGTACAGCCGCCACCGCCCGTCGCCGGTGCGGACCAGCGCCGGCCGCTCCATCGACTCCGCGCCGAAGCGCGCCTTGTCCAGGGTGGCGACCGTGGTCAGCCGCTCGCCGTCCGCCGACCGCGCGACCACGGTGGCCGCGCCCCGCTCGGGCGCCCGGCGTACCCGGTAGGCGACGACGTACGTGCCGTCCGCGTCCAGCGCGGCGCTCGGCGCGCCCACCCACTCGCCGGGGCCGGCGCCGGGCGCGGGCACGGCGACCACCGCCCGGCCGGGCCGCGGGACGGGGAAGCCCGCCGTCACGGCACCACCTCCGGCAGCGGGAGGGCGCGCGGCGGCACCGGCGTGGACACGACGATCGAGGTGGTGGTCTGGCCGTAGATCAGGAACCGGTCCAGCACCTCCTCCAGCTCCATGATCGACGGCGCGTGCAGCTTCAGGTAGAAGCAGTCCTCGCCGGTGATCCGGTGGCACTCCACCACCTGCGGGGTGTCCCGGGCGGCCGCGGCCACCTTCGGCAGCATCCCAGGCCCGGGACGCACCCTGACCAGCGCGGTCACC
The DNA here is from genome assembly GCA_045806985.1 of Mycobacteriales bacterium. GTDB lineage: Bacteria > Actinomycetota > Actinomycetes > Mycobacteriales > JBJMIH01 > JBJMIH01. Next base: position 29,351 of record JBJMIH010000040.1, on the reverse strand, counting down.
GGCATTCCCAGCGCGGCCGGGTCGATGTCGATCCGGTACCCGGCGATCACGCCGGCCCGCTCCAGGCGCTGCACCCGCTCGGTGACGGCCGGCGCGGACATGCCCACCCGCCGGCCCAGCTCGGACATTGACAACCGGGGGTTGTCCCGCAGCTCGGTGAGCAACCGCACGTTGATCGCGTCCAGCGACCGTGAATCTGTAGGCAACTGGCACCTCCGAGCTTGAGATTGCCCTTCAGGCTCCGGTTCTCCTTGGGGACGATACGCGCATGGCTTCGCACGTGCCCGCCCCCGCGTACTTCGGGGTCAGCGCGGTCTTCCACTACCTGGGACCGGCGCTGGCCGTGCTGCTGTTCGCGCGGGTGGACGTGCTGGGCGTGGCCTGGCTGCGGATCGCCAGCGCCGCCGTGGTGTTCGCGGCCTGGCGGCGGCCGTGGCGGCTGTACCGGCGGCTGACCGGCGAGCAGCGCCGGCTGCTGGTCGCCCTCGGCGCGGTGCTCGCGGTCATGAACACCGCGTTCTACCTGGCCGTGGACCGGCTGCCGCTGTCCACGGTGGGCGCCATCGAGTTCCTCGGCACGATCGTGCTGGCCGCCGCCGGCGCGCGGACCCGGCGCAACGCGCTGGCCCTGCTGCTCGCGGTCGCCGGCGTGTACGCGCTCACCGACCTGCGGCTGGCCGGGGAGCCGGTCGGGTTCGCCTTCGCGTTCGCCAACTGCGCGCTGTTCACCCTGTACGTGGTGCTCGGCCACCGGATCGCGAACACCGGTGGCGTCCAGGGGATCGACCAGCTCGGCGCGGCGATGCTGGTCGCGGCGGTGGTGGCCACGCCGTACGGGCTGTCGCACGCCACCGCCGTGGTCGGCCACCCGCTGTTGCTGCTGGCCGGCGCCGGTGTCGGGATCTGCTCGTCGGTGATCCCGTACGTCACCGACCAGCTCGCCATGGCACGGCTGCGGCGGGCCACCTTCGCGCTGATGCTGAGCATCCTGCCGGCCGCCGCCACCGTGATCGGCGCGGTCGTGCTCGCCCAGGTGCCGACCGTGCAGGACCTCGCCGGCATCGCGCTGGTCGCCGCCGGCATCGCACTCCACAGGGAAAAGAAGGAGAAGGCATGGAATACGTCCGCCTCGGCTCGTCAGGGCTCAGGGTCTCGCGAATCTGCCTTGGCATGATGAGCTACGGGGACGACACCGAGCGGCCGTGGCACCTCGACCTGGACGAGGCGGAGCCGATCGTGCGGCGCGCGGTGGAAGGCGGTGTCAACTTCTTCGACACCGCCGACATGTACTCGGACGGCACCAGCGAGGAGGTCACCGGCAAGCTGCTCGGCGCGCTGTTTCCGCGCCGCGAGGACTACGTGCTGGCGACGAAGGTGTTCTACCCGACCGGCGCCGGCCCGAACGACCGCGGGCTGTCCCGCAAGCACATCCTGGACGGCATCGACGCCTCGCTGCGCCGGCTCGGCACCGACTACGTCGACCTCTACCAGATCCACCGGTGGGACAACGAGACGCCGATCGAGGAGACGATGGGCGCGCTGCACGACGTGGTGCGGGCCGGCAAGGCCCGCTATATCGGCGCGTCCAGCATGTACGTCTGGCAGTTCGCGAAGGCGCAGTACACGGCCGACCTGGCCGGCTACACCCGGTTCACGTCGATGCAGAACCACTACAACCTGGTGTACCGGGAGGAGGAGCGGGAGATGATCCCGTTCTGCCGCGACCAGGGCGTCGGCGTGATCCCGTGGAGCCCGCTGGCCCGCGGCCTGCTCGCCGGCACCCGGGAGCGCGGCGGCGGCCGGCTCACCCTGCGCGCCCACCACGACCCGTACGCGGAGGACCTCTACGGCGACGACGACTTCGACGTGGTGGACGCGGTACGGGCGGTGGCCGCCGAGCGGGGCGTGGCGCCCGCCCAGGTGGCGTTGTCCTGGCTGGTCAGCCGGCCCGGCGTCACCGCGCCCATCGTCGGCGCGACCAGGCTCGCCCACCTCGAGGACGCCCTCGCCGCCACCACGCTGGCACTCAGCGACGACGAGGTGGCCAGGCTGGAGGCCCCGTACCGCCCGCACCCCGTCCGCGGCCACTACTGACCGGCCCTGGCGCCGCCCGGGGTGCGGCCGGTCACCCGCTTGTACGCGCGGGAGAAGGCCGCCGGCGACTGGTAGCCGACCCGGGCGGCGACCCGTGCGGCGTCGAGGCCCTGGTCCCGCATGAGGGCGGTGGCGTGCCGCATCCGTACCGTGGCCAGGTAGTTCATCGGAGTGGTGCCGACCGTCCCGGTGAACCGCCTGGCGAACAGCGACCGCGACATCCGCGCCTCCGTGGCGAGCGAGGCGACGGTCCAGGCATCCTCCGGCCGCTGGTGCATGAGGACGAGCACCCTGCCGAGACAGTCGTCCCGGAGTGCCCCGAGCCAGCCCCGCCGCGCCTCCGGGCTGGTCTCCAGCCACGTGCGGAGGGCGTCCATCACCAGCACGTCGGACAGCCGGGTGACGATCTCCTCGGAACTCGCGCCGGGCCGTGCCGCCTCGTTCTCCAGCATCGGAACGACGCCGGACAGGTGCCCGGCGGGCCGCACGGCCAGGACGTCGGGCAGCAGAGCGACGAGCGGGTGATCGGCCGGCGTGAAGGACGACCCGCCGCACAGCAGCAGCGTGCCCGCGCCGCCGCCACCGTGCCGCAGGATGCTGGAGTGCGCGCCGAGTTCCTCCTTCGGCAGCGGGATGACGGGAACCGCCGGCTCGCCGGGGGCGGACAGGAGGCGGTGGCCGCGCCCGCGCGGGAACACGACGAAATCACCGCGCTCCAGCCAGCGGTCCTCGCCGGTGCCGGTCAGCAGGCAGCGCCCGCTCGCCACGAAGTGGAAGGTGACGATCGGGCACTGCGCCATCTCCAGGCCCCACGGTGCGGACAGCTCGGTCCGGCAGTACCGGGTGCCGGTGATCCGGAGGCCGCGCAGTGCCTCGTCTGTGGACGATCGGTCAATCATCATGGACTCCCAAGCATAGACCGTCCACGTCGGCCATGATCATAATCGATGGTATGAGCAACCCTCAACGAGTAACGTTCACCGTGGACGGCATCGCCATCGCGGGACACCTCCACGCGGCCGATGCTGCCCGCCGGGGGACCGCCGTCCTCGTCGCCGGCCCGTCGCCGCAGGTCAAGGAGCAGGTGCCGGACACGTACGCGGCGCGCTTCGCCACCGCGGGGTTCCCCGCCATGACGATCGACCACCGCAACTTCGGCGAGTCCGGCGGCGAGCCGCGGTTTCGCGAGAACCCGGCCGGCAAGCTGGCCGACCTGCGCGCCGCCGTGAGCTTCCTGACCGCGCTGCCGGCCGTCGACCGGGTCGCGGTCGTCGGGGTCTGCGCGGGGGCCGGGTACGCGCTGAAGGCCGCAGCGTACGACCCCCGGATCGCCGCCTTCGTCGGCGTCGCCGGCTTCTATCCCGACCCCGCCGCGCTGCGTCAGGCGATGGGCGAGCGGGCCTACCGCGACGCGCTCCGCGCGACGATCGGCGTCCTGGAACGCGAGGACCGGGGCGATCCCGTGCAGTACGTGCCACACGTCGCGCCGGACGGCGGCACCGCGCTCATCGTGGGCGGCGAACCGTACGAGTACTACGGCACCGCGCGGGGAAGGGCGCCCCACTACCGGAACGAGATCACCGCCGACACCGGCTACACGATGCTCACGCTCGACGGCGCCACCGCGGCGAGCCTGCTGGCGCCGACACCCGCGCTGATCGTGCACGGCGAGAAGGACGCGTACTGCACTCCCGAGCAGGCCCGGGCCGTCTACGGGCGTATCGGCGGCAGCAAGGAGATGGTCTGGCTCCCCGCTGACACCCACATCGCCTTCTACGACGACACCGCCGTCGTCGACGCCGCCGTGACCGCCGCCGTCACCTTCCTGGAGCGTGTCAGCGGGCCGGGGTGAGCCGTCCCGGGCGTACGGAATGTCGATCTTGAGTACCCCTGTAGCGATACGTCGTAGTTGGGTGCTATTGTTCTGTGGGAGCGCTCTCACAAGCACTTTGAGCCGTTCCAGGGAGTTCACGCCGGACCACTGGCCGTCGACATCGCCCACCGCGGCGGCCACGACGTTCGCCTGCCTTCCTGGGCGGGCACCAGCGGCACACAACCCACACCCACCCACCGTCACGGCCCGCCTCCCGTGGTCGGTGACGAGAGCTGTCGCGAGGAGTACTCCGCATGAGATTCCATCCCCCCAAGGGAGTCGACGTCGCACGCCTGCGCCGCCCCGCCATCGCGGCGGCCGCCCTGGCGCTCGGCTCCGGCCTCATCCTCGTCGCGGTCAACCAGGCCGCCCACGCGGCCGCTGGCTGCAGCGTGAACTACACGGTCAACCAGTGGGACACCGGATTCACCGCGAACGTGACCGTCACCAACCTCGGTGACCCGCTGACCAGCTGGAACCTCCAGTGGGACTTCGCCGGCAACCAGCAGGTCACGTCGAGCTGGAACAGCACCTTCACCCAGTCCGGTCAGCACGTGACGCTGAACAACGCCTCGTACAACGCCAACCTGGGCGCCAACGCCTCGGTCAACCCGGGCTTCCAGGCCACGTACTCGGGCACCAACGCGATCCCGACGTCGTTCAAGCTCAACGGCACCACCTGTAACGGCGCGACCGGGCCGACCACGCCGGTGAGCACCCCGCCGACGACGCCGACCTCGACGCCGCCCACGTCACCGCCGCCCGACAACGGGCCGCACGTGGACAACCCGTTCGCGAACGCCAAGTGGTACATCAACCCCGACTACGCCGCCGAGGTCCAGGCGGCCGCCCAGGCCAAGGGCGGCACGCTCGGCACCCAGATGGCGAAGGTCGCGCAGAACTCCACCGCGGTGTGGCTGGACCGGATCGCCGCCGTCACCGGCGGGGCCGGCGTGACCAGGACCCTGGCCGGGCACCTGGACGCGGCGGTGTCGCAGGCCAGCGGCAGCAGCCAACCGGTCGTGATCACGATCGTGGTGTACGACCTGCCCAACCGTGACTGCGCGGCGCTGGCCTCCAACGGCGAGCTGACCGTGGCCAACGACGGGCTCAACAAGTACAAGACGCAGTACATCGACGCGATCATGAACGTGCTGTCGCAGTCGAAGTACAGCAACCTGCGGATCGCCGCGATCATCGAGCCCGACTCGCTGCCCAACCTGGTCACCAACCTGTCGACCGCGAAGTGCGCCGAGGCGAACTCCAGCGGCGCCTACGTGCAGGGCATCCAGTACGCGCTGAGCCGGCTGCACACGCTCAGCAACGTGTACAACTACATCGACATCGCGCACTCCGGCTGGCTCGGCTGGAGCAGCAACTTCGGTCCGGCCGCCGACCTGATCGCCAACACGGTCAAGGGCGCGACCGGCGGCGTGAACACCGTTGACGGCTTCATCAGCAACACCGCCAACTACACGCCGACCACCGAGCCGTTCATGACCGCCACCCAGACCGTCGGCGGGCAGCAGGTGCGGTCGTCGAACTTCTACCAGTTCAACGACTACATCGACGAGGCCACGTACACGACGGCGATGCGGTCGGCCTTCGTCAGCCGGGGCTTCCCGAACTCCATCGGGATGCTGATCGACACCTCGCGCAACGGCTGGGGCGGCTCGGGCCCGCAGGGCGCGCGGCCGACCGGCCCGAGCACGTCGACCGACGTGAACACGTTCGTCGTCCAGTCGAAGATCGACCGGCGGGTGCACCGCGGCAACTGGTGCAACCAGTACGGCGGCATCGGCGCCCGGCCGCAGGCCAACCCGGCCTCCGGATACGACGCGTACGTGTGGATCAAGCCGCCGGGTGAGTCCGACGGGGCGAGCCAGCCGATCGACAACGACGAGGGCAAGGGCTTCGACCAGATGTGCGACCCGACGTTCCACGGCAGTTCGCAGGCGAACGGCGGGAACCTCACCGAGGCGATCCCGAACGCCCCGCTGGCGGGGCACTGGTTCGAGGCGGCGTTCGAGATCCTCGTCCAGAACTCCTTCCCGGCTCTGTAACCCTCCTCCACCGACCTTGCCGCGGCCCCTCCCCGTCACGGGGGCCGCGGCAAGGCCCGTTACGGGGTCAGGCGGACGCTGCCGGCGAGGCGGGCGGCGCCGCCGACGCGGGTGGCGATCCCGCCCGGGGCGCGCTCGGCGGCCGCGTACACAGTGGACGGATGTCCGAGCGCGTCGCCCTGGTCGACCGCGACGGCCGGCCCCCGGCCGGTGGCCAGCAGGTGCGCGGCCAGGCAGCCGGTGCTGTTGGCGTTGGCGACGTCCTCGGGCACGCCGATCGCCGGGGCGAACATCCTGGCGGCCGGCCGGTCGGTGGCCGACGGCGGCGCGTACACGAAGCAGCCGAGCTGGCCGTGCCGCCGGCTCTCCGCCGCCAGCCGCTCCATGTCCGGCCGGAGCGCGGCGAGGACGTCCCGGTCGGCGACCGGGAGCAGCAGGCGGGGCCGGCCGGGCGAGGCCACCGTCGGCTCGTCCTCCGGACGCAGGTCCCCGGTGCCGAGGCCGAGCGCCGCCAGGAACGCGCCGACCAGGCCTTCGTCCGCGGTGCCGCGCTCCACCAGGCCCTGGTCGAACCACGCCGCGACCACGCCACCAGCCACCACGTCACCAGTCGCCGGGTCGCGGGTCGCGGAGGCGGCGAAGTCGCGGCCGCCGGCGCGCAGCCGCCCGTCGTACCCGCCGCCGGCGGCGGCGAGCACCGCGATGGCCGCCACGGTGCCGTGCCCGCAACTGGGTAGTTCCCCCTCGGAGGTGAAGAACCGGACGGTACGGCCGGCACCGTCCGCGACCGGCGGCCCGATCACCGCGACGTGGGAGGTGCCGGCGAGCGGCGGGATCCGGGCCATGGCGGCATCCCCGAGCCCGTCACCGCTGGTCAGGACGGCGGTCGGGCTGCCGCCGGCGCCGTCGCGCAGGCACGCGTCCACCAGCACGACCTCGATCGAACGCCCCACCCGCCGACCCTAACCCGGCCGCTACCGGGCGGCGGGACAGCTCGGGCGCAACACGGAGCCGAGCACCCAGCCGCCGTAGCCGTCCCGGGTGCTGACGTACGCCCAGCCGCCGCTGGGGTCGCGGCGGCGCACGGTCACGGTGTCGCCGAAGGTGAGCAGGCCGACCTGCGACCCGCCCGGTTCGTCCCGCAGCTCCAGATCCTCGGCGTCCCTGGTGCACACCAGCCGGCGCAGCGGGCCGCCCGCGCCGTGCGACGGCGGCGACCCGGTGGCTCCGCCGCCCCCGGACCACGGCCGCCACAGCGCCAGCGCGACCGCCGCCACCACCACGACCGCGACCGCGACGGCCAGCACGGCGGTCCGGGCGGGCCGGCGGGCCGGTGCCGGGGGCGGCGGCCCGAACTCGTCGCCGGCGGCGAGCACGCGCAGCTCGTCGGCCAGGGCGGTGGCCGTGGGGAAGCGGTCGGCGGGGTCCTCGGCCAGCGCGGTGGCGAGCACGTGGCCGTAGTCGTCCGGCAGGTCAGCTACCGCGCCGGAGCCGGTGAGCGCGGTGGACAGGACGCCGCCCAGCCCGTACACGTCGTCGCCCGGGGTGGCCGCCGCGTTCCGTCCGGCGGCCAGGTGGGCGGCGGTGCTGATCCGTACCGCGACCGCAACCCCGTCCTCCTCGTCCAGCAGCAGGCTCGCCGGCCTGACGTCGCCGTGCACCAGGCCGGCGGCGTGCAGGGCGGCGACTCCGTCGGCCGCGTCCGCGACCAGCAGCGCCGCCTCGGCCGGCGGCAGCGTGCCGTTCTCCTGGACATAGCGGTCCAGGTCGCGGCCGGGTACCAGGTCGGTGGCGATCCAGGCGGCGCCCCCGGCCGTGCCGAACTCGCGCACGCGCACCACGCCGGGGTGGTCGACGGAAGCCACCAGGGCGGCCTCCGCCAGCAGCGCGTCCGCGTCGTCGCCGGTCGCGTCGAAGACCGTGAGTGCGACGGCATCCCCGGTCGCGTCGTGCGTGGCCGACCACGCGGCGGCCGCACCGTCGTGGCCGAGCTCGGTACCCACGGTGTAGCCGGGAATCACCGGTGGTGAGGCTGGCACGCGGACAGGCTACCGGTAGGCGGCCGGTGTGTACGGGCCGGTGACCGCCGGAACGGTGGCGGTCTAGGCCGTGCCACAAAGTCGGCTTCCGCCTGTGCTCATGGCGGATTTCGGACCCCTGCGGCCACGATCAAGGACTTGTGGCCGCGTTGTCACATGAAAATGCGGCCACAACTCCTTGATCGTGACGAGAAGGCCGGCGGGCTGGCGGATTTCGGACCCCGGCGGCCACTTCGAGACGCGGCCTACGTGTTGAGTTGGATGATGCGGGGGGTGTCGGGGACGGGTTGCGTGTGGAGGGTGGTGGCCTCCTCGACGCTGAGCACGCCGATGTCCTGGAGGAGGGCGAGGGAGCGGCGCCAGAAGGCCCGTGCCTGGTCGTCGCGGCCGGCGGCGTGGTGGCAGGCGCCGAGCGCCCACAGGCCCTCGGCCTCGTTGTACCGGTCGCCGAGCTCGCGGAACAGGGCGGCGCCGGACTCCAGGTGGACGACGGCGTGGTCCTGCTGGCCGGCGCGGTGGTGCGCCCAGCCGAGGTTGACCAGGGCCATCGCCTCGCCGAGGCGGTTCCCGAGCTCGCGGTACACCGCGATGGCCTGCCGGTGCCAGTCGACCGCGGCGGCGTGGCGGCCCTGCCGCTGGGCGACCTGGCCCAGGTTGTTCAGCGCCGACGCCTCGCCGGGCCGGTGCCCGTCCTCCCGGCTGAGCCGCAGGCCGCGCTCCAGGTACTCGGCGGCGGTCTCGAAGCACCCTCGCTGCCGGTAGTTGATCCCCGTCCCGACCAGGCAGGCCGCCTCGCCGCGCCGGTCGCCGAGATCGCGGAACGCCGCCAGCGCGCGTTCGTTGCAGTCGATCGCCTCGTCCAGCCGCCCGAGCTGGCCGTACACGGTCGCCAGGTCCTCCAGGGCCTGCGCCTCGCCGGCCCGATCGCCGGTGTCGCGGGTGATCCGCACCGCGAGCTGGTTGATCGCGAGGCGCTCCCGGAAGTACCCGCGGATGTCCATCGGCCGGTACAGCGCGGCGGCGAGCTGGACCGCCAGCGCCGGGCCCTCGCCCGGCAGCGTGGCGGCCTGCCGCATCAGCGCCACCAGGTTGGCCCGCTCGGCCTCCACCCACTCGATGGCCTCGGCGCGGGTCCGCGGGTCGCCCGGCCCCGGCTCGAACCCGGCCGGGATCCGGCGGGCCTCGTCCGGGTACAGCAGCCGGGTCGCGCTCGCCGCCGCCCGCAGCTGGCAGCGCAGCACCCTGACCAGCGCGGCCTGCCGGTCCTCAATGGACTCTTCGCGGACGGCCTGTTCCCGCGCGTACAGCCGGATCAGGTCGTGCATCCGGTACCGGTCCGCGCCGGTCGGAGTGAGCAGCTGGGCGTCCACCAGCCGGTCCACCGACTGGCCGGCCTCGCCGGGCGGCAGGCCGGCCACCGCGGCCGCCGTCGACAGCCCGACGTCGGGGCCGTCCAGCAGGCCGAGCAGCCGGAACAGGCGCGCCGCCCGCTGGCCGTCCGGGCTGGTCCGCAGGCCCTCGTCGCTGACCGCGAAGCTGGCCCGCATTCCCAGGTCGTCCAGTTGCAGCTCGTCCAGCCGGCGCCGCTCGTCGGCCAGCCGCCCGGCCAGCGTCGCCAGCGACCAGTCGGGCCGGCTGGCCAGCCGCGCCCCGGCGATCCGCACCGCGAGCGGCAGCAGGCCGGAGAGCCGGACGATCGTGGACGCCTCGTCGGGTTCGGCGGCGGCCCGGTCCGGCCCGGCGAGCCGGCCCAGCAACGCCACCGCCTCCTGCTCGCTGAGCACGTCCAACCGCAGGTGGGAGGCCCCGTCCACGGACGACAGCCAGCCGCGGGAGGTGACCACCACCTGGCAGTCCGGGCCGCCGGGCAGCAGCGGCCGCACCTGCTCCGCGCTGGCCGCGTTGTCCAGCAGCACCAGCATCCGGCGGCCGGCCATCAGCGACCGGTACAGCGCGGACTGCTCGTCCAGGTCCACCGGCACCTGGCCGGGCGGCACGCCGAGCGCGTGCAGCAGCCTGGCCAGCGCGGTGGTCGCCGGCACCGGCCGGTCCGGACCGTGACCGCGCAGGTCGAGGTGCAGCTGGCCGTCCGGGAACCGGTCGGCGACCCGGTGCGCCCAGCGCACCGCCAGCGCGGTCTTGCCGACACCGGCCGGCCCGACGATCACGGTGACGGCGAGCGCGACCCCGCCAGCGGCGGCGGCCAGCTCGTCCAGTTCCTTGAGCGCGTCGTGGCGGCCGACGAAGTTCGCCAGGTCGGGCGGGAGCTGGCGGGGGACCGGCGGGGCCGGCACGGCCGGCGTCGAGCCGGCCGCCGGGGCCGCCACCTCGTCCTCGGTGACGGCGAGCGCCCGCCACGCCTCGCCCCAGCCGGCCAGTTCCCTGGCGATCTCGCCGGCGGGGACGTCCCGTACGGTCAGGCAGGCGGCCACGTACGCCTCGATCAGGTCGAGCCGGGGCAGCCGCGGAAGGCGCTTACCGGTGAGCATGTCCGACACGGTGCTGGCCGGCAGTCGCGGCACCGGGTAGCCGTCCGGCGCGATGGTCGTTCCGGCCAGCGCGGTGAGCCGGCGCAGCGCGGGCCTGCCGGCCCACACCCGGAGCTGGTTCAGCCGCGCGATGAACTCGGCGGCGTCAGCTATCCCCGTCGGTGCTGGCCGCTCAGCACGCTGCGTCACACCGCCGACCTTACGTGCTCAGCTCCCGAAGCGGGACAGGGAGCCCTTCGCGCGTACCGTCACCAGGGTCCGCCGGAAGAACACCAGCGCGGCGACGAGGTAGACCACGTCCAGCGCGCCGGCGGCGAGCAGCGCCGACGCGTGCACGCCGTGGCCGGCCAACACGCTCCGCATTCCCTCGAACACGTAACTGGCCGGCACCGCGTGGGCCACCCCGCGCAGCGGCGCGGGCAGCACGGTCAGCGGGAAGAACACCGCCGCGAACGGCTGGAACACGTAGGCCAGCGCCCAGGCGATCACCTGCACGTCCTGCCCGTACCGCAGGATCACCGCCACCGTGACGAACGCCAACGCCCAGCCCATCCCCATCAGCACCAGCAGGAACGGCAGCAGGGCGGGTCCCAGCGAGAAGATGCCGAAGCCGTACAGCAGGAACGCGGCCGCGGCGGCGATCGAGCACCCGACCAGCAGCCGGATCAGCCCGGACACGACGATGCCGGCCAGGTACTCGCCCGGGCTCACCGGCGCGGTGTGGACGCTGAGCAGGTTCCGGCTCCAGACGTCGTCGAGGAACGACATCGACACCTCGGACTGGGCGCGCTGGAACACCTGCCACAGCAACAGCCCGCCGAGCAGCATCGGCACCGCGGTGGGCAGGTGCCGGCCGCGCAGGTACACCGAGACCAGGCCCCACATGGTCAGCTCGACCACCGGCCAGTAGCCCAGCTCGAACACGCGGACGCCGCTGTGCCGCAGGGCGTAGGCGTCCCGCCGCACCACCGCGAGCGCGCGCCGGCGGCGGGCCGCCAGCCCGCCCGCCGGCAGCAGCAGCGTGTCGGCCGCACTCACCGCAGTACCTCCTCCCTGCTCTCGTCGCTGTCGACCCTGGCCACCCGCAGGAACACGCCCTCCAGGTCGGCGGCGCCGTACGTCGCGGCCAGCTGCTCGGCCGACCCGCTCGACACCACCCTGCCGCCCTGGATGAAGACGATCCGGTCGCACATCCGCTCCACCTCCGGCATGTTGTGGGAGGTGATGAGCATCGCCCGGCCGGACTCGGCGGCCAGCCGCATCAGCAGCGACCGCACCCAGTCGCCTACGTCCGGGTCGAGGCTGCCGGTGGGCTCGTCGAGCACCAGCAGCTCCGGGTCGTTGAGCAGCGCCTTCGCCAGCTGGACGCGGGTCTGCTGGCCGGAGGACAGCTTGCCGAACCTGCGCTTCCGCAGCCCGGTCAGGTCCAGCAGCTCCATCGTCTCCGCCACCCGCCGCCGCGGCCTGCGCAGCGCGTACATCTCGGCGAAGACCATCAGGTTCTCCTCGACCGTCAGCGCCCACGGCAGGCTCACCGAGCCGGCCGCGAAGTTGACCCTGGCAAGGATCTCGCTGCGCTCCCGGCCGCCCGCCCGGCCCAGCTCGCGGCCGAACAGCAGCACCTGACCCGCGTCCGGGGTCACCAGGCCCAGCACCATGTGCAGGGTCGTCGTCTTGCCCGCCCCGTTCGGCCCGAGCAGGCCGACCACCTCGCCGGCCTCGACCGTGAAGTTCACCCCGTCGACCGCGGTGACCCTGCTGCCGGCCCTGCCGAACCGCTTGGTCAGGCCTTGTACCGTCAGCACGTTCACAGGTATTGATCGTGACTGACACCCCCACCCCACCGCACCCGAATTTCCCGGTGTGTCAGGGTGTGCCGAGATATGCGGCAGCGACGCGTTTGGGGACGACCATGCGCCAGGCGTCGGTGACGAGCTCGCGCATCTCGTCCTCCGCCAGGGCGGCCAGCCGGGCACGTACCCAGTTGAAGCGCAGGTCGGACGGGATGGGGAGGTGGAACTTCTCCGGCTCGGCGGCGACCAGCGCGGCCCGCTCCTCCTTGGGGAAGCCGAAGCCCATCGTGGTCTCATCCGGGGCGATCGCGACGTACACGATCCTGCCCACCCGGAACGTGATCCGGTCACGGACCAGCTTTTCCTCGGTACGCGGCAGCGGCAGCGCCACCGCCCGGATCTGCTCCACCGTCACCATCCGCCCAGCCTAGGAGACCTGGTACCGCTGGAAGTAGGTCAGGATCTGCGGCAGCGCGGCCTTCTTGGACGGCGAGTGCAGGATGTCGCCCAGGTCGGTCAGGGGCGCGTGCACGCCGTGTGCCGCCAGGTCCGCCACGCAGTTCCGCGAGTCGAGGAACGCGACGGTCCTGTCACCGTGGGCGCCCCAGAGCCGCACCGGGGCCTTCGGGCGCCAGTCGCAGCTGCCGTCGGTGGCCCGGAGCGCGTCGAGCAGCGCGCCGGTCGGGTGCGCGGCCCAGGCCACGAACGCCGGGGTGAGCAGCTGCCGCGGCGTGGCCGGCAGCTTCGAGACGATCTCCGCGTCCGAGTGCGAGCCGTCGTACAGGCCGTCCACGATCGCGTCGTACGGCGCCTGGAACGCCTCCGACGGGCTCTGGTAGATCGGGTACAGCCGGCTCATCGAGGTCAGCCAGTAGGCGAACAGGTAGACCACGGTCGGCGGGTCGAGCGAGTCGCCGAACAAGCCCACCGGCAGCTCGGCGTGCTCGACGTCGTACGGCCCGCTGATCGGCGCCAGCGCGGCCACCCGGAAGTGCCGGTCGGCGCCGCCCTGGATCGCCCTGCCCAGCGCCATCGCCGCCGGCCCGCCCTGCGAGAAGCCGCTCACCAGCAGGCGCCGGTCGAGTTGGTGCCGGTGCCGGCCGGCGAAGGTCCGGGTCGCGGCCAGCATGTCCACCGACGCGGTGGTCTCGGAGGCGATGTCGGAGTACGGGTGCCGCCCCGGCCCGACGCCGAGGCCCAGGTAGTCGGGGGCGACGGCGGCGTACCCGGCGGCGGCGAAGTACGTCGCCTCGGACCGCCCGTCCGGGTCCACCGAGGGGGCGTACGCCCTGTTCGCCATCGTGCCGTGCTCGAAGGCGACCGCCCGCAGCACCCGCTGCCCGCGGTCCGGGAGCATCACCAGCCCGCTGGCGGTGGTCGGCTTCCCGTGCGGGTCGACCGTCCGGTACACCAGCCGGTACGCGTGCGTGCCGTACCGGGCGGCCGGCGCGGGCAGCCCGTGGGCGGCCAGGTACGCCGTGGTGGCGGCCGTGTCCTGCCCACCGAGATCCACAGTGGACACAATGTCGCCCCGGTGGTGGTGGGCGGCGGGTTTCGCCGCCGCCGGGGCGGCGGTAGCGGTCACGGCCGCCAGCGCGACGGTTCCGGCGAGCACGCCGGTCCTTGCTCTCATCGGATCTGACTCCTCACACGTCGATGCGGGAACCCATCGTGTGCGCCGCCACGCCCCCGGCGGATCGCCGGCACGGGCGGTTTCCCGGCTCACCCGCGCGGGGGAGTGCGGGTGTGCGGGGGAGTCAGCCGCCCTCCGGCACGACCAGGCCGGTCTCGTACGCGCAGATCACCGCGTGCACCCGGTCGCGCAGGCCGAGCTTGGACAGCACGTTGCTGACGTGCGTCTTGACCGTGTGCTCGCTGACCACCAGCGCCGCCGCGATCTCCGCGTTGGACATGCCCAGCGCCAGGTGGCGCAGTGTCTCCCGCTCCCGGGCGGTCAGCACGGCGAGCCGGTCCGCACCCCGGGGCGGCACGGCCGGCGCCGGCTCGGCGGCGATCACCGGCGCACCGCCGTGCCGGGGCAGCCGCCGGGTGTAGTCGGCGATCAGCCGGCGGGTCACCGACGGCGCCAGCAGCGACTCGCCCGCCGCCACCACCCGCACCGCGTGCACCAGGTCGTCGCGGCGGACGTCCTTGAGCAGGAAGCCGCTCGCCCCGGCGTAGAGCGCGTCGTACACGTAGGAGTCCATGTCGAAGGTGGTCAGCATGACCACGCGGGTCGGCTCGGCGGCCAGCGCGCGGGCCGCCTCGATGCCGTCCATCCGCGGCATCCGGACGTCCAGCAGCGCCACGTCCGGCCGGCGCGCCCGTACCGCCGCGACCGCTTCCTCGCCGTCGCCGGCCTCGGCCACCACCTCGATGTCCGGCTGCGCGTCGAGGATCATCGCGAACCCGCTGCGGACCAGCTCCTGGTCGTCGGCGACCACGACCCGGATCGCCATCAGGCCACCCGCACGGTGTCGGCCGCCGGCCCGAGCGGCAGCCGCAGCGCCACCCGGCACCCGCGCCCGCCCGGCCCGGGGCCGATCTCGGCGGTACCGCCGCAGGCCGCGGCGCGTTCCCGGATCCCGACGAACCCGTGCCCACCGCCGCCGGACTCCGACCCCGGCGCCAGCCCGCGCCCGTCATCGGTGACCGTGACGCTCAGCTTATCGCCGAGCCACTCCACGTACACGGCGGCGCTGCCGGCCGCCGCGTGCTTGACCGTGTTGGTGAGCGCCTCCTGCACCACCCGGTACGCCGCGGCCTCCGCGTCCGGTGGCACCGGGCGCGGCTCGCCAACCTGCCGGTACGACACCGGCAGCCCGGCCGCCCGCACCCGCGCCACCAGGTCGGCCAGCCCGGCCAGGGTCGGCTGCGGCGAGCGCTCGGCGGCCGTGTCGCCCTCCTTGAGCGTGCCCAGGATGCGGCGCAACTGCACCATCGCGTCCCGGCCGGCGGTGGCGATCGCGTCGAACGACGCCTCCGCCCGTGCCGGGTCGGTGCGCATCACCACCGGGCCGGCCTCCGCCTGCACCACCATCAGGCTCACCGCGTGGGCCAGGATGTCGTGCATGTCGCGGGCGATCCGGGCCCGCTCCTCGGCCGCCGCCCGGCGCGCCTCGGCGTCGGCCCGCCGCGCCTCCAGGTCGCGCTCGCGCTCCAGCCGCAGCGCCCGCTCCTCGACGGTGGCGGTGTACGCCTGCCGGATCCGGGCCAGCGCGCCCAGCACGCACGCGCCGGCGAAGTACCCGATCGTGACCAGCGTCGACGCCCCGAGCCGGTTCCGGATCATGTCGATCACCACGATCGAGACGTACAGCGGCGGCCCGAGGAGCCGCCGTTGCCAGCGCGGGCCCACCGCGAAGATCGTGTACACCGCCACGATCGCGCCGTACGGCATCGGCTGTCCCGGCCGGTGGTACAGGGTGACCGGCACCTGGAACGCCGTCACCGCGAACAGCACGCCGAGCGGATACCGGCGCCGCCACACCAGCGGCACGGCGGTGCCGGTCGCCAGCAGGTAGGCCAGCGAGGTCGGCTGCTCCTCCGCCGGGAACGAGACCAGGAACGGGATCGTGATCAGGACCTGGACGGCGGCGGCCACGGCGGCGTCGACGGCATAGGGGTTCGCCGCCTGGTACCACTGGGTGATCGTCCGGCTGCCACGCATCCGCCCAGTATCACCGCTGGCCAGCGGCCTGTCCTCGCCCGTACGAGGGATCTGCCGGCCTGGCCGGCACTCGTGGTTCACGCCCGGTGCCGAGCGCGAGGCCGACCGCGATCGTCACCGCGAGCATGGCGATACCCACCCAGGCCGCGACCTGGTACCCGCTCGCCTTCGGCAGCACCCGCCCTGCCGGAGTGGCGGTGGCGAGCACCACCCCGCTGAGCGCGCTGCCGGCGGAGAACCCCACCGTGCGCAGCACCTGGTTGAAGCTCATCGCGCTGCCGGTCTCGCTCGCCGGCACGGCCCGCACGATGAACGCGGGCACGGCCGCGAACACGCACCCCACCCCGAACCCGGCCACCCCCATCACCACGAAGACGTCCACCAGGCGGCCGCGGGCGACCGCGAACTCCAGCGTGGCCAGCAGCACGACCGCGCAGCTCAGCGGCAGTACCGGCGCGGCGGGCGCGCGCCGGGCCAGCGCCGGCACGGCTCGGCTCGCCACGAACCCCAGCAGCGAGAACGGCACCAGCACCAGCCCGGCCACCACCACCGACACGCCGAACCCGTAGCCCGCCACCCGCGGCGGCGTCTGCACGTACCGGGTGACCAGCGACAGCAACAGGTACATCCCCACCCCGCCGAGCAGCACGGTGACGTTCGCGGTGAGCACGGCCCGGCGCCGGACCAGGCGCAGGTCGACCAGCGGGTACGCCACCCGCAGCTCGTGCCGCACCCAGGCGGCCAGCAGCAGCACCGCCACCCCGGCCAGCCCGAGCACCCGGCCCGAACCGGCGCCCCACGCGGGCGCCTCGCTGAGCGCGAACAGCAGCCCGGCGAGGGCGCCGCCGAGCAGCAGCGCGCCGGCCAGGTCCACGGCCCGGGCCGGCCGGTCGGCGGGGCTGGCCGGGATCACCAGCACAGCCAGCAGCAGGGTCACCGCCGCGACGGCGGCGCCGGCCCCGTACGCCGCGTGCAGCCCGAGGTACTCGGTGGCGACGCCGGCGAGCGGGTACCCGAGCCCGACCCCGGCCACCGTGGTGATCGACAGCAGCGCCACCGCCGACCGGGACCGCTCGCCCTCCAGGTGGTCGCGGGCGATGGCGATGGCGAGCGAGGTGAGTCCGAGCCCGGTGCCCTGCAACCCGCGCCCGGTGAGCAGCGCCGCGAAGCCCAGCGGCAGCGCGGTGAGCACGCCGCCGGCCACCCCCACGGCCAGCGTGCCGATCACCACCGCCCGCCGCCGCGGCCCGTCGCCGAGCCGGCCCAGCAGCGGCGTGGTGACCGCCCCGACGATCAGCGGGATCGTCAGCGTCCACTGGGCCGCGGCGAGCGAGACGTGCTCCACCCGCGCCACCGTCGGGATCAGCGGCGCTCCCAGGCCGCCGATCGCGGCGACCGCCAGACCAAGGAGGACCAGTACGGGGACGAGCAGGCGGGATCGGACAGGCACGGATGGCAGCATCTCCCGGCGGCCGTCCAGAGGTCCAAGACCGGTGTGGTCTCGCCACGATAGGCAGCGCCTATCGTGTCGCTACGCTGGGCCGGTGCAGCTCACCCAGCTCGCCTACTTCGTGGCGGTCAGCGAGACCCGCCACTTCACCAGGGCCGCCCGGCAGCTGCACGTCGCCCAGCCGTCGCTGTCGCAGCGGATCAGGGCGCTGGAGCGGGAGCTGGGCGCGCCGCTGTTCACCCGTACCCGGGGCAACATCGCCCTCACCGAGGCCGGCGAGGTGCTGCTGCCGCTGGCCAGGCGGATGCTCGCCGACGCCGACCGGGCCCAGGTCGAGGTGGGCGAGCTGCTGTCGCTGCGGCGCGGCCGGCTGCGGCTCGGCGCCACCCCGAGCCTGCTCACCGGCCTGCTGCCGGACCTGGTCGCGCGGTTCGCCCGCGACCATCCCGGCGTGCGGCTCACCGTGTCCGAGGCCGGGTCCCGGGCGCTGGTGGACGAGCTGGCCGCCGGCGGTGTCGACCTCGCGATGGTGATCCTGCCGCTCGCCCACCCCGACCCGACGCTGGTCACCGCCCCGCTGCTGGCGGAGGAGCTGGTGCTGGCCAGCGCCGCGGGCACGGCGCCGCCGTACGGCGACGGCCCGGTCGCGCTCGCCGACCTCGCCGGCGTGCCGCTGGTCGTGCCGCACGCCGGGTACGACCTGCGCGCGCTCACCGTGCAGGCGTGCCGGGCGGCCGGCTTCGAGCCGGTGTTCGCGCTGGAGGGCGGCGAGCTGGACGCGGTGCTCGCGCTGGTCGGGGCCGGGATGGGAGCGGCGGTGCTACCGGCCGCCGCGGTCCGCAGGGCCGGCCTGCGCGCCACCCCGATCGCCCCGCCCGGGCTGCGCCGGACGATCGGTCTCGCCTACCGCGCCGACGCCGAACTGCCCCGGGCCGCCAGGGAGTTCCGTACCGCGCTGCTCAACTCGCTAGGGGCACATGGCGACGTTGGCGGCTGACCGCGTCGAGGTCTGCTGGCCGTCGACGATGATCGTGCAGCTCACCTGGGACGTGCCCGAGGACACCATCACGATCGCCATGTCCGGGTCCTGGAGCGTGACGGTCTTGCTCCACGGCATCGACGGCTTCTCCATGGGCAGGTTGGCGGCGTCGTCGGTGTCCTTGCTCCGGTAGTACACCTTGACCTCGCCGCTGCCGGTCGCCTTGTACACGATCGTGTGCGGGCCGGCGCCGGGGCCGCCGGTGGTCGGCGCGCTGGTCGGCTCCTCGGTGGGCTCGTCGGTCGGCATACCCGTCGGGTCGACCGAGGGTGGCCGGTCGGTGGGGGCGGGCAGGCTGAGCCCGCCACCGGACCCGCCGCAGCCCGCGGCGACCATCAGCATCCCGACCAGCAGCGCGCACCTGCGCAGAACCATGGACAGCCTTCCGGACTCGTGCCAGCTCGCGTCGCCCACCCCAGCAGATCCCCGGCGGCCCGGACAACCACCCGGACAGGACCGGACACGACCGGACGGGGGTCAGCCGCTGGCGAGCGAGCGGGTCACCACCTCGCGTACCTCCCGCAGGTGGTCGCGCATGAGCGCGCGCGCCCTGGTCGGCTTGCGGGTCCGGATCGCGGTCAGGATGGCCTGGTGGGCGGCGTGGTCGCTGGCCCGGTCGCCGTAGAGGGCCTGGACCGAGCGCTGCTCGGCGTCGTGGATGTCGAGCACCGAGTCCAGCATCTGGCCGAGCAGCGAGTTGCCGGACAGCCGGCCGATGGTGCGGTGGAAGTCCATGTTCGCGACGTGCAGCCGGCGCTCGCCGGCGGCGCCGGCGCCGTCCAGCACGGCGGCGGCCCGGTCCAGGGCCTTGGCCAGTTCGACGAGCTGGTCGGTGGTGGCCTGCCGGGCGGCGGCCTCGGCCAGGTGCGGTTCGAGCAGCTCGCGGGCCTCCAGCAGCTCGATGATCGTGCCGCCGTCGATGCCGGAGCGGTGCGGGTTGACCAGGAACATCCGGGGCCGGTCGGCGCGGACGTACACTCCGGAGCCGTGCCGGATCTCCACCGCCCCGATCGCCTCCAGCCGGCGCAGCGCCTCCCGCAGCGTCGGCGTCGCGACCGCGAACTCCCCGGCGAGGGTGCGGGTGGAGGGCAGCCGGTCGCCGGGCTCCAGCCGGCCGTCGCGGATGTGGCGCAGGATCCGGTCGGTCACCTCGTCGAGCAGGTTCCGACGGGCGATCGGGCCGGATTCAGACACGTCGCTCCCACCCTGCCGGATGACCTGATGACATGAACTGTGACCAGGTCAGCCTACGGCACGCCCCGGCGGGTGGCCGGGACGTGCCGCAGGCGCTGGTGGTCGGGTAGCCGTCAGTAACTCAGGTTGACGTCGATGAAGCGCGCGCGGTAGATGCTCACGTCCTGGTACACGTCGCCGCCGACGGTGGTGTCGAGGCTGTTGACGTTGTAGGAGATGACGACCTTGCCGCTGGTCGACAGCTCGGGATGGGCGTGGGCGTTGTAGGTGTAGATGTTGCCGTTGCCGTAGGTGCCGAGCGGGCCGGACTCCGGAGTGTTGTAGAGCGTGGTGCGGGCGGTGAACGGGCCGGTCGGCGAGCAGGAGAAGTAGGCGACCATCTCGGCGCTGAACGCCACCGAGGTGTCCATGGTGGTGAGCATGTAGAGCTGGCTGGTCAGCTGGTGGACGCTGTACTCGTTGCCGACGCCGTCCAGCACCCGCGCCGACGCGGACTCCGATGACGACCAGGCGCTGCCGGTCCAGTACGACCAGGTGCCCCGCAGGTCGGTGCCGGCGACCCTGGCGACGTGCAGGTACTTGTCGGCGCCCAGGTCCTCGACGCCGTACACGTAGGTGTAGGTGCCGTCGTTGCGGACCCACGAGCCCCACTCGATGCCGGCCGCGGACGGCAGCGGGTCGATGCTGGTGGGGGTGGTGAGGTTGGAGAGTGAGAAGGTGGCCACCGCGTTGGCCACCCAGGCGATGTCGAACGCGCCGCTCCCCGTCTTCTCCCACTCCAGTACCGGCACCTGGAGCTGGTTGCCCAGCACGGTCCCGTCACCCAGCCAGTACCAGTGGCCCGCCGTGGCCGGCCGGATCACCGCGGCCGGGCTGGCCTGGGTGCCGCCGTAGATGGTGCTCAGCGTGCTGCCGGACTGCGGCACGAACGTGTTGTTGACGAGGATCGCGTTGTCCGGCCTGGTCGGCGGGGTGATCGGCCAGAGGTAGGTGTCGGAGTACATCCACAGGTCCCGCCCGTCCGGGAACCTGGCCGACCAGGTGCTGTCGGCCCCGGTCCAGCCCGCGCCGGTGTTGCCGTAGTTGGTGAACATCGAGTTCAGCCCGGTGTCCTTGGCGACGCTGGACACGGTGGGTGCGGTGACGCCGGAACACACCTGCGGCCCGGCCGCCTCGGCGTTCTCGGGAGCGGCGACCGCGCCGGCCGAAGCCGCCAGCGCGATCGCCCCGATGAGGAGCGCGCTTCGTCGGGAACGCATCCACGATCTCCCTTCCTTGAACAAGTGACAAGAAGACTAGTGATCTAGTCAATCTGCACAAGCCCCATGTCGAGGTCGATGCACGATGTCGATGCGCGCTGCCGGTCGCGGATGCGTGCGGAGGCCGCCACCCGGCGGGTGGCGGTTCGCGGGCGGTTGCGGCGCCTACTCGTCCTCGGCGGTCTCGACACCCTCGGGGACGTGCACCACGATGTCGTACGTCACCGGGAACGCCTGCCGGTAGCCGGTGTCGGCGTTGCCGCCGCTCTCCATCCCGGCCCTGACGATGATCCTGCTGTCCCGGGTGAGATTGTGGCGCGCGTGCTTCAGCACGTCCTCGTGCACCTCGTCGGCGGGCTTGCGACGCCGCGGCGTCGGCTCCTCGCGCCGGTCCTCGTACATGAGGCAGCCCTCCCTCGTCACGCGGGACGTCGCCTCAGCGTATCCCCGAGGCTGGGGTTCGGACCCGGATCGTGGTGACCGATCCGTTGGGGACGGCGCCCGACCAGTCGACGCCGTCGACGCCGGCACCGCGCAGGTACGCCGCGGCGACCCGGATCGTGTCGCCGTGGCTGACCAGTACCACGGCGGGGCTCGGCGGTTGGGTGAGCAACCGGCGCAGGAAGGGACCCACCCGGTGGTACACGTCGTGCAGGCTCTCGCCGCCGCCCCACCGCGTGCGCGCCAACTCGGCCGCGGACACCGCCTGCTCGGGGTCGGGGTCGGGTTCGGGCAGGTCGCGGGCGAGCCGGCCCTCGAGGGCGCCGAGGGCCTGCTCGCGCAGCGCGGGTTCGACCACGGCGGTGACGTCGAGGGCGCGGGCGATCGGCGCGGCGGTCTGCACGGCTCTGGTGAGGTCGCTGGTGTACACCGCGCCGGCGCCGCTGCCGCGCAGCGCCTCGGCGGCGGCCTCCGCCTGGGCGCGGCCGAGCGCGGTGAGCGGCACGTGCGGGGTCTGGCCCTGGAGCCGGCCCTCCGCGTTCCACTCACTTTGTCCGTGTCTGACCAGGTGAAACGCGGTGCGCACGGCAGGAGGGTAGCCGGTGCCGGCCTTGACGGTGCCGGACGGGCCGTGCTGTACTCGGCCGGTCCGTCGACGGCAGTGGAGGAAGCCGGTGTGAATCCGGCGCGGTCCCGCCACTGTCACCGGGGAGCGAACCCCAGGAAAGGCCACTTCCGCGTTGCGGTGGGAAGGCTGGGGTGAGCGTCGATCCGGGAGCCAGGAACTCCGGCCGTCGATTCCTTCGCCCCGGGGCGGGAGACCCCGAGGAAGGCTGGCCGTCCATGGTGTTGTCACCTGACCGCTCGACGCTGACGACTCACATTCTTCGCACGCCGCACTGATGCCGGCGCGGTCCGGGCGCGCGCTCGGGCTGCTCCTCGGATCCGTCCTCGACGCGGCGTTCGCCGACCCGCGACGCGGCCACCCGGTCGCGGTGTTCGGCCGCGCGGCCACCGCGCTCGAGCGACGGCTCTGGGCTGACGCCCGTGCGCGCGGCATCGTCCACAGTGTCCTGTGTACCGGCACCGCCGGTGCCGCGGGCGGACTGTTGGAGCGCTCTACTCGCGGCACGCGCTGGCATGTCGCGGCCACCGCCGCCGCCACCTGGGCGGTACTCGGCGGTGCCACCCTCGCCCGGGAGGCCACGACCCAGCGACGGCTGTTGGAGCGCTCCAACCTGCCCGCCGCCAGGGCGCACCTGCCGAGCCTGTGCGGGCGCGACCCGGCCGGACTCGGCCCGGCCGAGCTGGCCAGGGCGGCGGTCGAGTCGGTGGCGGAGAACACCTCCGACGCCGTCGTCGCCCCGCTGTGGTGGGGAGCGCTCGCCGGGATGCCGGGCCTGCTGGCGTACCGGGCGGTCAACACCCTCGACGCGATGGTGGGCCACCGGGGCGCCCGGTACGGCCGCTTCGGCTGGGCCGCCGCCCGCCTGGACGACGTCGCCAACCTGGCCCCGGCCCGCCTCACCGGGCTGCTCGCCGCCGTCCTCGCCCCCGCCGTCGGCGGCAGCCCGGCCGCCGCCTGGCGAACGATGGCACGCGACGGCGCCGCCCACCCCAGCCCGAACGCCGGCCGGTGCGAAGCGGCCTTCGCCGGCGCCCTCGGCGTCCGCCTCGGCGGGACGAACGTCTACGGCGACCGCATCGAGCGGCGCGGCCCGCTCGGCGAGGGCCGCGCCCCGGAGCCCGCCGACATCGCCCGCGCGGTACGGCTGTCCCGCCTGGTCGGCGCGACCGCCGCCGTCCTCGCCGCCGCCGTCGCCGCGGCCGTCGCCGCCGTCGCCACGCGGAGAGGTCGGGCCGGATGACCAAGGCCCTGCTGGTGGCCGGTACCACCTCCGACGCGGGTAAGAGCGTGCTGACAGCCGGCATCTGCCGCTGGCTGGCCCGTCAGGGCGTCCAGGTGGCCCCGTTCAAGGCGCAGAACATGTCGCTGAACTCGATGGTCACCCGCGACGGCGCGGAGATCGGCCGGGCCCAGGCCATGCAGGCCGCCGCGGCCGGCGTCGAAGCCGAGGCCGCGATGAACCCCGTACTGCTCAAGCCCGGCGCGGGCGGTCGCAGCCAGGTGGTGCTGCGCGGCCGGCCGGTCGGCGAGGTGGACGCCCTGTCCTACCAGGACCGCAAGCGTGAGCTGCTCGGCCAGGTGCTGGAATGCCTCGCCGACCTGCGTCGCCGGTTCGAGGTGGTGGTGTGCGAGGGCGCCGGCAGCCCGACCGAGATCAACCTCCGCGACCGCGACATCGCCAACATGGGCCTGGCCCGGGCGGCGGACCTGCCGGTGCTGGTGGTCGGCGACATCGACCGCGGCGGGGTGTTCGCCGCGCTCTACGGCACGCTCGCCCTGCTCGAACCGGCCGACCAGGCGCTCATCGCCGGGTTCGTGATCAACAAGTTTCGCGGCGACGACCGGCTGCTGGCACCCGGCGTTGGAGCGCTCCAAAAGCTGACCGGGCGGGAGGTGTACGGGGTACTGCCCTGGCTGGACGGCCTGTGGCTGGACGTCGAGGACTCGCTCGCCCTCGGCGCCGAGCGGCCGGACGGCGGCGGGCCGCCGGTCGGCCCGGACGTGCTGCGGGTCGCGGTGGTGCGGCTGCCGCGGATCAGCAACTTCACCGACGTGGACGCGCTCGCCGCCGAACCCGGCGTGGTGGTCCGCTTCGCCACCACCGTGGAGGACGTCGCCGACGCCGACCTGGTGATCCTTCCCGGTACCCGGGCGACCGTGGCCGACCTGGCCTGGCTGCGCCGGCGCGGACTGGCCGGCGCGATCGCCCGGCGGGTCGCGGCCGACCGGCCGGTGCTCGGGGTGTGCGGCGGGTACCAGATGCTGGCCGGCGAGATCCGCGACGAGGTGGAGAGCGGCGCCGGCACCGTGGTCGGGCTCGGGCTGCTGCCGGCGACCGTAAAGTTCGGTCCGGACAAGGTGCTCGGGCGGCCGGTCGGCCACGCCCTCGGCGAGCGGGTCGAGGGGTACGAGATCCGCCACGGGGCGGTGACCGCGCACGGCGGCGAACCGTTCCTCGACGGCTGCCGCGTTGGAGCGCTCTACGGAACCAGCTGGCACGGCATCTTCGAGAACGACGGCTTCCGCCGGGCCTTCCTCGGCGAGGTCGCGCGGGCAGCCGACCGGCGCTGGGTCGGCGCGCCCGGCGTGTGCTTCGCCGACCTGCGGGAGCGGCGGCTCGACGCGCTCGGCGACCTGGTCGAGCGGCACCTGGACACCAAGGCCCTGTGGCGGCTGATCGAAACCGGCGCACCCGCCGACCTCCCCTTCCTCCCTCCAGGAGCGCCCGCATGATCGTCAACTCGCCCACCGCGAACCCGAGCCCTCCAGCGCCCACGACCAGCGGCGACCAGCTGGCCTGCCACCAACCCGCCCCAGACCAAGGCCGCCGGCCTCCCGCCTCTCCCTTCGGGGGTGCCACGTGATCCTCCTGCTGTCCACCGCGGACACCGACCCGCCAGCGCCCACGGTTAGCGCGACCAGCTGGCGTGCCGCGAACCCGCCCCGGACCAAGGCTGCCGACCTCCCGCTCCTCCCTCCTGGAGCGCCCGCATGATCGTCAGCTTGTCCACCGCGGACACGAACCTGCTGGCAGCCATGGCCAGCGGGGCCAGCTCGCGTGCCGCGAACCCGTCCCGGACCAGGGCAGCGGAGAAGGCTGCCGACCTCCCGCTCCTTCCTCCTGGAGTGTCCGCATGATCGTCCTTCTGTCCACGGCGGACACCGACCCGCCAGCGCCCACGGTTAGCGCGACCAGCTGGCGTGCCGCGAACCCGCCCCAGACCGAGGCCGCCGACCTCCCGCTCCTCCCTCCTGGAGTGACCGCATGATCGTCAGCTTGTCCACCGCGGACACGAACCTGCTGGCAGCCATGGCCAGCGGGGCCAGCTCGCGTGCCGCGCACGCGTCCCGGACCAGGGCAGCGGACCTTCCAGGTTTGGCGGAGAAGGCTGCCGACCTCCCGCTCCTCTCTCCTGGGGTGTTCGCATGATCGTCCTGCTGTCCACTGCGGACACCGACCTGCTGGCGGCTACGGCGAGTGGGGCCGGCTGGCGTGCCGCGAATCCGTCCCGGACCGAGGTCGCCGACCTTCGGGGGTTGCTGGACGGTGCGTGGTGCGTGGTGGTGCGGCTGCTTGGCGGGCGGCGGAGCTGGGAGGCCGGCCTGGACGCGGTGCTCGCCAGTGGCCTGCCCGTGGTCGCGCTGGGCGGCGAGGCGGCTCCGGATGCCGAACTGATGGCCCTGTCCACGGTGCCGGCCGGCGTGGTCACGGAGGCGGGCGCGTACCTGCACGAGGGCGGCGCGGCAAACCTCGCCGGCCTCGCCGCCTTCCTGTCCGGCACCCTGCGGCTGACGGGCGAGGACTTCCCGCCGCCGCGGCCGATGCCGGCCCATGGGAGGTACCGGGAGAGCGCTCCACGACCGGACCGGCCCACCGTCGGCATCGTCTTCTACCGGGCGCACGCCCTCGCCGGCAACACCGGCTTCGTGGACACGCTCGCCGCCGCCGTCGAGGCGGCCGGCGCGAACCCCCGACCCGTGTACTGCGGTTCGCTCCGGGCCGGCGCCGACGGCGGCGTGTACGAGTTGCTGGCCGGGGTGGACGCGCTGGTGGTGACCGTACTGGCAGCCGGAGGGACCACGGCCGCCGACGCGGCGGCCGGTGGGGACGAGGAGGCCTGGGACGTCGGGGCGCTGGCCGCCCTGGACGTGCCGGTAGTCCAGGGTCTGTGCCTCACGTCGTCGCGGGCCGCCTGGGAGGCCTCCGATGCCGCGCTCTCCCCGATGGACGCGGCCATGCAGGTGGCGATCCCGGAGTTCGACGGGCGGCTGGTGAGCGTGCCTTTCTCGTTCAAGGAGGTCGGCGCGGACGGCATCCCCCGCTACGTCGCCGACCCGGAGCGGGCCGCCCGGGTGGCCGGCATCGCGGTACGGCAGGCGCGGCTCCGGCACACCCCACCGGCGCGGCGCCGGCTGGCGGTCGTGCTGTCCTCGTACCCGACGAAGCACGCCAGGGTCGGCAACGCGGTCGGCCTGGACACCCCGGCCTCGGCCGTGGACCTGCTGGCGGCGCTGGCCGAGGCCGGCTACGACCTCGGCGGGGAGCCGCTGCCCACTGACGGCGACCGGCTCATCCACCAGCTGATCGCGGCCGGCGGCCACGACGTGGAGTGGCTGACCGAGGCCCACCTCGCCGCCGCGCCGATGCGGATACCGGCCGCCGGGTACGCCGGCTGGTTCGCTGCCCTGCCGCCGCAGCTGCGCGAGGCGGTGCGCGGCCACTGGGGCGAGCCGCCCGGCGACCTGTACGTCGACGCGAACGGCGACATCGTGCTGGCCGGCCTGCGGTTCGGCAACGTGGTGCTGATGATCCAGCCGCCGCGCGGCTTCGGCGAGAACCCGATCGCCATCTACCATGACCCCGACCTGCCGCCGAGCCACCACTACCTGGCCGCGTACCGCTGGCTGGACCGGTCCTTCGGCGCGCACGCGGTCGTCCACCTCGGCAAGCACGGCACGCTGGAATGGCTTCCCGGCAAGGGTCTCGGGCTGTCGGCGGCGTGCGCGCCGGACGCGGTGCTGGGCGACCTGCCGCTGGTGTACCCGTTCGTCGTCAACGATCCCGGCGAGGGCACGCAGGCCAAGCGCCGCGCGCACGCGGTGGTGATCGACCACCTGGTGCCGCCGATGGCCCGCGCCGACACCTACGGCGACCTGGCCAGGCTGGAACAGCTGCTGGACGAGTACGCCACCGTGCAGGCTCTCGACCCGACCAAGCTGCCGGCGGTACGGGCTCAGGTGTGGACGCTGCTCCAGGCCGCCCAGCTGCACCACGACCTGGGCCACGACACGATGCCGGGGGAGGCGGAGTTCGACGACTTCGTCCGCCACCTGGACGGGTACCTCTGCGAGATCAAGGATGTGCAGATCCGCGACGGCCTGCACGTGCTCGGCCGGCCGCCGGCCGGCGAGGCGCGGATCGACCTGGTACTGGCGGTGCTGCGAGCGACGCAGGTGTGGGGCGGCCGGAGAGCGCTCCCCGGCCTGCGGGCGGCGCTGGCGGCCGCCTTCGGCCTGGACGAGAAGGCCCTGCTCGCCGACCCCGGCCGACCGGCGGCGGTACCGGCAGCCCTCACCGCCGTCGCCGCCGGCCCCGCGGTGACCGCCGCCGACGCGGTGGACCTGCTGGAGGACGTGGCACGCCGGCTGGTCGCCGGCATGGACGCGGCCGGCTGGGATCCGGCCAAGGCCGCCGGTGTCGCCACCGACCTGCTCGGCGGCCCGGCCGCGCCCGCCGATGTCGCCCGGGTGCTGGAGTTCGCCGCCGCCGAGGTGGTGCCCAGATTGGAGCGCTCCACCGACGAGGTCGGGAACCTGCTGCGTGCGCTGGAGGGGCGGTACGTGCCCGCCGGCCCTTCCGGCTCGCCCACCCGCGGCCTGGTCACCGTGCTGCCGACCGGCCGCAACTTCTACTCGGTCGACCCGAAGGCGATCCCGTCCCGCAACGCCTGGGACGTCGGGGTCGCGCTCGCCGACTCCCTCCTCGCCCGTCACCTCGCCGACACCGGCGAGTACCCGCGCTCGGTCGGCCTCACCATCTGGGGCACCTCGGCCATGCGCACCCAGGGTGACGACATCGCCGAGGTGCTGGCGCTGCTCGGCTGCCGGCCGGTGTGGGACGACGGGTCGCGGCGGGTGACCGGCTTCGAGGTGGTGCCGCCGGCCGAGCTGGGCCGGCCCCGGATCGACGTGACCGTGCGCATCTCCGGCTTCTTCCGGGACGCGTTCCCGCACGTGGTGGCGCTGCTGGACGACGCGGTGCGGACCGTCGCCGACCTGGCCGAGCCACCGGACGGCAACTACGTCCGCGCCCACGTCGAGGAGGACGTGGCGGCGACCGGCGGTGACCGGCGCGCGGCCACCGCGCGGATCTTCGGGTCCCGGCCGGGCGCGTACGGGGCCGGCCTGCTGCCGCTGATCGATGCGCGGAACTGGCGTACCGACGCCGACCTGGCCGAGGTGTACGCGGTGTGGGGCGGCTACGCCTACGGCGCCGGCCTGGACGGGCGGGAGGCGCGGGCCGACATGGAGCGCGCGTTCCGCCGCATCGCCGTCGCCGCGAAGAACCAGGACACCCGCGAGCACGACCTGGTCGACTCCGACGACTACTTCCAGTACCACGGCGGGATGGTCGCCACCGTCCGGCACCTGACCGGCCGCGCGCCCGCCGCCTACGTCGGCGACTCGGCCGTTCCGGACCAGGTGCGCACCCGCACGCTGGCCGAGGAGACCCGGCGGGTGTTCCGGGCCAGGGTGGTCAACCCGCGCTGGATCGCGGCCATGCGCCGGCACGGGTACAAGGGCGCCTTCGAGATGGCCGCCACCGTGGACTACCTGTTCGGCTACGACGCCACCGCCGGGGTGGTGGACGACTGGATGTACGCGCAGTTGGCCGAGTCGTACGTGTTCGACGCCGAGGTGGCGGAGTTCCTGCGCCGGTCCAACCCGTGGGCGCTGCGCGGTATGGCGGAGCGGCTGCTCGAGGCCGCCGACCGCGGCCTGTGGGCCGAGCCGGACCCGGCCGACCTGGATCGGCTGCGCGCCACCTACCTGGAGATCGAGGGCGAATTGGAAGGGGACGCGGAGTGACGGTGTACCCGTTCAGCGCGGTCGTCGGCATGGACGACCTGCGGCTGGCGCTGATCCTCAACGCGGTCTCGCCGGCTGTCGGCGGCGTGCTGGTGCGCGGCGAGAAGGGGACGGCCAAATCCACCACGGTCCGCGCCCTCGCCGCGGTGCTGCCGCCGGTGACGGTGGTCGCGGGCTGCCGGTTCTCCTGCGACCCGGCCGCGCCCGACCCGCACTGCCCGGACGGGCCG
>JBJMIH010000039.1:0-25016 GCA_045806985.1 Mycobacteriales bacterium | reverse complement strand
GATCCGCAGGTACCGCCGCTCACCGGCCCGGTGGTGGTCCTTCAATACCCCGTCCGGGTCGAGCATGTGCCGGACCTGGCAGGTGGCCTTGCGCAGCTGGCCGGGTTCGGCCGCCTTCGCCAACTCCAACAGCGGCGCCTCAACTTCCCGCACCGCCTCCACACCGGTCTGGCGGACCAGCAACGCCAGACTGTCGGCGTGCCGGAACCCGATCTCCCCGGCGTCGAAGGCGGCCTGAGTGTCAGGCAGGTCCGGCAGGATCCGGGCGGTCCGCACATGCGCGGAAGCATCCCCGGGCGCCAGGTGGCAGAAGTGCCGAAGCCACGCCAGGGTGCTCGCGGCTGATGGATCAGTCGCCGCGTAGCCCTGCCGGGCGTCAAAGGATCGGACCTGGCGGCACAGTTTGGCTTGCGCCTGGTTGATCACCCGGCTCAGGCCGACCAGCGTGTCCGGGTCAGCATCATCGGGCAGCTGCCCGATCAACCTGGTCAGCTGCGCGATCACACCCCCGTGGGAACGCATGTTCGAATCATATCCCCTACCCAGCAAGTAGAGTACCGTTTACATAGCCCGCTGTCCTATCACGACAGTCGAGTACAGCTCCTCCGACCTGACGACCTGCGGTACCAGCCCGTTACCGGCGAAGACGTCGGCGGCCCGTGGCGCCTGGCGTTCGCTGGTCTCGACGAGCAGGTGGCCGCCCGGCCTCAGCCACCGGGGTGCGCCGGCGGCGACGCGCCGCAGTACGGCGAAGCCGTCCGGGCCGCCGTCGAGTGCGATCTTCGGTTCGAACTCGCGGGCCTCCGGGGGCATCAGCTCGATCGCCTCGCTCGGCACGTACGGCACGTTGGCGGTCAGGATGTCGACCCGTCCGCGCAGCGTCGCCGGCAGCGGTTCGTAAAGGTCACCCTCGTACACTTCGGCGCCCGCCACCGTGGCCAGGTTGCGGCGGGTGCACCGGACGGCCGCCGGGTCGATGTCGGCCGCGTACAGCTCCACGTCGCCCAGCTCGACGGCCAGGGCCGCACCTACCGCGCCCGAGCCGGAGCACAGGTCGAGAACTACCACGGGCCGCGATCCCGCGAGCGCGATGGCCCGCTCGACCAGGAACTCGGTACGGCGGCGCGGGACGAAGACCTCGGGGTCGATGGCGATCCGCAGGCCGCGGAACTCGGCCCAGCCGAGGAGGCGTTCGAGCGGCAGGCCGGCGGCGCGCCGCTCCACCATCGAGTCGAGTTCGGCGGCGGACCGCGCGGCGGCGACCAGCAGCCGCGCCTCGTCCTCGGCGAACACGCAGCCGGCCACACGCAGCCGGGCGACGACGATGGAGAGGGAATCAGACGACAGCGAATGAGACATAGATACCTTTCGGGACGCCGACGGGCGCTCCCGCGACCACCTATGCCCGGTGGACCGCCCGGCCGTGCGGTGGGAGCACCCGGCCTGACCTTGTGGTAATGGGGCTCACCTCCTCGGTCGGGTCCGCTGCTGGCGAGGCCACCCTACCCGAACCGCCCCACCCTCGCGTACGACAGCCGGAGTGGCGGCCGAGTCAGAGGAGGCCGGCGAGTTTGTAGAGGACGAGGGAGCCGGCCACGGCGACGTTGAGGGAGAGGCCGGTGCCGACCATCGGGATCTCGACCACCGCGTCGAGGAAGGGGAGGGCGTCGTGCGGGATGCCGGTGGTTTCGTGGCCGAGGACGATGACGGTGCGCTGGCGGGCGGCGGGGAGGTCGCCGAGGCGTACGGCGTCGTCGGCGAGTTCGACGCCGACGATGGTCGAGCCGGCGGCGCGCTGGGCGGCCAGCCAGGCCAGCGGGTCGGATACGTGGTGGACGCAGGACGGGCGGCGCAGCGTGTTGCCGCGGGCGAGCGCCTCGTCGATCCAGGGCCGGCGCGGCACCGCCAGGCAGGCGCCGACCGCGTCGCAGGTACGCAGCAGCGTGCCGAGGTTGACGCCGTGCTTGGGCCACAGCGGCGCGGCGAGCAGGTGGTCCCAGCAGCGGTGCGGACGGCGGCGGCGCTGGGTGCGCAGTTCGGCCCTGGTGCGGACCCACACCCCGGTCATGCGACGGCGGGGTGCGCGGCAGCCCCCTTCCGGACAGGTGACGACGTCATCCCCGCAGGATACCGGGCTCAGATCCCGGCCGGCCCGGAGAGTTTGCCGAAGAAGGCGCGGATGTCGGCGGCGAGCAGGTCCGGTTCCTCGAGGGCCATGAAGTGGCCGCCCTTGCCGGGCTCGGTCCACTGGCGGATGTCGGTGGCGGCCCGTTCGGCCAGCGAGCGCGGGAAGCCGGCGAGGCCCGGCTCGGCGGTCAGCGTGACGGCGACCGGCACGTCGACGGCGGGCCGGGGCGGGTTGTGCGGCCAGTCGTGATACTGCCGGAACGAGGTGCCGATCGAGCCGGTGGCCCAGTACAGCGTGAGGATCGTGCACAGCGTGTCGCGGTCGAACCGGGTCTCGACATCACCGTGACAGTCACTCCAGTCGCGGTACTTGTCCACGATCCAGGCGGCCAGGCCGGCGGGGGAGTCGAGCAACGCGGCGGCGATCGTGTCCGGCCGGGTGCCCATGATCGCGCTGTACCCGCCGTCGCTCTCGTCGTACTCCGCCTCGGCGTCGACGAACGCCTGCTCCGCCGCTGTCAGATCGTCC
Organism: Mycobacteriales bacterium; assembly: GCA_045806985.1. GTDB lineage: Bacteria > Actinomycetota > Actinomycetes > Mycobacteriales > JBJMIH01 > JBJMIH01. The sequence continues at coordinate 22,360 of JBJMIH010000039.1, read as the reverse complement.
AAAGCGGACGGGAACGGCGGGTGGATCAGGTGCACGCCCACCACCTGCTCCGGATGGAGGTTGGCCATCCACAGCGTGGACGCGCCGCCGATGTCGCCGCCGAAGGTGCCGTACCGGGAGTACCCGAGCACCTCGGTCATCAGCCTGTGCAGCACCTCGGCGATCGCCGGCCTGGTCAGCGGCCCGTCCGGCGGCAGTTCGGAGTACAGGAAGCCGGGCAGCGACGGGATCACCACGTCGTACGCGCCGGCCGGGTCGGCGCCGAACCGGCCCGGATCGGTCAGCCGCTCGGCCAGCGGCAGCATCTCCAGGAAGCTGCTCGGCCAGCCGTGGCAGAGGATCAGCGGTGGCGGGGCGGCGACACCGGCCGGCCGGACCCCGGGCAGGCGGACGAGGTGCGTCCGCCTGCCGTCGAGGTCAGCCGTGTATTGCGGTAATGCGTTGAGCTGGGCCTCCCTGGCCCGCCAGTCGAAGCCGCCGGCCCAGTACCCGACCAGGTCGCGGAGGTAGTCGGGGTCGACGCCGGCCTGCCACGGCCCCGCACCGCTGCAGGCGGCGGCGTGCCGGGTCCGGCGCAGGCGCGCCCGCAGATCCTCAAGCACCTCGTCCGGCACCTCGATGTGGAACGGCTTCACCTGCGAGGCCATGTCCCTCCCTCAGTCGTGACCGAGCGTAGTAGCCGCGCGGGGTCGGCCGCGACGGAGGACCGTCACGGTGACGGCGGCCGACACCATGGCGAGCTCGGCGGCGATCCAGAAGGCGAGGTGGTACCCGCCGGTCAGTGCCGCCGGCGCGGAGTGCCGGTGCCGGAGATCGCGGTGCTGCCGGTTAACACGGGCGGGACGTCCGCGCCGGCTGGTCGGCGACGGCCGGTGCGGGGGAGCAGCAGCGCGGGCAGGAACGCCAGGATGGTGAAGCCGACCGCCCACCAGAAGGCGTGGTCGAAGGCGATGGCCTGCGCTGCCGCGGTACCGGCACGGCCGGCGGACTGCCGTTGCAGGATCATCGCCAGTACCGCCGCGCCGAACGAGCCGCCGACCTGCTGCGCGATCCGGGTGGCGCTGCTGGCGTGCGGGATCTCGGCCCGGTCGAGGCCCTGGTAGGCGGCGGCCATCACCGCCAGCGTCGCCCCGCCGAGCCCGGCGCCGCGGATGAACTGCGCGGCCGCCAGCAGGACCTGGTTGGTGTGCGCGCCGGCCACGGCGAAGCCGGCCGTGCCCAGGGCGGTCAGCACGAGGCAACCGAGGATGACCGGTCGCGGCCCGATCCGGTCCGACAGCCTGCCCAGCGGTGTCCGGCTCACCAGGCTGCCGACGCCCTGGGGTACCAGCAGCAGGCCGGCCGCGACCACGCTCGCGCCGCGGATCTGCTGGTAGTACAGCGGGAGCAGCAGCATCGCGCCGTACAGCGACAGCCCGGACAGGAACAGCAGGCCGGCCGCGCCGGTGAACGCGCGGGATCGGAACAGCCGCAGGTCGACGACGGGTTCGGCGGTGGTCGTCCGCAGTGCGTGTACGACGAACGCGGCCAGCAGCGCCGCACCCACCGCGAGCGGGACGGTCACGGCCCGGTGCCCGAACCCGTGGTGGATGCCGGCCTCGGACAACCCGTAGATGACCGTGGCGAGCGCGGGCGAGAGCAGCGCCAGCCCGAGCACGTCGAGGCGTTGGCCGCCGCGGGCCGGCGTGGCGGGCAGGCCGCGCCACGCCATCACCATCGCCACCAGGCAGACGGGGATGTTGACGCAGAAGATCCACCGCCAGCTGAGGTCGTCCACGATCAGCCCGCCGACGACCGGGCCGAGGATCGGGCCAACCAGCGCCGGCATCGCCACGGTGGCCATCAGCCGGCCCAGCGCCTGCCCTCCCGCGGCCTCGACCAGCAGCGTCTGCATGATCGGGATCATCAGGCCGCCGCCGACGCCCTGTACCACGCGGAAGGCGATCAGCGCCCCGACGTTCCACGCCAGCCCGCACAGGGCCGAGCCGACCAGGAACAGCGCCAGCGACACCATCCACATGCGCTTGGCGCCGAACCGGGCCACCGACCACCCGGTCAACGGGATCGCCATGCCGAGCGCGAGCAGGTACGCCGTCACCACCCACTGGATGGTCGACACCGGGGCATTCAGGTCGCGGCCCAGCGTGCGGAGGGCCACGTTGACGATCGTGCTGTCCAGCACCGGCGCCATGACGCCGACGACGAGGACGGCGATCAGCTTGACCGGTACGCCACCCGCCGTGGTCCGCGCCGCCATCGGAACTCCTCTCCCGTTAAGAGACTGACCGTCTCCTACCGGCCACCAGAGTAGAATAGGAGACGGGTAGTCTCCAAGGGGAGGTGGCGGGCATCACAGCGAGGCAGGGTCAGCCCGGCCGCCGGCGGCGCGGCGCGACCCTCGAGGACGCGATCCTGGCCGCCGTGTGGGACGAGCTGACGGCCCACGGGTACGCGGCGCTGACCATGGAGAAGGTCGCCGTCCGGGCGCAGACCAGCAAGCAGGTGCTGTACCGCCGCTGGCGCAACCGGGCCGAACTGGTGCTGACCGCCGTCCGGCACCGGTGGTCCTCGCTCGCGGACGACACGCCCGACACCGGCACGCTGCGCGGCGACATCGTCGCGCTGCTGGAGCGGATGGCGCGGCGGTACCGCGAGATCGGGCCGGACGTCGCGCACGGGCTGATGGCGGAGATGGACGACCTGAGTCCCGAGTTCCTGAACGTCGTCCAGGGCACGATGCGAACCCTGCTGCTCCGCGCCGAGGCACGCGGCGAAGTCCGCCTCGACGCGATCCCCGCCCGGGCGGTCACCCTGCCCGCCGACCTGTTACGCCACGAGATGCTGCTGACCAACCGCCCCGTCACCGAAGCCGCCATCACCGAAATCGTCGACGGCATCTACCTCCCCCTGCTCGACGCCCTGGACGCCCGCCTACCCAAATAACAGGCCCACGGCACAGGGCGCCCCGCCATGGAGAGGTAAGGCGGCGACCCAGGAAGGCGGCTGGGGCCGGCGGGCGGCGGTAGGTGCCTGGAGTGGGTGCGTGGGGTATGGCGGTACTGAAACTGTTGGGCGAAAGGGGCGGCGAGCTGAGGAGGCGGCCGGTCCGGCGGGCGGCGGTAGGTGCCTGTGGGGGCAGGGAGGGCGGCCCGCGGAGGCGGCTGGGGCCGGCGGGCGGCGGTGGCTGCCTGGGGCGGGTGCGTGGGGTACGGCGGTGCTGGCCTGTTGGGCGAAAGGGGCGGGGAGCTGGGGAGGCGGCCGGTCCGGCGGGCGGCGACAGGTGCCTGTGGGGCAGGGAGGGCGAGCTGGGGAGGCGGCCGGTCCGGCGGGTGGCGGTGGCTGCCTGGGGCGGCTGCGTGGGGTACGGCGGTACTGGCCTGTTGGGCGAAAGGGGCGGCGGCCGGGCCGGCGGTGCGGGTCTGTACGGCGGGGGTATGGCGGTACGGCGACGGTGCCCGGTCGCGTGCGGCAGGGTGTGCTACGGCGGGGGTCGGTCGCGGGGGGTTGTCCCGGGTCGCCTGGGTGACTTCGCGTACCGCGGACACCACTGTCCACTTGGCACGACGGGCGCTACTGTAAACGAAAACCGTTTCCAGTACTAGCCGAAGGGGGCGGTCTCGCATAGTGTTCTTGCCGTCACGACTGGTGATGAGGAGGATGCGATGTCGTTGAAGGTGCCGCCCGCGTTGCTGGATCGTGCTCGCGAAGGTGAGGTCGGGCCCGAGGAGTTCGTCGCGACCGTCCGCGATTCGCTGCCGTGGGCGTGGTCGACCGTCTCCGAGCTGGCGAACGACCTGCACGCCGGTACGGCGGAGTACGCGGAGCACCGCACCCCGCCGCCGACCGAGCAGGCGTGGGGTGAGATGTTCAGGGCGATGGCGAGCGACTCGATCCGCGGTGCGCTGGAGGAGCACTTCGGCGTACGGCTGGCCTTCCAGAACTGCTGCCGGATCGCGGCCTTCCGGCCGGACGCGGTGGATGGTGCGACCTACCAGGAGTTCGTGTCGCCGCGGGCGCAGCTGCTCAACCAATCGCCGGAACTGGTCAACTGCTGATCAACCGGTGACAGTGGCGGGACGGGCTTCCGCGTCGAATTCCTCCCGGCGCAGGTCCTCCTCGAGGAGGTCGGTGTTGAGGGCGATCGCGGCGCGGGAGCCCGCCCCGGCCGCGCCGATCACCTGAACTCCGGTGCCGGTCACGTTGCCGGCCGCCCACACGCCGGCCACGCTGGTCCGGCCGGCACTGTCCACGGTGACCCAGCCGTCCCCGCTGGCGGCGCAGCCCAGGGCGGCCAGCAGCCCGTCGTTGGCGGCGAACCGGGGCGTCAGGAACAGCGACGTCCGCGGTACCAGCTCGCCGGCCTCGGTCTCGACCCCGACCAGCCGTCCGCCGTCGCCGGTGACGAGCCGCCGTACCCGCCCCGGCACCACCCGGATTCCGCGCCGGGCCAGCCTCGCCAGCTCCGGCTCGGCCAGCTCCCCGACCGCGTGCGGGAAGAACACCACGTCATCTGACCACTGTCGGAGCAGCAGCGCCTGCCGTACCGACAGGTCGCCGGTGCCGAGCACACCGATCGGGGTGTCACGTACCTCCCACCCGTGGCAGTACGGGCATCCGTGCACGTCGGTGCCCCACAGCTCGCGCACGCCGGGCAGGTCGGGCAGGTCGTCAGCCAGCCCGGTGGCGACGAGCAGCCGCCGCGCCGCCAGCACCTCGCCGCTGCCGAGCACGACGGAGAACACGACCGGAGTCCCGTCGCGGGAGACGCGGTGCGCGACGTCGGTGACGATCCGGCCGCCGTACCCGCGGACCTCGTCCCGGCCGATCCGCAGCAGTTCGCCAGGGGGTACGCCGTCGCGGGACAGGTATCCGTGCACGTGCGCGGCGGCGGCATTGCGCGGCTCGCCCGCGTCCACCACGGTCACCTTGCGGCGCGCCCTGGCCAGCACCAGCGCGGCGCTCAGCCCGGCCGCGCCCCCGCCGACGATCACCACATCGTGCACAGCCACCCCACCCATCACGTGACACGTCACCGGAACCCTAGCGCCATGGTGAACGTCACCCGTCCTCGACCGTACCCGGCTCCGGCGTACCGAAATTCTGCGGCGACGACGGGTGTCCCGTTCGGACTGTGGGCCGCGAATTCCCTGGACGAGGGGCGTCCTTGAGGTTTTGCTTACCTAAATAAGGGGCCATAAGGGGAGATTTGGGGTAAAGAATCTGCAACCGTACGGGCATCTTCTATCCCAGCCCCGAACCAGGAGGCAGCATGCGACGAGCATCGCTGTTGACCGTCGCCGCGGTAGGTGCACTCGCCACCGCGGTATGGCTTCCCTCCGCACTGGCGCAGGCCCCGACCGCACAGTCGGGTCCCGCCGTGCGGAGCAACTGCGCCGTACCCACGCGGCCCGGTGAGATGTCCTGCCTGTCCGTCGTCCGCACCGACCTGAAGAGTCACCTCGGGATCACCCCGAACGCGACACCCAGCGGTTACGGCCCCACCGACCTGGTGAACGCGTACAAGATCCCGTCCGGCGGCTCCGGCGCCACCGTCGCCATCGTGGACGCCCAGGACGACCCGAACGCCGAGTCCGACCTGGCGACCTACCGGTCCCAGTACGGCCTGCCGGCCTGCACCACCGCCAACGGCTGCTTCCGCAAGGTGGACCAGAACGGCGGCACCAACTACCCGTCGCCGGACAGCGGCTGGGCCGGCGAGATCAGCCTCGACGTGGACATGGTGTCGGCGATCTGCCCCTCCTGCCACATCCTGCTGGTCGAGGCGACCAGCGCCACGATCCAGAACCTCGGCACCGCCGTCAACCGCGCGGTGACGATGGGCGCGAAGTACGTGTCCAACAGCTACGGCGGCGGCGAGTCGTCCAGCGACACCAGCTTCGACAGCTCGTACTTCAACCACCCGGGTGTCGCGATCACCGTGTCCTCGGGTGACTCCGGGTACGGCGTCGAGTACCCGGCCGCCTCGCAGTACGTGACCGCCGTCGGCGGCACGTCGCTGCGCACCGCCTCCAACAGCCGCGGCTGGACCGAGACGGTGTGGAACGGCGCCGGCTCCGGCTGCTCGACCGTTGACGCCAAGCCGTCCTGGCAGACCGACAGCGGCTGCGCCAAGCGCACGGTCGCCGACGTGTCCGCGGTCGCCGACCCGAACACCGGCGTGGCCGTGTACCAGACCTACGGCGGCTCCGGCTGGAACGTCTACGGCGGCACCAGCGTGTCCGCGCCGATCATCGCGGCCGTGTACGCGGTGGCCGGCACGCCGGGCGCCAACGACCGGCCCTCCCAGTACCCGTACCAGCACACCGGCAACCTGTTCGACGTCACCTCCGGCAGCAACGGCTCGTGCAGCCCCAGCTACCTGTGCACCGGCACCACCGGTTACGACGGCCCGACCGGCTGGGGGACCCCCAACGGCACGGCCGCGTTCACCGCGGGCGGCGGGGGCGGCACCAACCCGACCGTCAACAACCCGGGCAACCAGACCAGCACGGTGGGTACGGCGGTGAGCCTGCAACTGTCGGCCTCGGGCGGCACCGCGCCGTACACGTGGTCGGCGTCGGGCCTGCCGGCCGGCCTGTCGATCAGCTCGTCCGGCCTGATCTCGGGCACGCCGACGACGGCGGGCACCTCCAACGTCACGGTGACGGCGACGGACTCGGCGAGCAGGACAGGTTCGGCGTCGTTCTCCTGGACGGTGAACCCGGTCGGCGGCGGCTGCACGGGCACCCAGCTGCTGGGCAACCCGGGCTTCGAGTCCGGGACCGCGTCCTGGACGGCGACCTCGGGCGTGATCGGGTCGTTCTCCGGTGAGTCGGCGCACTCGGGCAGCCAGTACGCGTGGCTGGACGGGTACGGGACCACGCACACCGACACGGTGTCGCAGTCGGTGACGATCCCGTCGGGTTGCCACGCGACGCTGTCGTACTGGCTGCACATCGACACCGGCGAGACGACGACCGCGACGCAGTACGACAAGCTGACCGTGCAGGTCGGGTCCACCACGGTGGCGACGTACTCCAACCTCAACGCCGCCTCCGGCTACCAGCAGCGCACGGTCGACGTGAGCTCGTTCGCCGGCCAGACGGTGACGGTGAAGTTCACCGGCGCCGAGGACAGCTCGCTGCAGACCTCGTTCGTGCTCGACGACACCGCGCTCAACGTCTCGTAGTTCGCACGCTGCCCACGCACCCGCGCCCGCCAGGCGCGGGTGCGTGCTCACGTGAGGGCGCGGAGCGTGGCGTAGTCGTGCCGGCGCATGGCCGTCCAGACCGTGTCGGGGACGTCGAGCGTGGCGCCGTCCGGGGCGCGCAGGCGGGCCGGGAACAGCGGCGAGACCCCGGCGTAGCCGCGGCCGCGCAGCTCGTGCGCGAGCACGGCGGTGAGCGGGCCGGACGGCGGGATGTCGCGTACCGGCACCTGGAGCGGCTGGGCGAGCGCCTCCACCAGCCGGGGGTGCCGGCCCGCCGCGTACAGGTCGATGACCTCGCCCGCGCCGGCCGGGGCGTCGACGATCCGGGCGGTCGCGGCGTAGACGGCGGCGGCGAGGCGCGCGGTGGCGTCCCGGTACGGCCGGTCCCCGATCGCCGACCACGGGATCCGGTGCACCCGGCGGATCGAGCGCGGGCCCGGCACCCGGGCCGTCCGGGACAGCGTGGCGTCCTCGTCGGCGGAGAAGGCGTCCACGGCCGGCCACGCGGTGGGGAACAGCGGCAGGTGGCCGACGTCGGGCGTGAGCCTGGCCAGCCGTTCCCGCAGTGGCGGGCCGGTGAGCGGCTGGTCGGGGTCCTCCACCCCGTCCAGGTCGAAGCCGGCGGTGTAGACGGCGCGCCCGGTCTCGTCGCGGTACCGGCGCCGCCAGCCGGCGTACAGGTCCGAGGGCATGACGCGGGCGCCGGCCAGCGGGTCCACGCACGCGGCCAGGTAGAGCGCGAACCGCTGCTCGACCACGGCCAGGTGCAGCAGCGCTGCCGCCGCCGTCCACCCGGACACCACCCGGGTCATCGCCTCGTCCGCGTCCCACCGCGGCCGGCCGGCGTGGTACGCCGCCAGCGACCGCGCCACCAGCGCCCGCAGCTCGGCCGGCGGCAGCACCAGCAGCGGCGCGGCGCCGACGACCAGCCGGGTACGGCGGCCGCCGAGGAGGCCCTCGGCCCGGACCGCGCAGCCGGCCGCGACCCACACCTGGTCCGGTACGGGGACGTCGAGCTGCCGGGCCGTCCCGGCGACCAGCGAGTGCAGCACGGGTACGCCGCGGTCGGCGGCCACCCGGACGGCGCGTCGGGCGCGCATCCGCCGGTCCAGCCACCCGGTGTCGAACAGGCCGAGGCCGGCGGCCAGCGTCCCGAGCGTTCCGCGCCGGCGCGTGACCTTCTCGGGAACCGCCATCCCGCCCTCCCAGTCCCCGTGTGCTCTGTCGGGACAGACGCTCACGAAACGGGACGTGTTGCCCCTTCCGTACTGTCGGGTAGGAGTCAGGACCGGAGGTAGCGCAGGACGGCCAGCACCCGGCGGTTGTCGGCGTCGGACGGCGGCAGGCCGAGCTTGGCGAAGATCGCGGCGACGTGCTTCTCCACGACGCCGCCGGAGACGTACAGGGCAGCGGCGATGCCGGCGTTGGAGCGGCCCTCCGCCATCAGCGCCAGCACCTCCCGCTCGCGCGGGGTCAGCGCGGCCAGCCCGTCGGCGTGCCGGCTGGCCCGCAGCAGCGGGCCGATCACCTCCGGGTCCAGGGCGGTGCCGCCGGCCGCGACCCTGGCCAGCGCGTCGGCGAACTCGGCGACGTCCGCGACCCGGTCCTTGAGCAGGTAACCCACGCCGGCGGCGTCGCCCTCCAGCAGCCTGGCCGCGTACCGGGTCTCGATGTACTGCGAGAACACCAGCACCCCCACCTCGGGATGGTCGCGGCGGAGCCGCAGCGCGGCCCGCAGGCCCTCGTCGGTGTGGGTGGGCGGCATCCGGATGTCCACCACCGCGACGTCCGGCCGGTGCTCGGCGACCGCCGCCACCAGCGCGTCGCCGTCCGCCACCGCCGCGCACACCTGGTGCCCGCGGTCCGCGAGCAGCCGGATCAGGCCCTCCCGCATCAGGGCGGCGTCCTCGGCGATCACCACGCGCACGCCGGCAACCCTTTCACGCGCGCAGCGGCAGGGTGGCGGTCACCACGGTCGGGCCGCCCGGCGGGCTGGCGACGTCCAGCCGCCCGTCCACCGTGCTGACCCGCTGCGCCAGGCCGGCCAGGCCGCTGCCGCGCGCCGGGTCGGCGCCGCCGACGCCGTCGTCGGTCACCCGGAGCAGCAGCGTGTCCGCCCGACCGACCACCTCGACCGTGATCCGGTCGGCGTGGCTGTGCTTGGCCGCGTTGGCGAGCAGCTCGGCCGCGCAGAAGTACGCGATCGTCTCGATCGCCGGTGTCGGCCGGGTCGGGATGTCGGCGCGCAGCTCCACCGGGGTGGCGCCGCTGGCGGCGAGCGTGGCCAGCGCGTCCGCCAGCCCGTTGTCCAGCACCGGCGGGTGGATGCCCCTGGCCAGGTCGCGCAGCTCGCCGAGGGCCTTCTTCGCGCCCTGGTGGGCGGTGTCGAGCAGCTCCCGCGCCGCCGCCACGTCCAGCGGGCCGCCGCCCTCGCCGAGCTTCTCCCGCGCCATGCCCAGGTCCATGGCGAGCGTGGCCAGCCGTACCTGGGCGCCGTCGTGCAGGTCGCGCTCGAGCCGGCGCAGCACCGCCGCCGCGTCGTCCACCGCCAGCGCGCGGGTCTCCTCCAGGTCCCGTACCCGCCGCTCCAGCCGGCCAGGGCCGAGCAGGTTCCGCAGCAGCCAGCGGTCGGCCCCGACCACCGCCCTGGTCACCCACGGCGCGGCGAGCAGCATCGCCGCGCCGATCGCGAAGACGCGGAAGGTGCCGGCGAAGGTGAGCGTGTGGACGGCGCGGCCGGGGAACGGCGTGAAGGCCGGCACCGCGCTCAACCGCGCGCCGGGCGGGTGGTTGCGGAACATCCCCCACCAGAACGGGTAGCTCAGGTCCACCACGCCGGCGACCCAGAGGAAGGCGGCGTACGCCTCGAACACCACCGCCAGCGGCAGCTTGACCAGCAGGTACCCGACCGCCCGCCAGCCGGCGAGGTCGCGCGGGCCGGCGGCGAGCCAGCCCAGCGGCCCGCGCCGCCGGGGCCGGCCCCGCGACGGCGCCGGGACGTCCTCGCCGAGCAGGCGGGCGGCGAGCCACCGGTGGCCGGCGGCCAGCGGGCGGCCCAGCCGGGGCACCTGCGACACCACCAGCAGCACGCCGGGGGGGAAGGCCAGGGCCGCCACCCACATCACGTTCAGCGCGAGCCCGATCAGCACCAGCAGGGCCATGAACCCGAGCACGAGCCCCGGAATCGCCAGCACGGCCAGCGCGAGCGGCACCGAGAGCAGGCAGAACGCCAGTTCCGACCATGCCCGCCTGGTCAGCGGCGCCCGCAGCACCCCGGCCGTACCCATGCGCCCACTCTCCACTCAGGCGTCCCGCCTGGCCAGCAGCCACCCGCCGACCAGCAGGGCCACGGCGGCGTACAGGGAGAGCACGCCGAGCGCCGGCCACGGCCCGATCGTGCCGTCCTGGTGCTGGACCGCTCCCAGCGAGCCGCCCACCAGCCCGATCGGGACGTAGGGGAGCAGCGCCCGGGAGATCGCGCCGGCGATCTGGGTGCCGGCGAACACCCCGCCGAGCAGGACGCCGACGGCCGCGCCGGTGTGCCGGACGATCGTGCCGAGCCCCAGCCCGAGCAGGGCGACCAGGCACAGGCCGACCCCGGACAGCGCCACCGCCCTGAACACCGCGCCCTGGCCGAGCGGGGGCGCGGTGATCCTGGCCGGCAGGGTGGCGGTACCGGCGACGAACGCGATGAACGCGGCCAGCTCGCCGGCGGCGAGCGCCATCCCGCCGAACACCGCCGCCTTCGCGGCCAGCACCAGCGTCCGGCGCGGCGCCACCGCGAAAGTGGACCGGATCGCGCCGGAGGTGAACTCGCCGGTGATCACCAGCACGCCGAGCACGCCCAGTCCGAGCAGCCCGACCGAGACGCCGGCGAGGGCGTTGTTGGTGAGGTCGCCGTGGCCGTTCCTCGTCTTGAGGCCGACGGTGGTGGCGATGCCGACCGCGCCGGCCACCGTGATCGCCAGCGTCCACCACACCGAGCGCAGGCTGCGCAGCTTGATCCATTCCATCCGCGCGACCTGCGCGAACCCGTACCGTGTCGCCGCCGTCGTGCTCATCGCCGCGTTCCCTTCCTGACCGTGTCCGCCGTACCGGCGGTGAGGGCGAGAAATGCCTCCTCCAGCGAGCCGGCCCGGCTCGACAGCTCGGCGACCGAGGTGTCGGCGAGCAGCCGGCCGCCGCCGATCACCACCAGGTGGTCGGCGGTGAGCGCGATCTCGCTGATCAGGTGGCTGGACACGAACACGGTGCGGCCCTCGGCGGCCAGCCCGCGCAGCAGCCCGCGGATCCAGTGGATGCCCTCCGGGTCGAGGCCGTTGACCGGCTCGTCCAGCATCAGCACGCCGGGATCGCCGAGCAGCGCGGCCGCGATGCCGAGCCGCTGCGCCATCCCGAGCGAGAACCTGCCGGCCCGGCGGTGGCCCACTCCGCCCAGTCCCACCGTGTCGAGCACCTCGTCCACCCGGCGGCGCGGGATCGCGTTGCCGGCGGCGAGCGCGGCCAGGTGCGACCGGGCGCTGCGGCCGGGGTGGAACGCCCTGGCCTCCAGTACCGCGCCGACCTCGCGCAGCGGCCAGGGCAGGTCGCGGTACCGCCGGCCGCCGATCGTGGCGTACCCGGAGTCGGCCCTGTCCAGGCCCATGATCAGCCGCATGGTGGTGGACTTGCCGGATCCGTTCGGCCCGAGGAACCCGGTGACCGTCCCGGGCCGTACGTCGAAACTCAGCGCGTCCACGGCCAGCGTGGGACCGTAGCGCTTGGTGAGGGCACGTGCCTCGATCACGAGGACCTCCGTGAGGTGGGATTTCCGTCCTCACCTGACGCTAGGAATCCCGCCGGCCCCCCGGAAACCGGCAACCACCCACCCCACCCGGGGGTTATCCCACCCCCGGTGGCGTCAAGTGACGATGCGCGTGCCGGGCGGGGCGAGGGCGAAGGCGGCGGCGAGGCCGGCGGCGCCGACCGCGACGACGATGGCCGCGGGTACCGGGTTGTGCGTGAGCACCAGGATGGCGATGGCGATCCGCAGGCCCGGCAGCAGGATCAGCAGCAGGATCCACAGGGTCCGGCCTGAGCGGCCGCTCGCCAGGCCGCGCAGGCGGCGGCCGACCCGCCACACCATGGCGAGGCCGCCGACGAAGCACGTGGTGCCGGCCAGGCCGGCGTAGGTCCGGAACTGGTCGTTGCTGCTGAGGCCGGCGAGGAAGGCGAAGGCCAGGCAACCGAACAGCAGCAGGTAACCGGCCTGCAGGCGGCCCCACAGGGTGGCCTCGAACTCGCCGGCGAGCGCGGTGGCGGCGCTCCGCGGGTCGGCGGGAGCGGTGTCCAGGGTGGCGCGGTACATCGCCACGGCCGCGTCCGCCGCGTTGCGCCGGTCCTGAATGCGGTCGCGGGTCTGGTAGGCGAGAGCGTTGCGATGGTCGATCCGCAGGGCCTCGTCGATGGCGGCCTCCGCGCCGTCCCGGTCGTTGCCGCGTGCGGCCAGCAATGCCGACGCCAGGTGTACCGGCACCTCGGTCCGGCCGAGGGCGACGGCCTGCTTGCCGACGCGCCTGGCCTCGGCGAGCAGGTCCACGTCCAGGCTCGGCGTGGCGAGGATGGCCAGCAGCAGCGCGTGGTGGTTGCGCCAGTCGTCGGGCTCGAGCTCCACCGCGCGCCGGGCCGCCTCCCGGGCTGGCGCGACCTTCCCCTTCCCGAGCAGCGCGCCGCACCGCAGCCGGCAGGTCAGCGCGTTGGCCGGCCGCCCAGCGTCCTCCCGGTCGGTATCGGTCCCGCCGTCCGCACCCCGCGTCTTCCGCATGCCCGTCTCCCGGTCTCCGTGATCGGCAACCACACGTCATTCGGGCGGGCGGGTCACGTCGTTACCGGGTAGCGCGTCTTGATAGCGGGTAGGTAGGACGTGTGGTGGCGAGGAGGGTCGGCGATGGGTGGGTTGGGGTTCGACACCGGGGTTCTGGTGGGCTGGGTACGGAGCGAGCTGGCGGAGGCGGCGCCGTTCGACTGGCTGTGCGTGGGGGTCACCGATCCCTCGACCGGCTTGGTGACGATGGTGCAGGACTGCACGCCGATCGGGCCGCCGGAGGTGTACCTGGCGGCCGAGCTGTTCGTGCCGGACGTCAACAAGATCGCGTGGCTGGCTGAGCAGCCGGTGCCGGTCGGGGTGCTGTCCGAGGCGACCGGCGGGGACCTGGAGAGCAGCTACCGGTACCGCAACGCGCTGCGGCCCAGCGGGATCGGGCACGAGCTGCGCGCGGCGCTGGTGGTGGACGGGCGGTGCTGGGGATACATGGTGCTGCTCCGCAAGCCGGAGCGGCCGGACTTCTCCGGCGACGAGGTACGGGCGGTGGCGGCCGCCGTGCCCAGGCTGGCCGGGCGGCTGCGTGACCGGCTGCTGCGGGCCACCGCCGCCGGCGCCGGGACGGGCCCGGGCGGGCACGGGTACGCGGTGGTGGCCGAGGACGGCTCGCTGGAGGGCGCGAACGACCGGGCCGCCGAGGTGTTCGCCCGGATCTCCGCCCAGCATCCCGCGGTACAGCTCGACCTGCCGGTACCGGTGGCGGTGATGGTCGCCGCGTTGCAGGCGCCGGGCGCGCCGGAGACGCGCCGCGCGCTCGTGTCGGTCGCCGACGCCGGCTGGCTGGTGCTGGAGGCCGGCCGGGTGCCGTGCGGGGACGGCGGGTCGCGGGTCGTCGTGTCGATCGAACCGGCCAGGCCGGTGCTGCTCGCGCCGCTCCTGCTGCAGGCCGCCGGCCTGACCGAGCGGGAGATCGAGGTGGCCCGCTGCGTCCTGTACGGCATGACCAACGCCGAGATCGCCGACCGCCTCGGCATCTCCCCGTACACGGTCCAGGACCACCTCAAGGCCGCGTTCGCGAAGACCGGCACGCGCAGCCGCCGGGAGCTGGCCAACGAGATCCTGCCCGGCACCCATTTCGCCGACATTCCCTGAGGTGGAGGCGTAGTCCCAGATTTCTGGGGATACTGCCGCGCCGCCACCCGTACCTAAGCTCCTCCGCATCCGGCCAGGAGACAGAGGCGACGGGGACGCGGTGGGACGTGAACATCACGGACACGGCGACGCCTTGCGTGCGGCGATCGCGGCGACGTCCGGCACGGTGGACCGGCTCAACGAGCTGTCCCGCGGCGCCCACCAGCGCCGGCACCGCACCACGGACTGGCCGGACCAGCTCGACACCGAGCGGGACTGGTTCTTCCCGCCCGAGCTGTCGTCCCTGCACGGAACGTCGTACTGGGAGGCGCTGGACGGCCCGGCCGTCCACAGGCTGGCCCTCCACGAGGCCGCGAACCTCCTCAGCGTGAGCCTGCACGCCACCGACGCCCTGATCGACGGCCTGTCCAGCCGCCTGCACCGCGCCGACCTCACACCCGTCGCCGGCTACCTGCGCGACTTCCTGGAGGACGAGCGCGACCACGTCGCCCGGCTGCGGCAGTTCTGCCAGCGGTACGCGAAGGTGTACCCGAGCCGGTGCCCCCCGATCCCCGGCCGCCCCGATCCGGACGTTTCCGACCTGCTGTTCTTCGCCCGGACGCTGGTGGTGACGGAGCTGGCCGACCGGTACGCCGCGCTGCTCTCCGCCGACGACCGCCTGCACCCGCTCGCCCGCTCGCTGCACGCGGCCCGGCACGCCCAGCAGTCCCGCCACCTCGTCTTCACCCGCGCGATGGTGCGGGCGTTCCGTGCCGTCTTCGCGCCGGCCTGGCCGGCGGGCACGGTGGCCGAACTCCACGCCCACCTCGGCGGGTTCGTCACCGCCACCTGGCGCGAGTACTACAACCCGGACGTCTACGCCGACTGCGGGCTCGCCGACCCGCACCACGTCGCCGAGGTGGCGTGGCGGACGCCGGCCCAGCACGACCACCGGCGCCGGCTGTCCGCCGGCTGCCTGCGCTTCCTGCGGTCCGAGGGCCTGCTGCCGGCCGAACCCACCGGAGCCGGGCCGTGACGGGGCGGATCGTCGTCACCGGCGCGGACGGGTACCTGGGCCGCCGGATCGCGGCCCGGTTGCTGGTGGAGACCGGGGACCGGCTGGTACTGACCGTGCGGGCGGCGGACCGGAGGGAGCTGGCCGCCAGGGAGGCCGCGCTGCGCCGCGAGCTGGTCGCCGGGCCGGGCCGGGTCGAGGTGGTCGCCGCCGACCTGAGCCGGCCGGAACCGCTGTCCGGTGTGGACCCAGCCGGGGTGACCGGCGTCGTGCACGCCGCCGCCCGTACCCGGCCCGGCGCCGGGCGGCCGGAGGTGGAGGCGGTCAACGTGTTCGGGGCGTTGCGGGTGGCGGAGTTCGCGCGCGCGTGCCCGCAGCTGGAGCGGGTGGTGGTGCTGTCGACGCTGCCCGGCAGCCGCTGGGGCGATCCGCACGGCTGGTCGAGGCGGGAGGCGGAGCGGCAGCTGCTGGACGCCCACGCCGACCTGCCGCTGACGATCGCCCGGCTGCCCGCGGTCGTCGCGGACGACGAGACCGGCGCGGTCGGCCGGTACCACGGGTTCCACCTGGCGTTGCGGCTGTACTTCCACGGGTTGCTGCCGCTGCTGCCGGGCGAGCCGGCGGCGCGGCAGTACCTGACCACCGCCGACATCGCCGCGCGCGGCGTGGCCCACCTCGCCACCTCCAACCCGCCGGCCGGCCCACTGGCCGGGGTCGTCCACCTGACGCCGCCGCCGGCCTGGACACTGACGGTGGCCGAGGTCTTCAACGTGGCGGCGGCCGCCTTCGCCGGCGACCCGGCGTTCCGCCACCGCCCGCCGCGGCGGCCGCATCTCCCGGACGGCCGCCGGCGGCGGGTCGACACCAACGGCGGCCGGCTCCGGCGGGCCTGGCCGGGGTACCCCGGCCTCGACCCGCGCCGGCTGGTGACCGCCACCTGCCACCGGCTGGCGGCCAGCTGGCTGGCGGCGCGGTCAGGGCAGCGTCCAGAGCTGGTTGGCGGCCCCGGCGCAGGTCCGGATCTGGACCTGGGTGCCGGGCGTCGTGGCGGCGCCCGGGTCGTCCAGGCACTTGCCGGATGACGGGTTGACCAGGGTGCCGTCGGCCTGGTGCCGCCAGGTCTGGGCGCCGGTGCCGTTGCAGTCGTACAGCTGCACCGGTGTGCCGTCGGCGGTGCCGGCGCTCTTGACGTCCAGGCACTTGCCGAGCGCGCGGAGGGTGCCGTCGCCGGGCACCGTCCAGGTCTGCGCGGTGGTGCCGTTGCACGTGTAGACCTGCACGGCGGTGCCGTTGGCGGTGGACGCGGACCGCACGTCCAGGCACAGGTCGGCCAGGCCGAGGACGCGGCCGATGGCGGTGGCGCCGGCGGCCGGCGACACCCACCGCTGGTTGGCGCCGCCGGTACACGTCCAGATCTCCACCTGCGTGCCGTTGGTCACCGACGAGCCGGGGTCGTCGAGGCACCTGCCGGAGGCGGGGTTGAGCAGCGCGCCGTTGCTCTGCGGCTGCCAGGTCTGGGCACCGGTGCCGTTGCAGTCGTACAGCTGCACCGGCGTCCCGTCGGCGGTGCCGGCGTTCTTGACGTCCAGGCACTTGCCGGCCGCGCGCACGGTGCCGTCCGCCTCGACCGTCCACTCCTGACCGTTGGTGCCGTTGCAGGTGTAGATCTGGACCTTGGTGTCGTTGGTGTTGTTGTCGCTGGCCAGGTCGAGGCAGAGGCCCTGGTACCCGACGAGCGGCGTGGTCGGCGTCCCGGAACCCGCCGGCTCGACGGTCCACAGGAACGTGGTACTGGCCGACGCGCCGGTGCCGTCCGTCGCCGTGACCGTGACGGTGCTGGTGCCGGCCGTGGTGGGCGTCCCGCTGATCGTGCCGGTGCCGGGGGAGATGCTGGTGCCGGCCGGCAGCCCGGTCGCGCCGAACGTCACCGCCTGGCCGGTGTTGGTGTCGGCCGCCGTCACCGTCACCGTCCGCGCGGCTCCGGCGACGCCGACCTGCGGTCCCGGGTCGGTGACCGTCACCGGCTGGCCGAGCTGGCCGGCCGCCACCGGCAGCGTGCCGGTCAGCGGCAGGTTGCCGGCCGAGTCGCCGACGCGGATGCCGTACCCGCCGGTCTCGGTGACCCAGCCGCCGGCGGTCGCGTCCCAGTGTCGGAGCTCGCGCTCGCTGAGCGCGAACCGGACCGTCTGGCTCTGGCCGGGCGCCAGGTCCACGCGGGCGAAGCCGGCCAGCTGCTTCGGCGGCTCGCCGGCGGCGGGCGGCGCGGTGACGTACAGCTGCGCCACGTCAGCGCCCTGCCGGCCGCCGGTGTTGGTCACGGTCGCGGTCACCTCGGCCGCCCCGCCCCGGGGCAGCGTGCCGACGTGCAGGTCGCTGAACGCGAAGCTGGTGTAGGACAGCCCGTACCCGAATGGGAACAGCGGGGTCAGCCCGCCCGCGTCGTACCACCGGTAGCCGACGTCGACGCCCTCGGAGTACTGCACGGTGCCGCCGGTGCCCGGCCACTGGGCGGCGGTGTGCGCCGGCACCTGCGCCAGCGACTGCGGGAACGTCACCGGCAGGTGGCCGGACGGGTTCGTGTCGCCGAACAGCACGGCGGCGACCGCGTCGCCGTCCTCCTGGCCCGGGTACCAGGCCTCGAGAACGCCGGCCACCGAGGACAGCCACGGCATGGTGACCGCCGAACCGGTGTGCAGCACGACCACGGTCCGCGGGTTGGCGGCGGCGACCGCGGAGATCAGCGCGTTCTGGCCGGACGGCAGGTCGATGCCGGTCAGGTCGCTGCCCTCGCCCTCGCCGGCGCTGGCGAAGACCACCGCGACCGTGGAGCTGGCCGCGAGCGCCGCCGCCGAGCTGGTCGAGGAGCCGTCGTCGTACCGCACGGTGGTGCCGCCGCCGGCCCGCGCGGTGATGCCCCGCAGCGGGGTGACGGTGCCGCTCGAGGTGACCGCGGCGCTGCCGCCGCCGGCGGTGCGCGGGCTGGTCGAGGCGTCGGCGCCGATCACCGCGATGGATGGTGTAGCGGCCGCGAGGGGCAGCACCCCGCCGCCGTTCTTCAGCAGCACCGTGCCCTCCTCGGCGAGCTGGCGGGCGGCGACCACGTGCGCGGCGGAGGTGGCGACCTGCGCGGGCGAGCCGGTCGGTGGCCTGTCGAACACGCCGAACGCGAACATCCCGGTGAGCACCCGCGATGCCATCGCGTCCAGCGTGGCCCTGCTGACCTGGCCGGAGCTGACGGCGGTGGCCAGCGCGGCGCCGTAGTACCCGTCGCTGCCCGGCATGTCCTGGTCCAGCCCGGCGTTCGCGGACGCGGCGGTGGCGTGCGTGGCGCCCCAGTCGGAGGTGACGAAGCCGCCGAAGCCGAACCGCTGGCGCAGGGCCGCGGTCAGCAGCGACGGGTTCTGGCAGGCGTAGGTGCCGTTGACCGTGCTGTACGAGCACATCACCGACGACGCCGCGCCCTGCCGCACCGCGGTCTCGAACGCGGGCAGGTACATCTCGTTCAGCGTCTTCGCGTCGACGACCGCGTTGTCGGCCGGGGTGTTGCGGTTGGTCTCCTGGTTGTACACGGCCAGGTGCTTCACCTGCGCCATCACGCCGGTGGACTGGACGCCCTGGATGTTGGCGGCGCCGAGCACGCCGTTCAGGTACGGGTCCTCGCCGATCGACTCGAACGCCCGGCCCCAGCGCGGGTCGCGGACGATGTTGATGGTGGGGCCGAGGTCGACGGTCGTGCCCTTGGCGGCCTCCTCGGCGCCGATGAGCTGGCCGTACCGCTGCTCGGCGGTGGTGTCCCAGGTGGCGGCGACGTCGACCGGCGCGGGCAGCTGGGTGACCCCGGTCATCCCGTCGGCGACGCCGGCCGGCCCGTCCTCCAGGTTGAGCGCGGGGACGCAGAGCGCGCCGATCGCCGGGGTGAGCCCGACGTAGCTCGAACCGCCGGCCCCGGTGGCGAGGCTGACCTCCTGCGCCACGGTCATCCGGGCGAGCACCTGGCCGACCCGCTGCGGGATCGGCGCGGTGGAACCGACCCACGGGCAGGACGGACCGGCCGCGGCGTCGAAGCTGGCGGCGGGCGGGGTGCCGGCGGCGCCCACGGCGAGCGCCACGGCGGCGGCGAGCACGGCGGCGGTGAGGGCACGGCGGATACGGGGCGGGGTGGGCCGCATGGAGGCTCCTCCAGGGACAAAAGGTGCTTCGGATCAGATACCAGCGCATAGGCGCTGTCAACGGCGCTTGACATGCAGCCATCTGGCTGCCTAAGTTTATAGGCAGCCAAATGGCTGCGTATTGAGGATGGCGAGATGGACGAGGTGTTCAGGGCACTGGCCGACCCGAGCCGGCGACGGCTGCTGGACAGGCTGAACGACCGCAACGGGCAGACCCTGCGCGAGCTGTGCGCCGGGCTGGACATGGCCCGGCAGTCGGTCAGCAAGCACCTGGCGGTGCTGGAGGCGGCCAACCTGATCACGGTCCGGCGGCGCGGCCGGGAGAAGCTGCACTACCTCAACGCCGAGCCGATCAACGCCATCGCCGAACGGTGGATCAACCAGTACGACCAGGGCCGGGTACGGGCGCTGGCCGACCTGAAAACAGCATTGGAGCAGGCACCGATGGGCAGCAACGAGTTCGTCTACACGACCTACATCCACACCACGCCGGAGCGGCTCTGGCAGGCGCTGACCGAACCGGCCTTCACCCGGCGGTACTGGAACTCCGCCTTCGACACGGACTGGGCCGCCGGCTCGACCATGACCTGGGACAACGGCGGCGTCATGATCGCCGACCCGGAGCAGGTCGTGCTGGTGTCCGAGCCGTACCGCCGGCTGAGCTACACCTGGCACAACTTCACACCCGAGCTGGCGAAGCGGTACGAGTTCAGCGACGAGTTCATGGCCAAGGCGGTGACCGAGCCGCGCTCGAAGGTGACCTTCGAGATCGAACCGGCCGACGACGCGGTCAAGCTGACCGTGGTGCACGACGGGTTCCCTGCCGGCAGCGTGATCCGGGAGAGCGTCAGCGGCGGCTGGCCGATGGTGCTGTCCGAGCTCAAGACCGTCCTCGAAGCGGATCCCGTACCGAGCCGGGCGTGATGCGCTCCATCAGGCGATCGCCAGGTCACCGCCGGACGAGCTCCGGCGGTGCCTGATGGTCTGATGGTCTGGCACGTACCGAGATGGGAAGGGGACGGGATGGCACCACGGCCGCGTCTGCGCACGGTGACCAGAACGCAGGGCAACAACCGGGCGGTGACCGACGGGCGGGTCTCGCCTGACGGCTACGAACTGGTCTTCGAGGACGTGCCCAGGCTGATCGACGGCTTCCGGCGGATGGTGCGCGGGCTGGAGTACGACGTCTGCGAGATGGCGGCCACCACGTACCTGTGCGCCCGCGAGCACGGCGTGCGGTTCACCGCCCTGCCGGTGTTCCTGGTGCGCGGCTTCCACCACGCGGCGATCCACCGGGCGGCGGAGGGCGGAGTGCGCGATCCGAAGGAGCTGGAGGGGAAGGCCGTCGGGGTCAACCGCGGGTACACCGTGACCACCGGCGTGTGGGCGCGCGGAGTGCTGGCCGACGAGTACGGCGTCGACCTCGGCGCGGTCACGTGGGTGCTGAGCGGCGACGAGCACGTGGCCGACTACGTCCCGCCCGGCAACGTGGTGTCGATGCGGCCCGGCGGGGACCTCGCCGAGATGGTGGTCGCGGGCGAGCTGGCGGCGGCGATCGGCGTCGACGGCGGCCACCCCGGGCTGGCACCGCTCATCCCGGACGCGGCCGAGGCCGGGTACGACGCGCTGCGCGTGCGCGGCCACTACCCGGTCAACCACCTGGTGGTGGTGCGGGACGAGCTGCTGGCCGAGCACCCTGACCTGGCCGGCGCCCTGTTCGACGCGTTCGCCGAGGCCAAGAACCGCTACGTCGACCAGCTCCGGCGGGACGCCATCGCCGAGCCCACGCCGGCGGACCGGATGTACCGGCAGGTCATGGACATCACCGGATCGGACCCGCTGCCCTATGGCCTCCCGCCGAACCGCGCGGTACTGGAGGAGCTGATCCGGCAGGCGATGAGCCAGCGGATCCTCACCCTGGAGCCGGACGTCGAGTCGCTGTTCGCCCCCGCCACGACGACCAGGACCGCG
Source organism: Mycobacteriales bacterium (assembly GCA_045806985.1). GTDB lineage: Bacteria > Actinomycetota > Actinomycetes > Mycobacteriales > JBJMIH01 > JBJMIH01. The sequence continues at coordinate 1,064 of JBJMIH010000039.1, read as the reverse complement.
TAGTTCCGGCGCGGATCGCGCTCGTCGGCGCCCACCACCGCGTCATCCCGAAGGCCCACCCCGCCGCCCACCTCACCCCCAGGCCCACGACGTTCCCGACCGCGGTGTTGCCCGACGCCACCGCCCAGGTCGTGTCTCAAAGTCGGCTTCCGCCTGTGCTCATGGCGGATTTCGGACCCCTGCGGCCACGATCAAGGACCTGTGGCCGCGTTGTCACATGAAAATGCGGCCACAACTCCTTGATCGTGACGAGAAGGCCGGCGGGCTGGCGGATTTCAGACCCGGCGGCCACTTCGAGACACGGCCCAGGTCGGCTACCAGCCGCCCTGTGCGCCGCCGTCGGTTACCGCGTCGCCGCCGGCAGCGGCCAGGGCGAAACCATCGCCTGCGACAAGATCCGCGCCGGCCTCCGCCACCCCCTCTTCGCCACCCGGATCTCCCGCGCCCACAACGACACCAGCGTTCCCCTCATCGGCACCAACCCGGTCGGCCCCGACCTCGCCTCGACCGCTTCCCCCACCCCCGTCAAGGCCGGCCCCGACGCCCACTGCCTCGACGTGCCGCTCGCCCGGGATCGCGATGGCAGTCAAGCCCATCGAGTCGGCACAGCACGCTCGCGTGCCGTCAATTCCGCCCACCCCGTCGAACGACGCGAGGAGTCAGGCAAGCGGTGACACCCACGCCGCCTGACACGCTGTGCCAGTTCTCCGGTGCCGTCGGACAGGCCGCGCCGGTCGTACGGCACGACGGCGGCCGGGGGGCGTCGCGGGCGTCGGCGCCGCTGCCGCTCGGGCCGTCGCGCCGGCGGAGGGTGCTCGGTCTGCCTCGTTCTCATCCACTACGACGTGTTCGACGGCGACAGTCATTCGTGCGTGTGGGGTGGGGTGGTGGGGAGTTGGATGGTGATGTGGAGGCCGCCGGTGGGTCGTGGGGTGAGGGTGAGGGTGCCGTGGTGGGCGTGGGTGATGCTTTTGACGATGGCGAGGCCGAGGCCGACGCCGGGGTGGTGGGGGGTGTGGGTGCGGGTGGTGGCGCGTTGGAAGGGTTCGGTGAGGGTGGCGGTG
>JBJMIH010000038.1:0-5163 GCA_045806985.1 Mycobacteriales bacterium | reverse complement strand
TGACCGAGAAGGGCCTTGGCCATCTCCGAGTCCTCCACAACGAGTGACCGGGTTTTCTCTTCCAGCCGGCGAGCGTGACTTACTGAGATTCTCGCGTGCTCCAAAGCTCGGCTGCCATACGCGATATACCGAGGGTCGCATGGTTGCCTTGCATGGGTCAAGTCCGCCGCGCCAAGGGCACGATATAGCTACGCTGCGGAAACGCCCGTTCGACGCTCCGCCACCCCTCGGTGCGATCGTGGGGCAGAACGGTCACCGCTCCTCGAATCCTGTCACGCCCCGTGCCTGGCCCCAGCGTTCCACCACCGAAGACACCTGTCCAGGTGTGCGCCCGCCGCGCAACCGGTCGAGAAGCCCCAGACAGGACGGTTCCGGACCCTCCGCGACAACCTCCACCCTGCCATCCTCCAGGTTGGCGGCCCAGCCGGCCAGGCCCAGCTCCAGGGCCTGGCGGCGGGTCCACCACCGGAACCCCACGCCCTGCACCCGCCCGTGCACCCAGGCGGTCACCCGTACCAGATCACCCATGCCTCCAGCCTAGGCAGGCCGGGTATGGCCCCGATGCGGAGATTTGGGCGCTATCGTGGCAGCTTCGAGTCTGGGGAGGGACGCGATGGCCCGGTGGCGCCGCCCGCTGGTGACGCTCGGTTGTCTGATGATCTTCCTGTCCGGCTCGATCGGCCTGGCCGAGACCGGCGCGTGGGACACCATGCGCCGCTCCGCGGTGGCCAAGCTGTTCGCCGACCTGCCCCGCCCGCACGTCGCCACCCCGAGCCCGACCCCGGCCCGGCCGACCGCCAGCCCGGCCGCCGCCAGCACGCCCCCGCCGACCAGCATGGCGCCCGCCGAGTCCGGACGGCAGGGCCAGCTCGCCCAGTACGCCGCCCAGGTGCTGGACCTGACCAACGCCGAGCGGGCCAAGGCGGGCTGCGGGGCGCTGCACCCGGACAGCCGGCTGGCCGCCGCCGCCCAGGGGCACAGCGTGGACATGGCCAAGCGGAACTACTTCTCGCACGACACCCCCGAGGGCGTCTCGCCCTGGGACCGGATCAAGGCGGCGGGGTACGCCAACCCGGGCGCGGAGAACATCGCCTACGGGTACCGCACCCCCGCCGACGTGATGACCGGCTGGATGAACAGCCCCGGTCACCGGGCCAACATCCTCAACTGCCAGCTGCACGCGCTCGGCGTCGGCGTGGCCGACTCGCCGCGCGGTCCGTACTGGACCCAGGACTTCGGCTATACATAACTGTCCGTAATTGTCGGCCTTGATCGGGGCGCACGGCGAATTCCGGAATGTTCGGACGGCCTGCGGGTATACCCGTATCTGATCAACTTGTGCGGCGTTGATCCCATCACTTGGCTGTCACGTTCCGTGAAGGCAGCTGGGTAGTTGGAGAAGAATGCCACATCACGCGGCTGACAAAGGGGTCTCTATGCCACACAAGGTTCGGCGGGCAGTCGGCGTCGCGGGGCTCGGCCTGGGGCTGATCTTCGCGATGGCGCCGGCGGCCTCGGCCGGCTCGAACGGGGCCAACATCGGCGGCGTCGCCGCCAGCGTCCCGGTCGTGGTCTGCGGCAACGCGATCAACGTGGTCGGGATCGGCGCGGCGGCGCACTGCGCGGGCGTCAACGGCCCGACGTCGTCGATCGGCGTCCTGCACGGCGGCGACGACGAGGCCGGCATGGCCACGCCGCTGCGCGCGATGGCGGCCGAGGAGGACGGCGGCAACACGGCGCACGGCCTGCTCGACGCCGGCGACTCGAACGGGGCGAACGTCGGCGGCATCGCCGCGACCGTCCCGGTGCTCGCCTGCGGCAACGCGGCCAACGTGCTGGGCGGCGTCGGCGCCGGGGCGCACTGCCGGGGCGTCAACGGCGGCCACGGCGGCAACCCGGCCGAGGGCGCCCTGCTCGGCGACGACAGCAACGGCCTGAACGTCGGCGGCATCGCCGCGGCCGTGCCGATCGTCGTGTGCGGCAACGCCGCGAACGTGCTGGGCGGCATCGGCGCCGAGGCGCACTGCGAGGGCACCAACGGCTGATTCGCACCCTCGGGTACCGGCCGGCGTCCTTTGACACCGGCCGGTATTTCTTTGTCCTTTTCATGGCCCATTCAAAGGGCTTTTCCCGGCTCATTTCCACCCGGCCCAGACATTCTTGTCGGCCGTATCTCCGCAGGTCAAGGAGCGTTTAGCCGAGTGCGTATTCAAATAACCGCCGCGGATGGCTCCTTCCGCGGCTCATAAGGGGGCTTGCCTATGCGGTACACGAAGCGGTGGTTGGCCGGGGCCGCTGGCCTCAGCCTGGGTCTGATCGTCGGGATGGCTCCGGCCGCCCACGCCGACCCGGTCACCGACCTGACGTCCAGCCTCACCCCGGCGGTGACGGGCGCGGCGAATATGGGCGGAACCGCCGCGAAGCAGCAATTCGGCGAGGCGGCGGCGCCGACCGCCGCCCGCAAGCTGGCCGGCGAGGTGGACGACGAGGATGAGCCCTCAGGGAACACCTCCTCGGGCACCCTCGACGCCGACGACTCCAACGGTGTGAACCTGGGCGGTATCGGCGCCACGGTGCCGGTCGTCGTCTGCGGGAACGCCGTCAACGTCGTCGGGATGGACGCCGAGGCGGGTTGCCGGGGCGTCAACGGCGGCACCCACGGCGGGGGAGGCAACAGCTCCGCCGGCACGCTGGACCCGGACGACTCGAACGGCCTCAACGTCGGCGGCATCGGCGCCACCGTGCCGATCGTGGCCTGCGGGAACGCCGTCAACGTCATCGGGCTCGCCGGGGAGGCCCTCTGCGAGGGCCAGAACGGCGGCATCGGGGCCGGGGGCGGCGGCAACTCGTCGGAGGGCGTGCTGTCCCCCGACGACTCCAACGGCCTCAACCTCGGTGGCATCGGCGCCACCGTGCCGATCGTGGCCTGCGGGAACGCCGTCAACGTCATCGGGCTCGACGCCGCGGCGGCCTGCCGGGGCGTCAACGGGGGCGGGGGCTACACCTCGTCGTCGTGCATGGATGACTGCCACTCGCCGTCCTGTACGGGCGGCAACTGCACCCCGATGTCCTGCGCGGACGACAACTGCACGCCGCCGTCCTGCACGGACAGCAACTGCACGCCGCCGTCCTGCACGGACGACGACTGCGCGCCGCCGTCCTGCACGGGCTCGGGTTGCGTTCCGCCGTCCTGCACGGACGACGACTGCACCCCGCCGTCTCCGGGCTGCATGGGTGCGGGCTGCACGCCGCCTCCGGGCTGCGGTGGCGAGTACCCGCCGGCCGGCTGCACCCCGCCGCCGTCCGGCGAGCACCACGGCCACCACCACCAGCACCACGGTGTGGAGGAGGCCGCCTCGCCGAGCACCCTGCCCGTCACGGGCCTGGACACCGCGGGCATCGCCCTCGGTGGCCTGGCGATGGTCGGGCTCGGCGGCGGTGCCCTGGTCGCCGCGCGCCGGCGCCGGGAGATCTGATCCGCAGTACAGCAGTACAGCAGTACAGAACACGCAGTACGGCATGTTCCGGGCCGGCGCCGCATCCCGCGGCGCCGGCCTCGGCACGTCAGCCCGAGGAGACTCCCCGCTGTGAGCCGCCACGCCGGGTCATGACCACGACTCGCCGCTCGCCGCATCGGCAGCGCTGGTAGCGGCCGTGGCCCTTCCACATCACCGTGCGATACCAGTGCCAGTGCATGACATTATGGTCACGCAGGGTGATTAAAGCTGGGTGAACGGCACCCGACGCGACTCCTGCTACCAGCGGGCGTTTCGGGGACGCGGCTGGCAGCGCGGGCAGCTGAAGCTGGACCGGTTCATGAACGCGTCCCGCCGGATCGGCGCGCCGCACCGGCGGCACGGCTCGCCCTCCCGGCCGTACACCTCCAGGCCGCGCTCGAAGTAGCCGCTCTCCCCGTTCACGTTCACGTACAGGCTGTCGAAGCTGGTGCCGCCGTCGGCCAGCGCCGCGGCCATCACCTCGCGCAGCGCTGCCAGCAGCCGCTCGGCCTCCGGCCGGCGCAGCGTGTCGGTGGCCCTCGCGTAGTGCAGTTTCGCCCGCCACAGCGCCTCGTCGGCGTAGATGTTGCCGACTCCTGACAGCACGGTCTGGTCCAGCAGCGCCCGCTTCAGCCCGGTCCGGCGCCGCCGCAGCGCCGCCACGAACCCGGCCGCGTCGAAGGCCGGGTCCAGCGGGTCCAGGGCGATGTGCGCGAGCGACTCCGGCGGGTCGCCGCTGTCCAGGTACAGCCCGCCGAACGTGCGCTGGTCCACGAACCGGAGGTCGAGCCCCCCGTCGGTGAACGTGAAGCGAACACGAAGATGCGGGCCGGGTGGCGTGTCCGGCGGCACCACCAGCATCTGCCCGCTCATGCCGAGATGGCCGACGACCGTCTCGCCGGAGTCCAGCGGCAGCCAGAAGTACTTGCCGCGGCGGCGGGCCGCCTCGATGACGCGGCCCGCCACCCTGGCGGCGAAGTCGTTCGGGCCGGGCAGGTGCCGGCGGATCGCCCGCGGGTGGTGGACCTCGACCGCACGCACGGTCCGACCCACCACCCACTTGTCGAGGCCCTGGCGGACGACCTCGACCTCGGGCAGCTCAGGCATCCGCGTCAGGCATCGTCAGGCTTCCTGCCGTTGGCTGCCGGGCCGCTCGGCCGGTGCCCGTCGGAGGCCGCCTCCACCCGCGCCTTCAGCGTCTTCCACGCGGTCTCGGCGGCCTTCTGCTCGGCCTCCTTCTTGGAGCGGCCCTCGCCGCCGCCGAGCGGCTCGCCGGCCACCTTCACCACCGCGTTGAACGTCTTCGCGTGGTCGGGGCCGGCCTCGCTCACCTGGTAGTCCGGCACGCCCATGTTGGTGGACGCGGTCAGCTCCTGGAGGCTGGTCTTCCAGTCCAGGCCGGCGCCGCGCTGGGCGGCGTCGGCCATCACCGGGTCGAACAGCGACCTGATCACCCCGCGCGCGGTGTCCAGGCCGTGGTCCAGGTAGATCGCGCCGAGCACCGCCTCGAGCGTGTCGGCCTGGATGCTGGCCTTGTCCCGGCCGCCGGTGACCTCCTCGCCCCTGCCCAGCCGGACGTGCGCGCCCAGGCCACCGGGACCCAGCGTGCGGGCCACGTCGGCGAGCGCGCGCATGTTCACCACCGAGGCGCGCAGCTTGGCGAGCT
>JBJMIH010000037.1:0-8441 GCA_045806985.1 Mycobacteriales bacterium | reverse complement strand
CGCACCGCGGGCTCCTTGTCCGGCGACCCGTGGTGCGGCCCGCCGGGCTCCGCCCACAGCCGCCGGGCGGTGGTCTCCAGCATCATCCCCATCGACGGCGCCACCGGCTTGAGCCGCGCCAGCTCCGCCCAGCTCAGCACGCCGGGGTTGAGGTGCGGCAGCAGCCCGGTCTCCTCCAGCACCGCGATCGCGGTGGCCCGCAGGTAGTCCAGGGTGGAGTGGTACCCGCGCGCCTCCAGCCACTCACCCGCCTGCCGCCACCGCTCCTCCGGCCGGTCGCCGAGCGTGAACAGCGCCTCCTTGCAGCCGAGCGCCGCGCCCTGCCGCGCGATCGCCAGCACCTCGTCCCGCTCCAGGTACGCGGCCGGGACCCGGTGCGGCGTGGTGGCGAACGTGCAGTAGTGGCACCGGTCCCGGCACAGCCGGGTGAGCGGGATGAACACCTTGCGCGAGTACGTGATCACGCCGGGCCGGCCGGCCTCCGCGAGCCCCGCGTCGCGCACCCGCCCGGCCGCGTCCAGCAGCTCGTCCAGGGCCGGCCCGCGCGCCCCGAGCAGCACCTCCGCCTCGGTCGCGTCCAGCGTGACCCCGTCCCGGGCCCGGCGCAGCGCGCGCCGCAGACTCGCGTCACTCCCCGTCATGATCCCAACACTAGTGGCCGGCGCCACCTCCGAGGCGCCGCGCGGCCGCCACGACGGCGGCCCGGCGGCGGGCGAGCTCGCCGGGGCTGCCCTCGTCGGCGCCGGTGACCATGCGCGCCACCTGCGGCACCGCGGCCCACCATGCCGCCAGGGCCAGCAGCAGGAACAGGAGGTGGTCGGCGTCGGGCGCGCCGGCCAGCGTGCCGCCGGCCTGGGCGGCCGCGAGCGTGCCGGCCTTGTCCCGGTAGTGGGCGGCCCGGGCGGCCTCGTCGGGCACCTCGCGGTCGCCGTACGCGAGCGCCTCCCAGTGCAGCAGCCGGATGAGCTGGGGATGGGCGGTGTGGTAGTCGAACAGCCGGCCGGCGTACTCGCCGAGGTCGCCGTCGCGCAGCGACTCCTCGGCCGGCACGGCGGCGGCGACCTTGGCCATCTCGTCGGCGAGGACGGTCCCGAACAGGCGTTCCTTGTCGCCGAAGTAGTTGTAGAGCCGCTCCTTGTTGATCCCGGCGCGGCGGGCGATGCGGTCCATCGTGGTGCCGTGCGGGCCGCGGGCGGCGAACTCCGCCGTCGCCGCCTCCTTGAGCCGCCGCTTGGTCTCCTCGGTGTTCCAGGCCATCCCGGCCACTATAGAGCCAACTCCATCGTTGGAGTTGTGGTAATGTCCAACCCGATCGTTGGAGTTTGCGCCCCTCCGGAGGAGTACCGACATGAACACGAAAGATCCGCTCGACGGCAAGATCGCCCTGGTCACCGGCGCGAGCGGCGGCATAGGCCGGGCGATCGCGACCGAACTGGCGGCGCGCGGGGCGGTCCTCGCCCTCGGGTACGGCGCGAACGCCGGGCCGGCCGAGGAGCTCGCCGCCGCGATCGCCAGGGACGGCGGCCGGGCGGTCGCCCTCGGCGCGGACCTGCGCGCCGCCACCGCACCCGACGAGCTGGTCGACGCCGTCGAGGCCGCCCTCGGCCCGGTCGACGTGCTCGTCGCCAACGCCGGCGCCGGTCGCATCGCGTCCTGGCAGGACGTGGACGCGGACCTGTTCGACGAGACCCTCGCGATCAACCTGCGGGCCCCGTACCTGCTGGCGCGGCGGGTGGTCGGCGGGATGGCCGAGCGCGGCTTCGGCCGCGTCGTCTTCATGTCCTCGGTCGCCGCCCTCATCGGCGGGATCATCGGCCCGCACTACGCGGCCTCCAAGGCCGGCCTGCACGGCCTCACCCACTACTTCGCCGGGCGGCTGGCGGCCAGCGGCGTGACGGTCAACGCGATCGCGCCCGCCCTCATCGAGGACACCGGGATGGAGCTCGGCGACCACGCCCAGCTCGCCGCCCGGATCCCGGTCGGCCGGCTGGGCACGCCGGCCGAGGTCGCGGACATCACCATGGCCGTCCTGACCAATGCCTACCTCACCAACCAGGTGGTCAGCGTCGACGGCGGCATGTACCCCCGCTGAGGGATTAGTGGCCGGGGCACGCGGGTTACGGCGGGTTGGGAGGATGGGCCCATGCGCATCGTGGTACTCGCCGGGGGCATCGGCGGGGCGAAGTTCCTCAGGGGCGTCCGTGCCGCGGCACGGGGCGCCGAGATCACCGCGGTCGTCAACACCGGCGACGACATGACCGTGCACGGCCTGCGGGTCTGCCCGGACCTGGACAGCGTGATGTACACCCTCGGCGGCGGCAACGACGAGGAGCGGGGCTGGGGCCGGGAGGGCGAGACGTTCTCCGTGCTCGGCGAGCTGAAGGAGTACGGCGCCGAGCCGGCCTGGTTCGGGCTCGGCGACAAGGACATCGCCACCCACCTGGTCCGCACCCGGATGCTGGACGCCGGGTACCCGCTGTCCGCCGTCACCGAGGCGCTGTGCGCCCGGTGGGACATTGGCGTCCGGCTGCTGCCGATGAGCGACGACCGGATCGAGACCCACGTGCTGGTGGACCTCGAGGGCGGCAACCGGCAGGCGATCCACTTCCAGGAGTGGTGGGTGCGGTACCGGGCGGGCCTGCCGGCGCACGAGTTCGTGCAGGTCGGCGCCGGTCAGGCCAAGCCAGGCCCGGGCGTGCTGGACGCGCTGGCCGGCGCGGACGCGATCCTGATCGCGCCGAGCAACCCGGTGGTCAGCATCGGCCCGATCCTCGGCGTGCCCGGCCTGCGCGAGGCGGTGAGGGACGCCCCCGCGAGGGTCGTCGGGGTGTCGCCGATCGTCGGCGGCGCGCCGGTGCGCGGGATGGCCGACGCGTGCCTGCCCGCGATCGGGGTGGAGGTGTCGGCGGCCGGCGTCGGCGCGCACTACGGCCCCGACCTGCTGGACGGCTGGCTGGTGGACACGGTCGACGCGGGCACCGAGGTGCCCGGCGTGCCGGTCACCGTGCGGCCGCTGCTGATGACCGACGTGGACTCGGCGGCGGCGATCGCCGCCGAGGCGCTGGAGCTGGCCCGTGGCTGAGCTGACGATCCGCCCGGTCACCGGGATCGGGGAGGTCCGGCCCGGCGACGACCTGGCCGGGCTGGTCGCGGCGGCGGCGCCGTGGCTGGTCGACGGCGACGTGCTGGTGGTCACCTCCAAGGCGGTGTCCAAGGCGGAGGGCCGGCTGGTCCGCACCCCCGCCGACCCGGAGGGCCGGGAACGGGTCCGGCAGGCCGCGATCGACGGCGAGACGGTACGGGTGGTGGCCCGCCGCGGCGGCACCCGGATCGTCCAGACCCGGCACGGCTTCGTGCTGGCCGCCGCCGGGGTGGACGCCTCCAACGTGCGCCGGGACGAGATCGCGCTGCTGCCGCTGGATCCGGACGCCTCCGCCGCCCGGATCCGGGACCGGCTCCGCGAGCTGCTCCGGGTGGAGCTGGCGGTGATCGTGTCGGACACGATGGGCCGGCCGTGGCGCAACGGCCAGACCGACGTGGCGATCGGCGCGGCCGGCATCGCCGCGCTGGACGACTTCAAGGGCCGTACCGACGACTACGGCAACGCGCTCGCGGTCACCGCGGTCGCCGTGATCGACGAGCTGGCGGCCGCCGCCGAGCTGGTCAAGGGCAAGCTGGCCGGGGTGCCGGCGGCGGTGGTGCGCGGGCTGGACTACCCGCGCGACGACGCCGGGGCGCGGCCGCTGGTCCGGCCGGCCGACACCGACCTGTTCCGGCACGGCGCGGTCGACGCGGTGTACGCGGCGCTGGCCGGCGGCGAACCGCGCGGCGTGCCGGTACCGCCCGAGGTGCGGGAGCGGGCCGCCGCCGCTGCCGGCTGCCCGGTCCACGCCACCGCCGACCCGACCGTGCTGGCCACCACCCCGCCCGGCGGCCGGCGCCTGGCCGGCGCGGCGGTGGCCCGGCTGCTGGTGGCGCTCGCCGCCGAGGGCTACCCCGCCACCGCCTCCCCCGACGGCACCGTCACGACCTAGTTGGTGCCCTAGCAGTACGCTTGTCCGGTGAACAGTGAGGCAAAGGAGCGGGCCAGGGCTGACGCCCGGCGGCTCGCCGAGGAGTACGCGGCCCGCGGCGACGCCACCGGCTGGTTCGAGGCGCTCTACCGGCGGGGCGTCGACGCCGTGCCGTGGGCCGACCTGGAGCCCAACCCGACCTACGTGGCCTGGGCGGACGCGCACGGGCTGGCCGGCGACGGCCGGCGGGCGCTGGTCACCGGCTGCGGGCTGGGCGACGACGCCGAGGAGCTGGCCGGCCGGGGCTTCACGGTCACCGCGTTCGACATCGCCCCCAGCGTGATCGACTGGTGCCGGGCGAACCGGCGCGGCGGGGTGACGTACGAGGTCGGCGACCTGACCGCGCCGCCACCGGAGTGGCTCGGCGCCTTCGACTTCGTCCTCGACATCGCCACCGTCCAGGCCATCCCGGCGCCGGAGGTGCGGCGGCGCGGCCTGGAGACGCTGCCGGCGTTCCTGAAGCCCGGCGGCGAGCTGCTGATGGTGTGCAGGGGACGTACCGAGGACGAGCCGCCGGGCACGTTCCCGTGGCCGCTCACCCGTGCCGAGCTGGCCGTGCTGACCGGCCCGCTCACCGAGATCAGCTTCACCGACCTGCTGGACGACGAAGGCGTCCGGCGGTTCGTCGCGCGATACCGCCGGACGCCCTGACAGCCAGTTACCTCAGTACGCCTGTGCGGCCTGCTGGCCTGGCCCCTGCGGCGGGAGCGCCACCTGGATCGGCGAGCCCTCCGGCAGGTTGCCGTACCGCTCCCAGACCTTGTTGAGTTCGGCCTGGTAGTAGAGCGGCATCAAGGTGACGACGAACGTCAGCAGCAGCCCGATCCCGCCGTTGCAGGTGGGGGCGAGCCCCGCCCGGCGCTGCATCTCCGCGATCCGCTGACCGGTGCGGTAGATCGAGACGAGCGGCGGGATGAGGCACAGGATCCAGCCGAAGAGAAGCGCCAGTACCGAGTTCGTCGGGTTCGAATCGACGCCCATGTCGCGGGCCTCGCGGTTGATCTTGTAGTACCAGACGAACCGGTAGATACCGAGTGTGATGATGGGGAGGCCGAGCCACACCGCGAAGATGTTGCGGCGCTTCCCCGCTACTGCGTTCATGCTTCCATCCTTAAACGTCGGACTGATTCACATTTCAGTCCTCAAGGGACCGGACACTACCAGCGCCGATAGTCGCGGAGCTGAACGTGCGGGGCGCGCCGGCCGCCCGTGTCCTTTCCGAAGCCGGCCGTTCCGATCAGCCGGATGACCCGGTGCCGGTGCGGCGCGAACGGCGCGAGCGCCGCTAGCATCCCCTCGTCGTCCTGCGGTTCTCCGGTGAGCGCCCTGCCGACCCAGCCGGGCAGGTGGAGGTCGCCGACCGGTACCGCGTCGGCGTCGCCGAGCGCGTGCGCCGCCACGTACGCGGCTGTCCAGATCCCGACACCCGGGATCACCCGCAACCGGCGGTAGGCGTCCGGCAGCGGCAGGGTGGTGCACTCCTCCAGCCGGCCGGCCGCGGTGGCGGCGGCCACGATCGCGTTCCGGCGCGGCGCGTCCACCCCGGCCCGGTGCCACTCCCAGCTCGGCAGCCGACGGTACAGCTCCGCGCCCGGCGCGACCCGCAGGCCGGACGGGACCGGGCCCGGCGCCGGCGTCCCGAACCGCCACACCAGCTCGCGGTACGACCGCCGGGCCTCCTTGGTGGTCACCTTCTGCTCCAGCACGGTGGGCACGAGCTGGTCGAACACCAGGCCGGTGCGGGGCAGCCGCAGCCCGCGCGCCCGCCGCCACGCCTGCCGTACCAGCGGGTGCGCCGGGTCGAATCCGGACGGGTCGTCGCGGCGGCCGCACAGGTCGGGCATGGTCTCGATGGCCCACTCCGCGCCCGGCCCCCACGCGGTGGCGTGCACCTCGCCGTCCCGCCCGGCCAGCGCCAGCGTGGCCGGTCCCGCCGGGGTCGGGAGCGTGCGCCACACCACCCCGTCCGGGGTGACCCTGTGGGTGGGGTCGCCGCTGCCGCGCCGCAGCGCGGACAGGCTCAGCCGCAGGTCCACCGGCTCCGCCGGCCGCCACACGGTGGCGAGGGCGGCGACGGCGGCGGTCACGGGACGGTCAGATGTGGGTACGGTCGCCGCGCGCCTTGAGCGCGTCGACAACGGCACGGACGTCCTGCGCCCGGTCGCGCGGGCACACCAGCACCGCGTCCGGCGTGTCGACGACGACCAGGTCGCGCACGCCGAGCGTGGCGACCAGCCGGCCGGAACCGGGCGCGACCAGCGTGTTGTGGGTGTCGACGGCGAGGTGGTCGGCGGCGGACTCGCCGATGGCCACGTTGCCGTTCACGTCGGCGGGCAGGACGGAGGCGAGGGTGTCCCAGTCGCCCACGTCGTTCCAGCCGAAGTCGCCCGGCACGACCGCGACCCGGCCGCGGGCGGCGGCACCCTCCATGATCCCGTGGTCGATCGTCACCCGGTCCAGGCTGGCCCAGACCTTGGTCATGGTGACCTCGCGCTTGCTGGTGTCCCAGTCGTCGGCGATCCGCATCAGGCCGGCGTACAGCTCCGGGAGCTGCTTGGCCATCTCCTCCATGACGACCGACACCTTCCACACGAACATGGAGGCGTTCCAGGAGTACAGGCCGGAGGCCACGTAATCCTCGGCCACGTCGCGGGACGGCTTCTCCTTGAACTCGCCCACCATGTACGCGCCGGGGATGTCGAGCTGGTCGCCGCGGCGGATGTAGCCGTACCCGGTGTCCGGCCCCGTCGGCGTGATCCCGACCGTGACCAGGTAACCACGCTCGGCGACCTCGTTCGCGGTGGCGATCGTGTTCCGGAACGTCTCCTCGTCCCTGACGAGGTGGTCGGAGGCGAACGAGCCCATCACCGCGTCCGGGTCGAGCCGGTGGATCAGCGCCGCGGCCAGCCCGATCGCCGGGCCGGAGTCGCGCGGGGCCGGCTCCACGACGATGTGGTCGGCCGGCACGTCCGGAAGCTGCCTGGCCACCACCGCCGCGTGCCCGCCGCCGGTGACGATCAGCGTCCGGTCCGGCGGCGCGAGCGGCGCCAGCCGGTCCACGGTGGCCTGGATGAGGGAGCGGTCACCGCCCGTCAGCGGGTGCAGGAACTTGGGCCGGTCGGCCCGGGACAGCGGCCAGAGCCGCGTGCCGCCCCCGCCGGCGGGGATCACGACGTACATGCCACCTCTTCGTCGACTCGCCTAGTCTGCGACTGCGCGAGCGTAGCTTGCCAGGTGCGCCTCGGCGCTGGCCGCCCAGGTGAACTCCTTGGCCCTGTCGCGCCCCGCCGCGGCGAGCCGCTGCCGCCCGTCGGCGTCGTCGAGCAGCCCGGTGATCGCGGCGCCGATCGAGTCGGCGTCCGGCTCGGTGTAGGCCACCGCGTCGCCGCCCACCTCGGGCAGGGACAGCCGGTGGGTGGTGAGGACCGGCGCGCCGCAGGCCATCGCCTCCAGCACCGGCAGCCCGAACCCCTCGCCATGGCTGGGGTACGTGCACATGAGCGCGCCGCCGAGGAAGCCGGGCAGGTCGGCGGGCCGCAGGTAGCCGGGCCGCAGCACCCGCAGGTGGGCGGGCACCTCGGCGACGGCGGCGTCGATCGCCTCGTCGTACCCGGACCCGCCGGCCAGCACCAGCGCGGGCGGGTGGTCGCGGTCCCGCACGGCCTGGACCCAGCCGGCGATCAGGTTCGGCACGTTCTTGCGGGGCTCCAGTGCGCCGAGGAAGGCGAGGTACGGCGTGCCGTGCAGGCCGAGGCGCGCCTGCACCCTGGCCTTCTCGTCGTCGCTCGGCGGATGGAAGGCGGCGTCGACCCCGTGGTACGCCACATCCAGCGTGGTCGGGTCGGCGTCCAGCAGCCTGATCAGCTCGTCCCTGGTGGCCTTGCTGGGGACGATCGTCCGGGAGGCGCGGCGCAGCGCGGTGCGGATCGCCGACCGGAAGAACGCGCCCTTGGTGGGCGGGTACAGCTCCGGCTCGGCGAAGAACGTCGCGTCGTGCACGGTGACGACCACCGGCCGGCCGGCGCGCAGCGGCACCGTGTAGTGCGGCGAGTGGATCAGGGCGGCGTCGACCTGCTGGGCGACCAGCGGCAGCCCGGTCTGCTCCCAGGCGAGCCGGGCGGACCGGTGCGAGATCGCGGCCGGGCCGGGTATCACCCGGCAGCTCGGCGCGAGCTTGCCGTACCGCTCGGCATCGGCCCGTTGGCAGACCACCGCCATGTCGGCGCCGGCATCGGACAAAGCATGAAGTAGCCCGTCCACGTACCGTCCAACCCCACCGCGGTCGGCGGGGACGGCGGTGGCGTCGATGAGCACGCGGGGCAAACGACCGCGAGACAACGTGCGGCTCCTCGGTCCTGTGGGGCGTTT
>JBJMIH010000036.1:0-16527 GCA_045806985.1 Mycobacteriales bacterium | reverse complement strand
GTGGGCGGTTTCTCCGGAAATGGACATATTGCTCGTGGTGTGAACGCGGAGGGCCCTTTGTTCGTCTGAACGTAGACGAGCACCGGAGGTGGCATCCCCCGGTGCTTGAGACGCACGTGACGAGCGCGGCCTGCTCCTGCCGAGGCACGCGCAGGCCCACTACGCGTACGTCAGGATACGGGGTAGGCAGGATCACGGTCAATCGAAGGGGTACGCCCGCGTGTTCGACGAGGTTAATCCAGCTCCGCACCGTTTCGAAACCTCGGGTGCCCCGCCCGGCGCCGAGCGGGGCCGGGTCGCGTACACCCAGGTCGGAGCGGCCGACACCCGGCGGGCGTCCCGGTACTGGTGGGACGCTGACGCCGACGCCTACCTGGCCGAGCACGGCGAGTTCCTCGGCGACGTGCGGTTCGTGTGGTGCCCGGAGGGGCTGGACGAGGCCGACGCGGGCCTGCTCGGCGACGTCGCCGGCCGCCGGGTCCTGGAGGTGGGCTGCGGGGCCGCGCCGTGCGCCCGCTGGCTGCGCCGCCGCGGCGCCGAGGTCACCGGCGTCGACCTGTCCGCCGGAATGCTCGGCCACGCCCGCCGGCTGAACGCGGCCACCGGTGTCGGGGTCCGGCTGGTGCAGGCCGACGCCGCCGCGCTACCGTTCGCCGCCGGCAGCTTCGACCTGGCCTGTTCGGCGTTCGGGGCGGTGCCGTTCACCGCCGACTCTGCCGGGGTGATGCGGGAGGTGGCCAGGGTGCTGCGGCCGGGTGGGCGGTGGGTGTTCGCCGTCAGCCACCCGGTGCGGTGGGCGTTCCCCGACGACCCCACCGCGGCCGGGCTCACCGCGGTCCGGTCCTACTTCGACCGCACGCCGTACGCGGAGTTCGACGATCGCGGCCGGCCGACGTACGTGGAGCACCACCGCACGCTCGGTGACCGGATCGCCGAGCTGGTCGCGGCCGGCTTCCGGATCACCGGTCTGGTGGAGCCGGAGTGGGTCGCCGGCAACACCGCCGTGTGGGGCGGATGGAGCGAGCTGCGGAGCCACTACCTGCCCGGAACTGCCATCTTCACCTGTGACAAAGAGTGAGGAGCCGACCTCGTATGCTGCTGTCCTACCCGCGTCATGAGAAGGTGACCTGAGTGAAGGTACCGATGACCGACGAGGCCCTGGCCGACACGCCATCGGAGGCGCCCCGGCGTCCCAGCGTGCTGCGCGGGCTCGTGCGGACCGCGCGCCCGCACCAGTGGACCAAGAACGTCCTGGTGGGCGCGGCGCCACTGGCCGCGGGCAAGGTCTTCCACACCGGTGTGCTCGTGCACACGGCGCTGGCGTTCGTCGCGTTCTGCCTCGCCGCCAGCGGGACCTACCTGGTCAACGACGCCATGGACGTGGAGGCCGACCGCCAGCACCCGACCAAGCGGAACCGACCGGTCGCCGCCGGTGTGGTGTCGGTGCCGCTCGCGATCGGCGTCGGCGCGACGCTGATGGCGGGCGCGCTCGGGCTCGCGCTCGGCGCCACCACCGGGAAGTTCGCGCTGGTGCTGGTGGCGTACGTCGGCATGACGTTGGCCTACAGCCTGTGGCTCAAGCACCAGCCGGTCATCGACCTGGCCTGCGTGTCCGGCGGGTTCACGCTGCGGGCCGCAGGCGGCGGCACCGCGGCCAGCCTGCACATCTCGCGGTGGTTCCTGATCGTGTCCGCGTTCGGCGCGCTGTTCATGATCGCCGGCAAGCGGTACGCGGAGCTGCTGCGGATCGGCGAGGGCTCCCACCACACCCGCAAGGCACTGGCCGGCTACACGCTGGGGTACCTGCGGTTCGTGTGGGAGGTGGCGGTCGCAATCATGATCATGGCGTACTGCCTCTGGGCGTTCGAGGTCGACGGGCACCACCGGACCAGCACGCCGTGGGCGCTGCTGTCGGTGGTGCCGTTCGTGCTCGCCGTCCTCCGCTACGCCCTCGACGTGGAAGCCGGCCGGGCCGAGTCGCCCGACCGCATCGTCCTCAGTGACCGTGGCCTGCAGGCGCTGGGCATCGCCTGGGCCGCCCTCTTCGCCCTGGGAGCGTTTGGTGTCTGAACCCCCCCGCTCGCTACTCACCGGCTGGGGCCGTACCGCCCCCACCGGCGCGCACGTCGTCCATCCTGGACACGGCGCGGTCGACCAGCTCGCCGAGCGGGTCAGAACCGCCGGCCGGCGCGGCGTGCTGGCCCGCGGGCTGGGCCGCAGCTACGGCGACGCCGCGCAGAACGCCGGCGGCACCGTGCTGGACATGACCGGCCTGAACCAGATCCGCGCCTGCGACTTCGACACCGGTGTCGTCGAGGTGGAGGCCGGCGTCAGCCTGGAGACGCTGATGCGGATCGGGCTGCCGCAGGGCTGGTTCGTCCCGGTCACTCCCGGGACCCGGTTCGTCACCGTGGGCGGCGCGATCGCCGCCGACGTGCACGGCAAGAACCACCACGCCGACGGCTCGTTCGCCCAGCACGTCGAGTCGCTCGAGCTGCTGGACGGCACCGGCGAGCTGCGAACGGTCACGCCGGAGTCCACTCCGGACCTTTTCTGGGCCACCGCCGGCGGGATGGGCCTCACCGGCGTCATCGTCAGCGCCCGCATCCGGCTGATCCCCGTGCAGACCGCGTACATGAGCGCCGACATCGAGCGCTGCCGCGACCTGGACGACGTGATGAGCCGGCTCAGCGAGGGCGACGACCGGTACCGGTACACGGTCGCCTGGCTGGACAACGTCGCCACCGGCGCCCAGCTCGGCCGCGGCGCGCTGATCCGCGGCGACCACGCCACCCTGGACCAGCTGCCGGAGCGCAGGCGCGCGCACGCCCGCCGCTTCGCCCCCGGCCAGCCGCTGCGGGTGCCGGCGTGGGCGCCGATCCCGAGCGGGCTGCTGAACGCGCGCACGGTCGGGCTGCTGAACGCGGTCTGGTGGCGCAAGCACCCGGTCCGCAAGCAGGGCGACATCGAGTCGATCACCTCGTTCTTCCACCCGCTGGACATGATCGGCGACTGGAACCGCGGGTACGGGCCGCGCGGCTTCCTCCAGTACCAGTACGTGGTGCCGTTCGGCGCCGAGGACTTCGTGCGCGAGTCGCTGGAGGCGCTGGCCGAGGTCAGGGCGCCGTCGTTCCTCACCGTGCTGAAGCGGTTCGGCCCCGGCGACCCCGGCCCGCTGTCGTTCCCGCGCGAGGGCTGGACGCTCGCGCTGGACTTCCCCGCCGGCATCCCCGGGCTGCCGGCCGTTCTGGACCGGCTGGACGAGCGGGTGGTCGAGGCGGGCGGCGCGCTGTACCTGGCCAAGGAGTCCCGGGTACGGCCCGAGCTGCTGCCGGCGATGTACCCGCGGCTGGACGAGTGGCGCAAGGTACGCGACGCCGTGGACCCGCACGGCGTCTTCTCCTCCGATCTGAGCAGAAGGTTGGGACTGTGATCGACGCGCTCGGCGCTCCGCAGAGCTTGCTGGTGTTCGGCGGCACCTCCGACATCGCCATGGCGACCGCGCGCCGGCTCGCCGCCGGCGGCCGGCTGCGGCGGGTGGTGCTCGCCGGCCGGCCCGGTGAGCGGCTGGACGCCGCCGCCGAGGACCTCCGCACGGCCGGCGTGGACAGTGTCGAGACGGTGGCGTTCGACGCCACCGAGACCGACGCCCACGCCGAGACCGTGGACAAGGCGTTCGCCGAGGGTGACCTGGACGTGGTGCTGGTGGCGTTCGGCGTGCTCGGCGACCAGGAGCAGGCCGAGAACGACCCGGCGCACGCGCTGCGGATCGCGCAGGTGAACTACGCCGGCGCGGTGTCGGTCGGGGTGGCTGTCGCGCGCCGGCTGCGCGCGCAGGGGCACGGCACGCTGGTCGCGCTGTCCTCGGTGGCCGGTGAGCGGCCGCGCCGGTCGAACTTCGTGTACGGCTCGTCAAAGGCCGGACTGGACGCCTTCTACACCGGACTCGGCGACGCGCTGCACGGCACCGGCGCGCGGGTGCTGGTGGTCCGGCCCGGCTTCGTGCGCAGCCGGATGACCGAGGGCCTCGAGGACGCGCCGCTGTCCACCACGCCGGAGGCGGTGGCCGAGTCCATCGCCCGCGGGCTGAAGTCCGGCAAGGAGACCATCTGGGTGCCGGCCCGGCTGCGGTACGTCATGTCCGGCCTGCGGCACGTGCCGCGCGGAGTGTTCCGGAAGCTTCCGCTCTAGCTGGTGCGTGGGGGTTCGGCGAATCGTCACTCGGGTGGGGTGACGGTTCGCCGAACCCCGCGCGCTGATCAGACGTGGATGGGTTCCGGGGCCGCCTGGACGGGGATGCTGTCCAGCCAGATCGCGGTCTGGTCGGGGTGCCGGAAGTGCAGAGCGGCCAGGTGTGCCCAGCGAGGGTTGTCCAGGCGGGACACCATGTCGGCCCGGCGGCGATGGTAACTGCGCCAGGCCCATCGGGCCGGATGCGTGGTGTAGAACCAGTGCCGCAGCTGCTCCCGGTTGCCGTTGAACAGCTTCCGGCGGAGCAGCGTCCTCGCGATGGACCGGCGCAGGACGCGGGTCATCACGATGCGGCGTGGGTAGTCGAGCCAGACGACGGTGTCGGCGCGGTCCCACAACAGGTCCCGCACCTCGGGGTACCCGTGTGAATCGATGACCCAGGCATCCGTGCTGCTGATGGCGTCCACGTCCTCGACGAACGTGGGCACCGGCTGCCAGTTGGGGCCATGGTAGAGCGCATCCAGTTCGATGAACGGGACGCCGAGGCGGGCCGCGAGGCGACGGGAGAGCGTGGACTTGCCGACGCCGGAGATTCCGGCGACGAGGATCCGTTGCACGGACGTCATCGTAGGGCCCCGCCCACCCGCCGCGGACGTGAACCCATCAGTCACTCCAGTGCGATGAGCCACTTCCGTCGCGACCAGGTCAACTGAATCCCGATCAGTCCGGAAATGGCACACCGCTCGCGTTGCCGGCGGCTTCCGGCACGGCGCGGGGCCTCGGGCTCGGGTACGGGCTCGGGTAGGGACTCGGGTAGGGACTGGGACTGGGGTACGGGCTCGGGTACGGGCTGGGGTACGGCACCGGGAGGGGCACCCCCGCGGGCGGCGCCGCCGGGGGCGGGTCGGAGCCCTTCCCGGGTGCGCCGGCGACCGGTGGCGGCAGGGTGCCGCCGGGCACGGCGGGGGTGGGCAATCCCGGCGGGACGGACGAAGCGGACGGACGCGGCGCCGGCGGTGGCGCCGACACCGCCGCCCTGGCGTACCGGTCCGCCCAGGACTGCACGGCGGCGACGAAGCCGGGGGTGCGGTTGTACCCGTACAGGGCCTGGTCGAGCTGGTCCCGGTCGGCCAGGTCGCGGCCGCCGTGACAGAGGTACCGGGCCGCCGCCAGCGCCGCGTCGTCCACATTGGAGGAGTCGCGGGTGCCGTCGGCGTTGCCGTCGGAGGCCCACCGCTGCCAGGCGGACGGCTGGAACTGCATCGGTCCCACCGCGCGCCGGTCCGGGTCGCCGCCCAGCGGCGGGCCCACCAGGACGCGCACGGTGTCGCCGTCCGCCCGTACGTCGCCGCCGCCGGCGTGCTGGGACTCGAGCTGGCCGATACCGGCCAGTACGGACCAGGACAGGCGGCAGGGGCCGGCGAGGGTGTCCGCGGCCCGCTGGTAGGCCAGCAGCACCCGCGCCGGGATGCCGGTGGCCGGGTCGACCGGGACGGCGACGGTGGGCGGCGCGGGCAGCGGCGGCGCGCCATCGCCGGTCACCGACTCCGGCTCGGCCGGTGCCGCCGGCCGTACCGCCTTCGCGTGCCGGTGCGCGGTCAGGCCGGTCGAGCCGCCGGTGACCGCGAGGCCGGCGCACGCCACGACCAGCAGGGCCGCCCGTCCCACCTGCACCAGTTCCACCACGTCACAGAAAGTAACCGATGGTCCCGGTCGGTCGGTGGGGTATCAGCCGAGAACGAGAGGAAGTTTCGCGCCCAGGTCGCCGGCGGCGCCGAGGGCGGCGCTCTCCGCGGCGGTCGGGGCGCGTCGTCCGGTGCCCACCAGCAGCGCGTCCCGGTCGGAGAACGAGGCGGGAAAGGCGGCCCCGGCGATCTTCTCCAGCATCCCGCGCGACCGGGCCAACCCTTCCGCGGGCGGCCCGGCCGTGTCCGGCAGGTGGGCGACCAGGTCCAGGTGGTGCAGTGTCCATTCCATGACGTACGCGGACAGGTAGTCGCCCGCGGTGAGGACCTGGTCGCGGGTGCTGACCCGGAGGCCGGGGTCGGCGAGCCCGGCGGCGCGGCCGGCGGCGGAACCGACGTCGTCGAGGTGGAACTTGAGCAGCCACGGCTCCCCGTACGCGGCGGCCAGCCGGACGGTCAGCGCGTCGAGCGGGTCCTCACCGGTCGGCGGTGTCCGGCTCACCTCCCAGTAGGTCACCGCGTCGCGCGTCGGCTCCGCCTCGGCGGGTGTCACCAGGGTGATCAGGACGTCCTGGGCGTCGATCACCAGGTGGCACACCAGGTCGCGAACGAGCCAGCCGGTACAGCCGGACGGCCGCGCGAAGTCGGCGTCCCGGAGGTCGGCGACCGCCGCGCGCAACGCCGCCCAGGAGCGTACGAAGAGATCCACAGCGCCAGGTTAGTGACCCGCCTCGTCCCAGGTCCGCCCGTATCCGACCGAGACGTCCATCGGGACGGAGAGCGGGTAGGCGTCGCCCATCTCGCGGCAGACCAGCTCCTCGACCGGCTCCCGCTCGCCGGGGGCGACCTCCAGCACCAGCTCGTCGTGGACCTGGAGGAGCAGGCGGCTGCGCAGGCCGCTGGTGCGCAGCGCCTCGGCGACGCGCAGCATGGCCACCTTGATGATGTCGGCGGCCGAGCCCTGGATCGGGGCGTTCAGCGCCATCCGCTCGGCCATCTCGCGGCGCTGGCGGTTGTCGGAGGTGAGGTCGGGCAGGTACCGCCGCCGGCCCAGGATCGTCTCGGTGTACCCGGTCCGCCGGGCGTCCTCGACCACCGAGCGCAGGTAGTCGCGCACCCCGCCGAACCGCTCGAAGTACGCCTCCATCTGCTCGCGCGCCTCGTCCGGGCTGATCCGCAGCTGCTGGGCCAGGCCGTACGCGGACAGCCCGTACGCCAGGCCGTACGACATCGCCTTGATCCGCCGCCGCAGCTCCGGGTCGATCTGGTCGGTGGGCAGGCTGAACGCCCGGGACGCCACGAAGGTGTGCAGGTCCTCGCCGGAGCCGAAGGCCTCGATCAGGCCCGTGTCGCGGGACAGGTGCGCCATGATCCGCATCTCGATCTGGCTGTAGTCGGCGGTCATCAGCGCCTCGTACCCGCGCCCCACCACGAACGCCTGCCGGATCCGCCGCCCCTCGGCGGTGCGGATCGGGATGTTCTGGAGGTTCGGGTCGGTGGAGGACAGCCGGCCGGTCGCCGCGATGGTCTGGTTGAAGGTGGTGTGGATGCGGCCGTCGTCGTCCAGCATCGGGATCAGGCCGTCCACAGTGGACTTCAGCTTGGCGACGTCGCGGTGCCGCAGCAGGTGCTCCAGCACCGGGTGGCCGGTCTGCGCGTACAGGTTGAGCAGCGCCTCGGCGTCGGTGGTGTAGCCGGTCTTGATCCGCTTGGTCTTGGGCAGCGCCAGCTCCTCGAACAGCACCTGCTGGAGCTGCTTGGGCGAGCCGAGGTTGAACTCGTGCCCGACCACGTCGTACGCGGCCTGCGCCGACGACTTCACCTCGCCGGCGAAGTTGGCCTGGAGGTCGGCGAGCACGTCGCCGTCCACGGCGATGCCGACCGCCTCCATCCGCGCCAGCACGTCCACCAGCGGCAGCTCCACGTCGCGCAGCAGGTCCAGCCCGCCGCGCTGCTCCAGGTCCTGCTCCAGCGCGGTGGCCAGGTCGGCGACGGCGCGCGCCCGGACCGCCTCGGCCGCGCCGATCGCCTCGTCGGCCTCTTCCTCGCCGCCGGTCAGCGTGAGCTGGCCGCTCTCCGCCTCGGTGTCGGGGCCGCGCAGCTCCCGGTGCAGGTACCGCAGGGCCAGGTCGCCCAGGTCGAACGTGCGCTGGCCGGGCAGCGCCAGGTACGCCGCCAGCGCGGTGTCGTCGGTGACGCCGGCCAGGTCGCCGCCGCGGGCCCGGACGGCGAGCAGCGGCCCCTTCAGGTCGTGCACGGCCTTGGTGAAGGCCGGGTCGGCCAGCCAGCCGGTGAGCGCCTGCTCGTCGGACTCGGTGAGCTGCTGGACGTTGACGTACGCGGCCTCGGCGCCGCCCTCCGGGGCGAGCCCGATGCCGGTCAGGTCGCCGCTTCCCCGTCCCCAGGTGCCGCGGAAGGACACGCCGACCCGGGTGCCGTCCCGCGCGTGCTCATCCAGCCACTCGGCCACCTCGTCGGGGCCCAGCACCCGGCTGGCCACGTCGAAGCCCTCCTCGGCCTCGGGCTCGACGGTGGTCAGGGTCTGGTACAGCCGGTCGCGCAGCACCCGGAACTGGAGCGTGTCGAACACCTTGTGCACCGCGTCCCGGTCCCAGCCCGACCAGGCGAAGTCGGCCGGGCCGACCGGCAGCGCGACATCCCGCACCAGCTCGGTGAGCTGGCGGTTGCGCACCACGTTGGCCAGGTTCTCCCGGAGCGCGTCGCCGGCCTTGCCCTTCACCTCGTCGACCCGGTCCACCAGCGCGGCCAGCGAGCCGAACTCGCGCACCCACTTGGCCGCCGTCTTCTCCCCCACCCCGGGGATCGACGGCAGGTTGTCGGACGGGTCGCCGCGCAGCGCGGCGAAGTCCGGGTACTGCTCCGGGCTCAGCCCGTACCGCTCCCGCACCGCGTCCGGCGTCATCCGCGCCAGGTCCGACACGCCCTTGCGCGGGTACAGCACGGTGACGTGCTCGTTGACGAGCTGGAAGGTGTCCCGGTCGCCGGAGCAGATCAGCACGTCCTGGCCGGCCGCGGTGGCCTGCACGGCAAGCGTGGCGATCACGTCGTCGGCCTCGTAGCCCTCGGCCTGGACCACCGGCACCTTCAGCGCGTCGAGCACCTCCTGGATCAGGCTGACCTGGCCCTTGAAGTCGGTGGGCGTCTCCGACCGGCCGGCTTTGTACTCCGCGTACGTGTCGTTGCGGAAGCTCCGCCGCGCCACGTCGAAGGCCACGGCGACGTGGCTGGGCTGCTCGTCCCGCAGCACGTTGATCAGCATCGACGTGAAGCCGTAGACGGCGTTGGTGGGCTGGCCCGTGGTGGTGGAGAAGTTCTCCACCGGCAGCGCGAAGAACGCCCGGTAGGCGACCGAGTGGCCGTCGATCAACAGCAGGGTGGGGTGGTCGGAGGTACTCACGACCCTGAGCCTAGCCTCGGGGTGTGACAGGACAGCCAGACCCCGGAGTGACCAGGGAGGTTCCGTGACCGACGCCGCGGATGGAGCGCTGGCGCTGGCCCAGGCGCTCGTCACCGCCGACGGGCAGCTGGCCACCCGGATGGGAATCTCCTTCCTGGAGGTGAGGCCGGGCCGGCTGGTGGCGACGATGCCGGTGGAGGGCAACCGGCAACCCTACGGCCTGCTGCACGGCGGCGCGTCCGCGGTGCTGGCCGAGACGATGGGGTCGATCGCGGCGCAGCTGCACGCGGGCGGGGACCGGATGTCGATCGGGGTCGACCTGAACTGCACCCACCTGCGGGCGGCCAGGGACGGCCTGGTCACCGGGGTGTGCACGCCGCTGCACGAGGGCCGCCGGGTGGCCACGTACCAGATCGAGATCTTCGACGCGGACGGCGAGCAGGTCTGCGTCGCCCGGCTCACCTGCCAGCTCATCAAGCGGGGCACGCTGCGGGCGCCGGCCGTGGAGCAGCCGGCCTAGCTCAGGCCCGGTCCTGGCGGCTCTGCCCCGCGTCCGGCCAGCCGGCGAGATGGTCACGGCAGGCCTCGACGGCCGGCGGCAGCACCCGGCCGGCCCGGCTGAGCAGGCCGACCGTGCGGGACAGCGGCACCGGCTCGACGCGCGCCACCGCCACCGGCCGGCCCTGGCCCGGCCCGGTGGCGACCGAGTGGGGCAGCAGCGCCACCCCCAGCCCGTGGCCCACCAGGTCGCGGACCCGGCGAGGGTCGCGGCTCTCGAACCGCACCCGCGGGGTGAAGCCGGCGGCCGCCGCGGCGGCGGCGAGGGTGGCGCGCGACTCGCTGTCCGGCGGCAGCGCCACCCACGGCTCGTCGCGCAGGTCGGCCGGTGCCACCGCGTCCCGGCCGGCGAGCGGATGGTCCGGCGGCAGCGCCAGCACCAGCTCGTCGGTGAACAGGGATGTCACCGCCACCCCGGTGTCCGCGCCGTCCGGCACCGGCGCTAGCGCCAGGTCCAGCCGGCCGTCCCGCACCGCGGCCAGCATCCCGGCGGCGGTGCCGGACCGCAGCTCCACCTCCACCTCCGGGTACCGCTCGTGCAAGGCGGCCAGGCAGCCCGGCAGGTCGTACGGGTCCAGCGACTGGATCGCGCCGAGCAGCACCCGGCCGGCCACCACCCCGGCCGCCCGGCCGGCCTCGGCCCTGGCCGCGTCCAGCTCCGCCAGCACCCGCCGCGCCCGGACCAGGAACCGCTCCCCCGCGCCGGTCAGCTCCACCCGGCGGGTGGTGCGGCGGAACAGCGGCACGCCCAGTTCCGCCTCCAGCCGGCGCACCTGGGCCGACACGGCCGGCTGGGCGACCCGCAGCTCCTCGGCGGCCCGGGTGAAGTGCCCGTGCCTGGCCACCGCCTCGACGTAGACGAGCTGGCGCAACTCCACCGATTCAGTGTGACCGCTTATCAATGCCAGCGGCAATCAGTCTTGGACGGCATCGGTCCTCCCGCGCCACGATCGGGGCATGACCAACCTCGTTCTCCGCGGCGGCCACGTGATCACCATGGACCCGGAGCTGGGCGACCTGCCCGGCGCGGACGTGCACGTGGCCGGCGGCCGGATCGTCGCCGTCGGGCCGGCCCTCGACGCCTCCGGGGCGACCGAGATCGACGCGCGCGGCACGATCGTCCTGCCCGGCCTGGTGGAGACGCACTGGCACCTGTGGACCACGCTGCTGCGCGCGGCGTCCGGCGAGGGCGGCCCGCCGACCGGGTACTTCCGGCTGACCCGGGACCGCGGCCGCGACCTCGAACCCGGGGACCTGGCCGCGGCCGTGCGGCTGGCCTGCGCGGAGGCGGTGCACTCGGGGATCACCACCGTGCACGACTGGTGCCACAACGTGCGCAGCCCGGAGCACGCGCGCGCCGCGGTCGAGGCGCTGGCCGCGTCCGGGCTGCGGGCCCGCTTCGGGTACGGCTACCCGGCCGGGCACGGCAACGACCGGGCGATGGACCTCGCCGACCTGGCGGCGCTGCACGCCGAGTGGCCCCGGTACGCGGCCGGCGGCCGGCTCACCCTCGGCGTGGCCTGGCGCGGGCTGGGCGGCAGCAACCCGGCCATGGTGGTGCCGCCGCGGGTGTACCGGGCCGAGATCGAGGCCGCCCGCGGCCTGGGCCTGCCGCTGTCGGTGCACGCCAGCGGTCCCCGCGCGGCGGCCGGCCAGATCGCCGCGCTGGCCGGCGGCGGCCTGCTCGGCCCCGACGTCCAGGTCGTGCACGCCAACTCCGCCACCGGCACGGAGATCCGCCAGCTCGCCGACACCGGCGCGACCGTGAGCCTGTCCCCGTACAGCGAGCTGCTGATCGGGTACGGTCCGCCGCGCACCGGCGCGCTGCTGGCCGCCGGCGTGCCGGTCGGGCTGTCGGTGGACACCACCGCGATCACCGGCAACGCCGACCCGTGGGCGATCATGAAGCTCACCCTCGCGCTGGCCAACGGGGCCGCCGAGGACGAGTTCGCGCTCACCGCCCGCCGGGTGCTGGCAATGGCCACCCTCGACGGCGCCCGCACGCTGGGGCTGGACGGCGAGATCGGCTCGCTCACTCCGGGCAAGCGGGCCGACCTCGTCGCCGTCTCGACGGACGGCCCCCACCTGCGCGCCGGGCACGACCCGGCACGCCTGCTGGTGACCGCCGTCCAGCCGGCCGACGTCCGTACCGTCCTGGTGGACGGCAGGGTGCTGAAGCGACCGCCCGGCCACGATCAAGGAGATGTGCCCGCGTTGTCGTAGCGAAACCCGGGCACAACGCCTTGATCGTGACGGTGTGGGCCTGTTATGCGACGCCGAGGTAGGCGTCGCGGACGGCGGGGTCGTGCAGGAGTTCCTGGCCGGTGCCGGACTTGACGATCCGGCCGGTCTCCAGCACGTACGCGTGGTGCGCCCGCGACAGTGCCTGCTGCGCGTTCTGCTCCACCAGCAGGATCGTCGTGCCCTGCTGGTTGATCTCCGTGATGATGGCGAAGATCTGCTGGATCAGCATGGGCGCCAGGCCCATCGACGGCTCGTCCAGCAGCAGCAGCTTGGGCCGGGTCATCAGCGCGCGGCCGACCGCGAGCATCTGCTGCTCGCCGCCGGACATCGTGCCGCCCATCTGCTTCTCCCGCTCCTTCAGCCGCGGGAACAGCGTGAAAACCCGGTCCAGGTCGGCGGCGATCTCGGCCTTGTTCTTGCGGGAGTACGCGCCCATGTCGAGGTTCTCGCGCACGGTCATGCCCGGGAACACGCCCCGGCCCTCCGGCGACTGGCCGATGCCGCGCCCCACCCGCAGGTCGGCGCGCAGCTTGCTGATGTCCCTGCCGTCGAAGACGATCCTGCCGCCGGCGAGCGGCCGCAGCCCGGAGATCGCCCGCATCGTGGTGGTCTTGCCGGCCCCGTTCGCGCCGATCAGCGCGACGATCTGGCCCTCGTCCACCTGCAGGCTGATCCCGTGCAGGGCCTGGATGCGGCCGTACTGGACGACCACGTCGGTCAGCTCAAGCAGCATCGTCGGGTACTCCCAGGTAGGCGGCGATGACCTTCGGATCCTCCCGGACGGCGGCCGGCGGCCCCTCGGCGATCTTCTGGCCGAACTCCAGCACCACGATCCGGTCGGCCACGCCCATCACCAGCCGCATGTCGTGCTCGATGAGCAGCACGGTGATGCCGCGGTCGCGGATCCGCTTGATCAGCGCCATCAGGTCCTGCTTCTCGGCCGGGTTGAAGCCGGCCGCCGGCTCGTCCAGGCAGAGCAGCGTCGGCCTGGTGGCCATCGCCCTGGCGATCTCCAGCCGGCGCTGGTACCCGTACGGCAGGTTGCGGGCCACCTCCCCGGCCCGGTCCCGGATGCCGACGAACTCCAGCAGCTCCAGGGCGACCGCGCGGCCGGCGATCTCCTCCCGCCGGTGCCGGGAGATGCCGAAGATCCGCTGGAACCGGCGGCGCAGGTCGGAACCGCTGAACTCGTCCGGCCGGCGCGGGAGCCGGATCAGCGGGAACAGCGCCCCGACCACGCCGGTCTTGTGGTGGGCGTCCGCGCCCACCATCACGTTCTCCAGCGCGGTCATCTCCGGGAACAGCCGGATGTTCTGGAACGTGCGGGCGATGCCCATCCGGGTGATCTGGTAACGCCGCCGCCCGGACAGCCGCCTGCCGTCGAACAGCACCCGCCCCGAGGTCGGCTTGAACACCCCGGTGATCGCGTTGAAGCAGGTGGTCTTGCCGGCGCCGTTCGGGCCGATCAGGGCGAGGATCTCGCCCCGGTGCAGCGGGAAGCTGACCTTGTCGAGCGCGGTGACGCCGCCGAAGCGCAGCGTCAGGTCCTCGACCAGCAGCAGCGGCGCGCCGTCGGCGCCGGTCGCCACCGGGCTGTCGGAGTCCACCGCCACGTCAGGCACCGACCTCCACCTCCTCCTGCCGTACCGCCAGCTCGACCTGCCGTCTCCGGCTGGGCACGATGCCCTGCGGCCGGAAGATCATCACGACGATCAGCACCAGGCCGAACACCATGAACCGGTATTCGGAGAAGCCGCGGAAGCGTTCCGGCAGGTAGCCGACGATGACCGCGCCGATCGTCACGCCGAGCAGGTTGCCGGCGCCGCCGAGCACCACCGCGGCCACGTACAGCATGGACAGCTGGAGCTGGAAGCTGTCGGAGTTGATGAACCCCTGGTGGCCGGCGAACAGCGCGCCGGACAGGCCACCCAGGCAGGCGCCCATCGCGAACGCCCACAGCTTGAACCGGAACGCCGGCACGCCCATCAGCTCGGCCGCGTCCTCGTCCTCCCGGATCGCCACCCACGCCCGGCCGACCCGGCTGCGCTCCAGCCGGATCACCCCGACCATGCAGACGATGATCACGCTCAGCGCGAGCCAGTAGTACGGCTTGCCGTCGGCCAGGTTGAACAGCGGCGTGCCGTCGGAGTGGTGGCCCGGCGGCACCGGCACCGAGGAGATGCCGCGCTGCCCGCGCAGCAGGCCCTTCTCGCCGCTGTTGTCGGCGATCTCCTTGGCCAGCTCGCCGAAGCCCAGGGTGACCAGGGCCAGGTAGTCGCCGCGCAGCCGCAACGTCGGCCCGCCCAGCAGCACGCCGGTCACCATCGTCAGGGCGATCGCGATCGGCACGCAGATCAGCCACGGGAACTTGGTGTGGACGTTGGACTCCGGGGAGCCGAACACCGCCACCGTGTACGCGCCGGTCGCGAAGAAGCCGATGTACCCGAGGTCGAGCAGGCCGGCCAGGCCGATCACGATGTTCAGGCCGACCGCCACCAGCACGAAGATCGACACGTCGAACAGCACGGTGGCGAAGTCCGACTGGGTGGTGGTGATGATCGGCGGGTTGAGCAGCGGCAGCGTGTACAGGAGGACCACGAACGCGATGGCGACCAGGACCCGCCACACCTTGGGCAGCGCCTTCCAGCGCAGCCGCATACCGCCGACGATCGCGACCCGGCGGTTGTCGGCCTGCCTGGCCCTGTCGCCGGCCTTGTCGGCGAGGTTCCTGCCGGGGACGTTCATGCCCGCGCCCTCCCCAGCGACTCGCCGAGCAGGCCGGTGGGCCGGAACATCAGGATGATGATCAGCGCGACGAACACCACCACGTTCTTCCAGCCGGTGCCGAACAGCGCCGAGCCGTAGTTCTCGATGAGCCCGATCAGCAGGCCGCCGAGCAGCGCCCCGCGCAGGTTGCCGATGCCGCCGAGGACGGCGGCGGTGAACGCCTTGATGCCGAGGATGAAGCCCACGTCGAACTTGGTGGTGGCGAACTTCAGGTTGTACAGCAGTGCCGCGCCGCCGGCGAGCAGGCCACCCAGCAGGAAGGTCAGCACGAACACGCGGTCCTTGTTCACGCCCATCAGCGCGGCGGTGTCCGGGTCCTGGGCGACCGCGCGCACGCCGCGGCCCAGCCGGGTGCGGCGGATGAAGACGTCCAGCGCCAGCGTCATCGCGACCGCGGCCACGACCAGGCCGATCTCCAGGTTGGTGACCTGGGTGTCGCCGAGGGTGAACACCGCCTTGGGCTGGACCAGGTGGTTGAGGCCGCGGTTGCCGCGGTCGATGTAGATGCCGACGGCCTCGCTGATCGCGATCGACGCGCCGATCGCGGTGATGAGGAAGACCAGGCTGGGGGCGTTGCGGCGGCGCAGCGGGCGGTACGCCACCCGTTCCAGCACGACCGCGGTCGCGCCCGAGCCGGCGGCCCCGGCGAGCAGCCCGAGCAGCAGGTACACCAGCACCATGAGCAGCGACTGCTTGCCGGCGTTCTGGTCCAGGCCGGTCCAGCCCCAGACGTACCAGATGGCGAACGTGCCGACCAGGAACACCTCGGAGTGCGCGAAGTTGATCAGTTTCAGCACGCCGTAGACCATCGTGTAACCCAGGGCGACGAGGGCGTAGATGGCGCCCTGGGCCAGGCCGGTCACGGTCAGGAACCAGAAGCTGTGGTAGAGGTAATGGAAATCAAGGTTCAAGGACGCGCTCCACGCTCATCCGGCGAGCGGGGTGCGGCCGGAACCAGTCCGGCCGCACCCCGTCCTCGCGCTCGGTACGACGGCGGCTACAGCTTCAGCTGCTTGTCCAGCACGATCGCGCCGTTGTGGACCTTATAGAGGTAGACAGAGACCGAGGACTTGTCGAGTTCGCCGTGGGAGTCGAACTTGAAGTGCTTGGTCTCGCCCTGACCCTGGTAGCCGTTGACGTAGGTCAGCATCTTCGGTCGGGTGGTCTTCCCGGCGTCGATCCCCTTGAGGAAGATGTTCGCGGCGTCGAAGGCCTCGGCGCTGTAGATGCCGGGGTCCTTGCCCCACTTGGCCTTGTAGTCGGTGGCGAACTTGTCACCGGTCTTGACCGCGCACGGGCAGGACAGCAGCGCGCCCTCGGTCGCGGCGGCGCCGCCGGCCTTGATGAGCCCCTCGTCCCGGGAGCCGTCACCGCTGATGAACGTCGCGGTCACACCGGCGGCCTTGAGCTGGCTGAGCATCGGGCCGGCCTCGGCGTAGTAACCGCCGTAGAACAGGACCGTCGCGCCGCTGCTCTTCACCTTGCCGACCGCGGCGGAGAAGTCGGTGTCCTTCTGCTTCACGTGGTCGGTGCCGATGACCAGGCTGCCCAGACCCGACTTCACCACGTCGGCCAGGCCCGCGCCGTACGCGGACTGGTCGTCGATGACGTAGACCTTCTGAGCTTTCAGGTCATCCTTGATGT